>JAMFRU010000097.1 GCA_026224875.1 Acidocella sp.
AAATTCGTGATCTCAATCGGCCGACCCATACCCACCTCCCGCACCCGAATCGGCGCGCCTCAGTGAATCACAGCCAAACAAAATTGGGAATCGCCCAAAGAGTCAGTGACCGCGATGACTGGTATTATGTGCAAGATGATCAGAACCCGGAGCGGAGACTTAGTCGAATATGGAACCGTATTAAACATTTTAACGAAGATATAGAATCATCAAAATCGCCGGAAAATATTACGGCACCGATGTGGCTGACAAATGCGGGCATCTCAACGGCAACCACATCTATAACTTGGGCTGAACTTCACGGGATACTGATTCAACAGCAAGCCGCGTTAAATTATTTGACAAAGGAATTGCCTCGCGAAATTGTTAAGGCGGAACAAATTGACGATAAGGAGCTTAATCGACAGGCAGAGAGCATAACAAAATTCTCTCGCACACCATAAAGCTTTAGGGCGGATTGAGCGAAGCGGAATCTATCGGCTTACGTGCAACGCAACGACGCCATCCGACTAATCACGGCTCCAGCGGGCCAGCCAGCCGGTATCGCATCACCCGAGATGGCGGATTCCGCTTCGCTTCATCCGTCCTACATTATTAAATGCAGCTTCAATTTTCTTCAGCGCATGGATTTTCTCTCCCATCTGCAATAGTCAGACTTCGGGCAGACCCCGTGCGCTTGTTTATTCCTTTAAGGTATATTAATTTACTTTAGAGAAAAGTTGAGGACCGAAATCTTGGCAGACATTATCGACGGCAAAGCCTTCGCGGCGACACTGCTCTCCAAAATCGCGGCTGAGGTGAAAACTCTGTCCTTTAAGCCCGGCCTCGCGGTGGTGCTGGTGGGGGAAGACGCTGCATCGCAGGTCTATGTCCGCAGCAAGGTGAAAACCACCGTCGAGCTGGGCATGGAGTCCTTCCATCACGCTCTGCCGGCCGATACCACCCAAGCCGCGCTGCTGGCGCTGGTGCGCGAGCTGAATGCCAACCCGGCGGTACACGGCATCCTCGTGCAGTTGCCGTTGCCGAAGCATCTGGATGCCGATGAGGTCATCAACACCATCAACCCAGATAAGGACGTGGACGGGCTGACCGTGGTCAGCGCCGGGCGCCTGGCCGGCGGGTTGCCGGGCCTTGTCTCCTGCACGCCGCTCGGCTGCCTGCTGCTGCTGCAGGATGTTATTCCCGACCTTACCGGGCTGCACGCCGTCGTCATCGGGCGCTCCAACCTGGTCGGCAAGCCGGTGGCGCAATTGCTGCTGCAGCAGAACTGCACCGTCACCATGGCGCATTCCAAAACCCGGGACTTGGCCGGGTTGTGCCGCACCGCCGACATTCTCATCCCCGCTGTCGGCCGCCCGGAGATGGTTAAGGGCGACTGGATCAAGCCCGGCGCCGTGGTCATCGATGTCGGCATCAACCGTGTGCCGTCCGTAACACCTGGCAAAACCAAGCTGGTGGGGGATGTGGCCTATGCCGAAGCCGCCCAAATCGCAGGCAAAATCACGCCTGTGCCGGGTGGTGTCGGCCCGATGACCATCGCCTGCCTGTTGCGAAATACACTTACCGCCGCCAAACGCCTTGAATCTGCGCAATAGTCCCTGGCTTTGCGCAATCTTGCGGCGCGCTGCTCAAACTTTGTCGTGATAATGTAAACAAGGCTGGAATTTTCAACCTCCGCGGCATAAGGATATGTCAGGAGGGCTGATAGAGCCGATGCGGACGCAGGGGAAACTGGGGCAACACGCCCGAATGATTAAAGCCAGCCTGCCCGATGCCTTGGCTGAGGCCGGCCTCCCAGAGGCGATCGCCGAACCCTATACCACCGGCAGTAGTGCTGCAGCGGTCTCAGACCTTACATTGGAACAAGCCATAGGGGTGCAGGTGCGCCAATTGCGCCGCCGGGTCGGCATTACCGTGTCCGAGCTTGCGGCCTCCGCCGGGCTGTCCGGAGGCATGCTCTCGAAAATCGAAAATGGGCAGATATCGCCCTCACTCGCCTCGCTCCAGGCGCTGGCCAGCGCGCTCAACGTGCCCATCACTACTTTTTTCTCCACCTTCGAGGAAAAACGCGACTGCTCGTTTGTGAAGGCTGGTACCGGCGTGGTGATTGAGCGGCGCGGCACCAAATCCGGGCACCAATATTCACTGCTGGGTCATGCGCTGGGTGGTAATGTAGTGGTGGAGCCGTATCTCATCAGCTTAAGCACTGAAGCCGCGCCATACCCGGCGTTTCAGCATGAGGGTACCGAATTCATCTATATGCTCTCCGGCGAAGTCGTTTACCGACATGGTGACCAGTCATATCACCTGACGCCGGGGGACGCCCTGCTGTTCGATTCGGCTGCACCGCATGGGCCAGAGAAGCTGCTGGTGAAGCCGATGACCTATCTGTCGATCATCACGCACACGCGTGATCCAGGCTAGGGCAGGGGGCATTGCCCGTGGTGCTATTCCGTAATCGGTAATGCTTGCTCGGCAATGCGGTGGTGCTTGAGTTTTTGTCGGTAGACGATAGCGGCGATCAGGGCTGCTACCCCGATTCCTTTGACCACGTCTGTAAATATCCCGGTCTTAGGCAGTGGAAAGGCGATGAATAAGCCGATGCCAAACATCATGCCAAATTGGGATGCCCGTGCCATCTTACTTTTTGCACGGGTATCGGGCAGCTGTTGCGGTTTTTCGGTCATGTCCATCTCCAAGCGTAACTAGCAGCTTAGGCTCGTTTTACCAACGTTTCCAATAGTGCCAGCGTGCCGGCCCAGGAGATTTTATCCGCCAGCGGGTCATAGCCGAGGCCGGGGATGGGCGTGGTGCCTGCGTCGGGGTCGGTGAAGGCGTGGTAGACCTCGCCGAACTCGGTGATCTGCCAGTGCGCCCCGCCGGCAATCAGCTCTTCGCGCAGGGCCTGCACATGATCATACGGTGCGTAAGGGTCTCGGGCCCCGGTATAGGCTGCAACAAACGCTTTTACCCCGCCCGGCACCGCCTTTTGCGCCGTGGTGAGCAGGCCGTGGTAGCTGACCACGGCTTTCGCATCCGCGCCGCTGCGCGCCAGTTCCAGCACGCATTGGCCGCCGAAACAGTAGCCGATGGCGCCGGTGCGGGCGGCGTCCACGCCGGGGAGGGTTCTCATATGCTCGAACCAGGCGACGACGCGGCCGCGCAGCAGGCCGGGGGTTTGCAGAAGCGGCACGTAAGAGCTGCCGGCACCTTCCGAATCCTTATGCACCACCCCGCCGCCGTACATGTCGGAGGCCAGCGCGATGTAGCCTTGTGCGGCCAGGCGGCGGGCGACGTCCTGCATATGGTGGCCAAGCCCGAGCGCATTATGCATCACCAGCACGGCCGGATGCGGTCCCGGCCCGGCTGGCACGGCCAGCTGGCCAAGAAGTTCGGCACTCTCATGGGTGAAGGTGATGCTGCGTAGCTCGGTCATGGATATGGCTCCCGTAGGTTTTGTTCTTGATCTTCCACCAAAGGGCAGGGCGCTCGTAGCTCCCGGGCTCTTCGGATTAAAAAAGGAGCCCTACTTCAGGGCCCCTTTTTTAATCCGGGCGGGATCCAAGGGCCTTAGGCCCTTGGTGGGGTCCAGGGGCAAAGCCCCTGGGAGTCACTCCGCCGGCAGAGCCGCGTTCTTCTTGGCGTGGATTTCGGCCATTTTGGTCTCGACGTGCTTGCTGAACACGAAGTCCGCCTTGCGGGCCTTATCCAGTGGAATATCGCGGACCATCGCACCTTCGGTTTTGATGCCCTTGATCATGCCACGGGCAAACTTCGCCAGCTTCCATGGTGCTTTGAAACTATCCACCACGGCGGTGGCCTCAAAACCCGAGTGGACCATGCAATCGGCGCATTTTTCGTAATTGCCGACGCCGTATTTATCCCAATCGGTCGTATCCATCAGCTCTTTGTAGGTCTTGGCGTAGCCTTCGCCGAGCAGATAGCAGGGGCGCTGCCAGCCGAACACGTTGCGCGTCGGGTTGCCCCAGGGGGTGCAGGCGTAGGTCTGGTTACCAGCGAGGAAGTCCAGGAACAGCGGGCTCTGGGTGAATTTCCAATGCTTGCCGCGTTTCGCGCTCTCTTTGCCGCGGCGGAAAATGTCGCGGAACAGCTCCTTGGTGCGGGTGCGGTTCAGGAAGTGCTGCTGGTCCGGGGCGCGCTCGTAGGCATAGCCCGGGGAGGTCATCACGCCCTCGATGTCCATATCGGCCACCGTGTCGAGGAAGGCGGCGACGCGTTCCGGATTCGCACCCTCAAACAGCGTGCAGTTGATGGAGGTGCGGAACCCCTTGGCTTTCGAAAGCTTGATCGCGTCCACGGCGCGTTCGTACACGCCTTCCTGGTCCACGGCCTTGTCATGCATCTCTTTGTCGCCGTCGAGATGGATGTCCCAGCAGAAATTCGGGTGCGGCTTGTACTGGTCGATCTTCTTTTCCAGCAGCAGCGCATTGGTGCAGAGGATGACGTATTTGCCCATTTTGAGGTAGGCTTCGACGATCTGCGGCAGTTCCTTGTGCAGGAGCGGTTCGCCGCCGGCGATGGCGACCATCGGCGCGCCGCATTCCTCGGCGGCGAGGATGGCATCGGCCACCGAGATGCGCTGGTTCAGGATTTCGCTCGGATAATCGATTTTGCCGCAGCCGGAACAGGCCAGATTGCAGCGGAACAGGGGCTCGAGCATGAGCACCAGCGGGTAGCGCTTATTGCCCTTCAGCTTCTGCTTCATGATGTAGGTGGCTACTGTAACAGCCTGGTTTAACGGTACCATACTCGCCCCGATCTATTAGATGCTGGCCACTTCGGCCGGTAGCTTGAATTTAACGTCTTCCGGCGTGCCGGCCAGCAGTTCGACTTTAACCTGGCCGAATTGCTTCAGCCCTTCGATGACGCCCTGCACCAGAACTTCGGGCGCCGAGGCCCCGGCGGTGAGGCCGACGATTGAGATGCCCTCGAACCATTCCGCGCGCAAGGCGGAGGCATCGTCGATCAGGTATGCGGGATGGCCCAGCTCCGCGCCGATTTCGCGCAAGCGGTTGGAATTGGAAGAGTTTTTGCTGCCCACTACAAGGATCAGCTCAACCTGGCCGGCGAGCTGATGCACCGCTTCCTGGCGGTTCTGGGTGGCGTAGCAGATGTCTTTAACATCCGGCCCGACGATGGCGGGGAAGCGCTTTTTCAAGGCCGCGATGATGTGGCGGGTATCATCGACCGAGAGCGTGGTCTGGGTGATGTAGGCAAGCTTGCTCTTGGCATCCACTTCGAGCTTCTCGGCATCGGCGACGGTTTGCACCAGGTGAACGGTACCGTCGATCTGCCCGATGGTGCCCTCAACCTCGGCATGGCCGGCATGGCCGATCAGCACGATCTCGCGGCCCTGGCCGGCGTAGCGGCGGCCCTCGGCATGTACTTTGGCAACCAGCGGGCATGTGGCGTCGATAACGGGGAGGGTGCGGTCGGCCGCGGCCTGGACCACTTTGCGGGCCACGCCATGTGCGGAGAACACGGTCCAGGCGCCTTCCGGCACCTCGTCCAGCTCATCCACGAACACGGCCCCACGGGCGCGCAGATCCTCGACGACATGGCGGTTATGCACGATTTCGTGCCGCACATAGATCGGGGGGCCGAATTTCTGCAAAGCGCGCTCAACGATATCGATGGCGCGCTCAACCCCGGCGCAGAAACCGCGCGGTTGCGCCAGAATGACCCGCATAGTCTTAGTCGCCGTCATGCCGTCCATTTTAGCCATCCTGTTGCCGCTGTGTCACGCCGCCGCGCTTTCTATGTCAGCATGTAAGTCATTGCCTCCACAATCCGCAAGCTTGTGCTTACATTAACCTTCACCTGTGGCCTTTTCGCAGGGCGGGGGGCGAAGCACGTGGCTGGCTTTTCTGTTCATGGTCTCGTAAGGGATGAGGATTCTCAAGCTGCTCGTCCCGCCCGATTCGGCTTAGGGTGGCATGGGTACAGTTGAGTACGGTTGAGATGAGTACTGAAGTCTTAAGAGTAAAGAGTGTAAAGGACGGGATTTGATGCGTATGAGACTGCCGCCGCGCTTCGGGGAATGTCACTGATGCCGCCGCGGACCCCGCTCCTGGACCGGGTTACTATTCCAGCCGATCTGCGTAATTTTTCGACCGACCAGTTGAAGCAGCTGGCCGATGAATTGCGCGCGGAGACCATCGACACCGTCTCCACCACGGGTGGCCATCTCGGCTCCTCGCTTGGAGTCGTCGAGTTGACGGTTGCCATTCACGCCGTGTTCGACACGCCGCGTGACCGCGTGATCTGGGATGTGGGCCATCAGACCTACCCGCATAAAATCCTCACCGGGCGCCGCGACCGTATCCGTACCCTGCGCCAGCCGGGCGGGCTTTCGGGCTTCACCCGCCGTTCGGAGAGCGAATACGACCCGTTTGGCGCGGCACATTCCTCCACCTCGATCTCCGCCGGGCTCGGCATGGCCGTGGCCCGCGACATTAAGCATGAGGTAGACCCGCGCAATGTCATTGCCGTGATCGGCGACGGCTCGATGAGCGCCGGCATGGCCTATGAGGCGATGAACAACGCCGGCGCCATGCGGTCGCGTATGATCGTGATTTTAAACGATAATGACATGTCGATCGCGCCGCCCGTGGGAGCCATGAGCGCGTATCTGTCCAAGCTCATTTCGTCGCGCAGCTTTTTGAGTTTGCGGGATTTTGCCGCGAAAATGGCCAAGCGCCTGCCCCGTCCGGTGGAGCGCACCGCGCGCCGGGCCGAGGAATACGCCCGTGGCATCCTCACCGGCGGCACTTTGTTCGAGGAGCTGGGCTTTTATTATGTCGGGCCCATCGACGGGCATAATTTGGACCATCTGCTGCCCGTGCTGCGCAACCTGCGCGACTCGGAAGCAGCCGAGCCGGTGCTGCTGCATGTCGTGACGCAGAAGGGCAAAGGCTACGCCCCGGCGGAAGCGGCGGCGGATAAATATCATGGCGTGCAGAAATTCAACGTCATCACCGGCGAGCAGAAAAAGGCCCCGCCCGGCCCGCCGACCTACCAGAATGTGTTCGCCAAGGCGCTGATCGCCGAGGCTGATCTCGACTCGAGCATCGTCGCCATCACCGCCGCAATGTCCCCCGGCACCAGCCTCGACAAGTTCGAGGCAAAATTCCCCGAACGCATGTTCGACGTGGGCATTGCCGAGCAGCATGCGGTAACCTTCGCCGCCGGCATGGCGACCGAGGGGCTGAAACCCTTTTGCGCCATCTATTCCACCTTCCTGCAGCGCGGTTACGACCAGCTGGTGCATGATGTGGTGCTCCAGAAACTGCCGGTACGCTTTGCCATGGACCGCGCCGGTCTGGTGGGTGCCGATGGCGCGACCCATGCCGGGGCGTTCGACCTCTGCTACCTCGGGCCGATGCCGAACATGGTCATCATGGCGCCGTCCGACGAGCTGGAGCTGATGCATGCGGTGGCCACCGCCGCCGCCATTGACGACGGCCCCTCGGCATTCCGGTATCCGCGCGGTGAAGGCGTTGGTATTGAACTGCCGGCACGTGGCACCGTCTGGGAGATCGGCAAGGGCCGCATTTTGCAGGAGGGCAGCAAGATCGCGATTCTCGCCCTCGGCCCGCGTCTCGCCGATGCGCAGAAAGCCGCGGCCGAGCTGGCAGCCCACGGCTTCCCCTGCACCATCGCCGATGCGCGCTTCATGAAGCCGCTGGATAAGGATCTGATCAACCAGCTCGCCCGCCACCACGAGGTGCTCATCACCATCGAGGAAGGCTCGGCCGGCGGATTTGGTGCCGCCGTGGCGCATCATCTGGCCTGGACCGGCGCATTCGATAAGGGGCTCAAGTTCCGCCCGATGACGCTGCCGGATAGATTGATCGATCATAACACCCCGGCGGCGCAGCTTATTGAAGCCGGGCTTACGGCGAGCCATATCGTGACAAATGCGATTGCGGCCCTCGGGCTGGATCCGCAATTGGGCATGATCGCCATTCCGGCGCAGTAATTAGGGAGCAGTGCAGGGCGCATGAAACGAATTTTTGTGGCCGCCCTGCTCGGTATGGCGCTGGGCAGTACCGTTCTGCGTAGCACCGCTTACGCTGCCACAGCTGAAGCCGCACCGGTCGAAGCGCTCGATGCCGGGCTGCTCGCTTCCATGAAAGCGGGCTCCGCCGGGGGTAATTTCGCCGCGCGTAGTGCGGGCCTTACCCCGGTTGTGGCGCAGAGCTACGATCTGGCGACGGTGACGAAGAATTCGGTCGGCTTCCTGTGGTCCACCCTACCGGCGGCGCAGCAGCAGCAGCTGGTCGAGCTGATCGGCCAGTTCACCATTACCTCCTACGCCAGCCAGTTCAACGCCTTTGGCGGCGAGACATTCACCGTCTCGCCCACCGAAAAGCCCTTGGGCCAGGGTTTCATCGTGCGGAGCACGCTGCAGCCCGGCGGCGGCGGCGATCCGGTGGAGCTGGATTATGCCGTACACAACACCCCGCAGGGCTGGCGCATTACCGATGTGCTGCTTGGCGGCACCATCAGCCAGGTGGCGCTGCACGAGTCTGATTTCTCCTCGCTGGTCAGTTCGGGTGACGCCTCCAGGCTCATCGCCGCTTTGCAAACCAAAATCGCGAAGCTGCAGAGCGCCTCCAAATAATGTTTGCCAGCTAATGTCTGAAGGTCAGGGCTAGTGCTGGTGCTCGCCGGCATTGCGGCAATCTGCGCGCTCATTGGTATAGTACAGCAGATTGCCGGCACGATTTTGGTGCAGCGTTTTGTGGCAGCCCCGGTAGCACCACCGCTGGCCCGTCCGCCTGCCTCCATCCTCAAGCCGTTATGCGGGGTCGATCCGTTGACCGAGCAAGCGCTGGAATCCTTCTTCCTGCTGGACTACCCCGATTACCAGCTGGTGTTTGGCGTGCAGAGCGAGACGGACCCGGTGCTGGCGGTGGTGGAAACGCTGCGCGCGCGTTATCCCGCGCAGGAGGTTGCTCTGGTGGTCGATGCCACCCAATATGGCAGCAACCGAAAAATCTCCAACCTTATCAATATGCAACGCGAGGCGCGGCACGAGGTTCTGGTAATCTCGGACGCCGACATCCACGTGCCGCCGTATTTTCTGGACCGAGTCATCGCCGCCCTCGAAGTGCCGGGCGTGGGGCTTGTTACCTCGCTCTACACGGCACTGCCGGGTACGCCGGCCACCGCCACCAGGCTGGGCGCCAATCAGATCAACTATAGCTTCCTGCCCGGCGCATTGCTGGCCCGCGAGCTGGGGCGGCAGGACTGCCTGGGCGTGACCATGGCGATGACGAGAAAAGTGCTGGAAGATGTGGGAGGGCTCCGCGCCGTGGTTAATAATCTGGCGGATGACCAGGTGATGGGCCGGCTCGTGCTGGCCCGTGGCTACAAGCTGACCCTGGCACAACTGGTGCCCGCAACCACCGTGCCGGAGGCGGATTTCCGCGCCTTGTTCCGCCATGAACTGCGCTGGGCCCGCACCATCCGGGCCTTGGTGCCCCTGCCTTATGCCGCCTCGGTGCTGCAGATATCGCTGCTCTGGTCCGCGCTGACCATATTGTTTTCCTGGGGCGCCATCTGGGCCTGGGTATTGCTGGCGGCGGCCCTTATTACCCGTGTGCTCGCGGCCCGGCGCATAGATGCCGCTTTACGCCTGCCGTCATCGAGCGGGCCAGGGTTTTTTCTGTTGCGCGATTCGCTTTCCACCATCATCTTTATAGCAAGTTTTACTGGCAGCCGGGTGGACTGGCGTGGCCAGATGATGCAAGCCGATCCCGGTAAGCTCCGATAGTTGTTGAGAGAAACGAGATGACCTTGAAAACCCTGTTCCTGCAGCCCCCCTCCTTCGACGGCTTCGATGGCGGCGCCGGCTCGCGCTACCAGGCGCGGCGCGAGATCAAGTCCTTCTGGTTCCCCACCTGGCTGGCCCAGCCCGCGGCTTTGCTGCCCGATAGCACGCTGATCGACGCGCCCCCGGCGCGGCTGACCATGGCCGATGTGCTGCCGCATGCGGCCACGCATCAGCTGCTCGTCATCCACACCTCCACCCCCTCCTTCTCCAACGACGTGAAGGTGGCCGAAGAGTTCAAGAAACTGAACCCAGCGCTCCTCGTCGGCTTCATTGGCGCCAAGGTTGCCGTGCAGCCGGAAGAATCCCTGGCGCGCGCCAAAGTGCTGGATTTCGTCTGCGGCAATGAGTTCGATTTCACCATCAAAGAAATCGCCGAAGGCAAGCCGCTCGTCGAGGTGCAGGGCATCTGGTGGCGTGGCGCCGATGGCCAGCTGGTGAAGAACCAAGACCGCCCGCTGCTGCTGGATATGGATGAGCTTCCGTTCGTGGTCGATGTCTACGCCAAACATCTGCGCATCGAGGACTATTTCATCGGCTACCTCAAGCACCCTTATGTTTCCATCTACACCGGGCGCGGCTGCAAATCGCATTGCACCTTCTGCCTGTGGCCGCAGACTGTCGGCGGGCACACATACCGCACCCGCTCGGTCGGCAATGTCATCGCCGAGATCAAGCGCGCGCTGGAGCTTTTCCCGCAGGTGAAGGAGTTCATGTTCGATGATGACACCTTCACCGACAATCTGCCGCGCGCGGAAGAGATCGCGATAGAGCTGGGTAAGCTCGGCGTCACCTGGTCCTGCAATGCCAAGGCCAATGTGCCCTATAAGACGCTGAAAGTGCTTAAGGAAAACGGCCTGCGCCTGTTGCTCGTTGGCTACGAGAGCGGCAACCAGCAGATCCTGCACAATATCAAAAAAGGCATGCGCATCGAGGTGGCCAAGCAGTTCACCGCGGATTGCCATAAGCTTGGCGTTAAAATCCACGGCACCTTCATCGTCGGCCTGCCCGGCGAAGACCAGAACACACTCAAAGAGACCATCGCCTTCGCCAAGGAGATCAACCCGCACACCATTCAGGTGTCGCTGGCGGCTCCCTACCCCGGCACCTTCCTGTACAACCAGGCGGTGAAGGAAGGCTGGCTTGATATCGAAAATGCCGAGCTGATCGACGAGCACGGCGTGCAAATCGCCCCGCTGCACTACCCGCATCTGAGCCATCAGGAAATCTTCGACTCGGTGGAAACCATCTACCGCCAGTTCTACTTCCGCCCGTCCAAAATCCTCAGCATCCTCGGGGAAATGATGCTGTCCCGCCAAATGCTGGTCCGCCGCCTGCGCGAAGGCGTGGAATTCTTCGCCTTCCTGAAAGAACGCAACACCAAGGCATTGCCTGCGGAGTAAAAAGGGGGGGCTTTGCTCCCTCGACCCCCACTGGGCCTGAGGCCCAGACCCCATTAGCTTAAGAATTGAAAAGGGCCCTGCCTCCAGCTGTTGAAACAGCGAGATGGCAGGGCCCTTTTCAATTCTTAAGCTATCGGGGGTCTAGGGCCTCAGGCCCCAGCGGGGTCGTCACGCCGGAGGCGTGCTTCGCACGACGGGCAGAGCCCTGGCCTTTTTACTCTGCAGGCAACGTTAAAATTTCCTAGCAAGAATTGTTTATTCTTTCCAGTTGACGCTTCTGGTTGGCCCGGTTAATCTCCAGATCGGACAGAGGAGTAGACTAAACCATGTGTGGCATTGCCGGACTGTTCCTGAAGAACGCCAGACTGGAGCCCGAACTTGGCCGGCTTTTGAGCGGCATGCTCGGCGTCCTCACCGACCGCGGGCCTGACTCCGCCGGCTTTGCCATTTATGGCCAGGGTGCGCCGGGGCATCGCAAACTTACGCTGCGTGCCAAGGGTGGCTTTGCTTACCAGGCGCTGGCTGCTGGCCTTGGCGTGGCTTGCGTGGAGCATGACGACCATGCGGTCATCTCCTTCCCTACGGCGCGCGAGGCGGAAGTGCGCGCGGCGCTGGCTAAGCATCCCGAAATCACCATTGTTGCCGCCGGCGAACGTATGGAATTGTTCAAGGGTACTGGCCTGCCGGCGGATGTGGCCAAGCGCTTTGGCCTGGCCTCCATGTCCGGCAGCCATGCCATTGGCCATACGCGCATGGCCACCGAATCCGCCATCACCACCGAGGGCGCGCATCCGTTCTCCACCGGCGCTGACCAATGCCTGGTGCATAATGGTTCGCTCTCCAACCATAACGATGTCCGCCGCACGCTGATGCGCGAGGGTATCGAATTTGCCACGCAGAACGATACCGAGGTCGCCGCTGGTTTTCTTTCCTACCAGCTGCGCGAAGGTAAAAAGCTGGATGAGGCGCTGCACAATGCGCTCGATAAGCTCGATGGTTTCTACACCTTCGTTGTAGGCACCGAGAACGGTTTTGGCGTACTGCGCGACCCTGTGGCCTGCAAGCCTGCCGTGATGGCCGAGACTGACGATTATGTCGCTTTCGGGTCGGAGTACCGCGCGCTGGCCGATCTGCCCGGCATCGAGAGCGCAAAACTGTTCGAGCCTGAGCCGGGCCAGGTGTATTTCTGGGAGCGTGCGGCATGAGTGCCTTACAAAAGACACTGGAGGATGCTGTGATTTTCGATCTTTCCCAGGAAAAATTGCGCGACCTGAACGCCGCGCTGCAGGGGCTGGAGGAGAAAACCAACCGCACGGAATGGTCCGTGCTCAACCCGCGCGGCGCGCATGCCATCGCGGTCGGCGTTACCGCACCTGTGGCGATCACCATAGATGGCCATGCCGGTTATTACTGTGCCGGGATGAATGATGGTGCCGCCATCACCATCCGGGGGAATGCCGGCACGGGTGTTGCGGAAAACATGATGTCGGGCTCCGTGCATGTGAAGGGTGATGCCAGCCAGTCCGCTGGTGCCACCGCTCACGGCGGGCTGCTGATCATCGACGGTAATGCGGCGGCGCGCTGTGGCATCTCCATGAAGGGCGTGAATATCGTGGTGAAGGGCAATGCTGGGCATATGTCTGCCTTCATGGCGCAATCCGGTAATCTGGTTATTTGCGGCGATGCAGGCGAGGCGCTGGGCGATTCGCTTTATGAGGCCCGCTTGTTTGTGAAAGGTACTGTGAAAAGCCTTGGTGCTGACTGCGAAGTTAAAGAGATGACTGCCGAGGACAAGGAAATTCTTGGGAGCCTTCTGAAACAGGCTGGTTGCACCGAAAAGCCAGAGGATTTCACCCGTTACGGTTCCGCCCGGACCCTGTATCATTTCCATGTCGATAACGCCGGGGCTTACTAGAGATGACCGAAGACCACGTGCCGCATATTCCGCAAACCCGCCCGCGTTATTCCGCTACGTTCGACCAGCAGACCATTTCCGAAATTCAGCGCGCCGCCGCCACCGGCATTTACGACATTCGCGGTGGCGGGGCCAAACGCAAACTCCCGCATTTTGACGATCTGTTGTTCCTCGGTGCGTCGGTCTCGCGCTACCCGCTGGAAGGCTACCGCGAACGTTGCGGTACCGATGTCGTGCTCGGCACGCGGTTCGCCAAAAAACCGATCCATCTCAAAATCCCCATCACCATCGCCGGCATGTCGTTCGGCGCGCTCTCGGGCAATGCCAAGGAAGCCCTGGGCCGGGGCGCCACTGCCGTTGGCACCTCCACCACCACGGGCGATGGCGGGATGACGCCGGAGGAGCGCGGGCATAGCCAGACGCTCGTCTACCAATACCTACCCTCGCGCTACGGCATGAACCTTACCGATCTGCGCAAGGCCGATGCTATCGAAGTGGTGGTAGGGCAGGGGGCCAAACCCGGCGGCGGCGGCATGCTTTTGGGCCAGAAAATCTCGCCGCGCGTGGCGCAGATGCGCAACCTGCCGGAAGGGATTGATCAGCGTTCCGCCTGCCGCCACCCGGATTGGACCGGGCCGGATGATCTGGAAATCAAAATCCTTGAATTGCGTGAGCTCACCAATTGGGAAAAGCCGATCTATGTGAAAATCGGTGCCAGCCGCCCGTATTACGACATCGCTTTGGCCGTTAAAGCGGGCGCCGATGTGGTGGTGCTGGATGGCATGCAAGGCGGCACGGCGGCGACGCAGGATGTGTTCATCGAACACGTCGGCATCCCGATCCTCTCCGCCATTCGCCCGGCCGTGCAATCGCTGCAAGATTTGGGCATGCATCGCAAGGTTCAGCTCATCGTCTCAGGTGGCATTCGTTCTGGTGCCGATGTTGCGAAAGCTTTGGCGCTTGGTGCGGATGCGGTGGCTATTGGCACCGCAGCACTCATCGCTTTGGGTGACAATTCTCCGGAGTTGGAAGCTGAATACAACAAACTTGGCACCACCGCCGGCGCTTACGACGATTGGCACGAAGGCCGCGACCCTGCCGGCATCACCACCCAGGATGCGGTGCTCGCCGCACGTCTCGACCCGGTCAAGGCCGGCCGCCGGCTGGCCAACTATCTCTCCGTGCTCACGCTGGAAGCGCAGGCCATCGCGCGCGCCTGCGGCAAGAGCCATCTGCACAATCTGGAGCCGGAAGATCTGGTCGCATTGACCATGGAGGCTTCCGCCATGACCCAGATTCCGCTGGCCGGCACGAATTGGTTTCCAGGTAAAAACTTTTAAAGCTGAATTTTCAAGCGGGGCATTAGCAACATGACGATCGACCTGGCTGAAAAAGCCAAAGAACTTGGGCTGAAATATTTCCTCATTTCCTATACCGATCTGTTCGGTGCCCAGCGCGCCAAACTGGTGCCGGCCGCCGCCATCGCCGGCATGCAGAAAAATGGTGCGGGTTTCGCGGGGTTCGCCACATGGCTTGATCTCTCGCCCGCCGATTCCGACATGTTCGCAATCCCCGACCCCACGACGCTCACGCCGCTGCCATGGAAGCCCGAAGTCGGCTGGCTCGCCTCCGATATCTGGATGAACGGCAAGCCCGTGGAGCAAGGCCCGCGCATCGTGCTGCAAAAAGTCATGGCCCGGTCCAAAGCCATGGGCTACCAGATGAAGAGTGGCGTGGAATGCGAGTTCTTCCTGACCACGCCTGATGGTTCCGCAATCTCCGACCCCGCCGACAGTGCCGCTAAACCATGCTATGATGCCTCGGCGCTGTTACGCCGTTACGATATCATCACAGAAATTTGCGATGCCATGCTGGCCATGGGCTGGGGGGCTTATCAAAACGACCATGAAGACGCCAACGGCCAGTTCGAGATGAATTGGAATTACGACGACGCGCTGATCACCGCCGACCGCCATGTGTTCTTCAAATTCATGGCCAAATCCATTGCCGAAAAACACGGATTGCGCGCCACCTTCATGCTCAAACCCTTCCTCGGCCTCACCGGCTCCGGCTGCCACAGCCATGTGTCGATGTGGGATGGCGACAAAAACCTGTTCGAGGATGAAGCAGGCGAACTCGGCGTCTCACAGCTCGGTTACAACTTCATCGGCGGCGCCATAGAACACGCCGGCGCCATCGCCGCTTTGCTCAACCCCACCGTAAATTCCTACAAGCGCATCAATGCCCCCCGAACAATCTCCGGCGCCACCTGGGCACCAAACACCGTGACCTACTCAGGCAATAACCGCACCCACATGATCCGCATCCCCGAGCCCGGCCGCTTCGAAATGCGCCTGCCCGACGGCGCCGCCAACCCCTACCTTCTGCAAGCCGGCTTGCTTGCCGCCGGTCTCGACGGCATCGCCAAAAAAACCGACCCCGGCCCGCGGCTGGATATTAATATGTACACTGATGGTCATCTCGTGAAGGATGCCAAACGCCTGCCGCTCAACCTGCTCGATGCGTTACGCGAATTCGAAGCCTCCCCCACCATAGGTGCTGCACTAGGCGAAGGTTTCGTGAAATCCTACGTGAAATTGAAATACGCCGAATGGAACGAATACACGGCGCACCTCTCCGAGTGGGAGCGTAAGGCCACGCTGGACTGTTAAGAGAAGCAGCTTTTTGAAAAAAAGTAGCATTCTTCCTTTATGCGAATCCTAGCTCCAGATAGCATCGGCCTCGAATCCCTCCGCGCCCTCAACAACGAGCACGCCCAGGAGCTTTCCTTTGCGGACGCTCCCCGCTTCACGCATCTCGTGTCTCGGGCCTTCTTCGCCCGCCACATCGGCACTTCTGCCTTCATTATTGCCTTTGACCAAGCCGCCGATTACGACTCCACCAACTACCTGTGGTTCAAAAACCGCTTCCCACGCTTCGTCTACGTGGACCGTGTCGTCACCGCCGCCGCCGCGCGCGGCCAGGGTCATGCCGCCAGGCTCTACAACGCGCTGTTCGAAGCCGCCGCCAAAGCTGGCCACACTCAGGTAACCTGCGAGGTAAACGCCGACCCGCCCAACCCGGCTTCTGACGCATTCCATGCCAAATTCGGCTTCGCTCCCATCGGCAGCGCCACCCTTCCCAACGGCAAAACCGTCACCTACTTCGCCCGGCCCCTGGCAACACAGGCATGAAGTTGCGCACCAAAAATAAAACCGCCGGCTGTAAACAACCGGCGGCTCAGAAACATTTCAGCTTTAAAGGGTTGACAGCCGAGGCGCGCCGCTTTGCTCCACCTGGAACAAAGCGGCAACCGGCGCGGCCTTAGGCCGAGAGCAGGTTCGCCTCGGCATACTCATAGTTGGCAATCTTATCCAGGAAGTTGGAGATGTAATCTGGACGGCGATTGCGGAAGTCGATGTAATAGGCGTGTTCCCACACATCATACACCAGCAGAACCTTGCCCTCGCCGGTCGCAACCGGGGTGATGGCGTTGGCGGTCTTGGTCACCTTCAGCTTGCCGTCGGTGCCCAGGATCAGCCAGGCCCAGCCGGAGCCGAACTGAGTAACGCCGGCCTGCTTGAACTGCTCCTTGAACGTGTCCACGGAGCCGAAGTCTGAAGTGATCTTGGCTTCCAGCTTACCGGGGATCTTGCCGCCCTTGGGGCTGAGGCTTTCCCAGAACTGGTTGTGGTTCAGCGTCTGGCCGGCATTGTTGAACACCGGCGTCAGCTCGGCATTGTTGTGGGAGAGCTTGATCAGCTCTTCCAGCGACTTGCCCTGCAGTGCGGGGTTCTTCTCGACCAGACCATTGAGCGCCACAATGTAAGCGTTGTGATGCTTGCCGTAATGGTACTCAAAGGTCTCCTGGGACATGCCCAGTTCGGCCAATGCGTCGGTGGAATAATTCAGCTTGGGTAGTTCAAACGCCATGGGACAATCTCCAGCACTTTGTTTCGTGGTGGTTGAACAGCTATGGTGCGTTGATGCCCCCGTCAAGCGATCAGTCCTTTCTTTCACGTCTACGCCATGCCGATCCGGACCGTTTTTTTTGCACGCTGTTCGCGCCTACATGCAAACGAGAATTATTAGCAATTCTCTACCTCTTTAATAACGAGCTCGCCCGCGCCCGTGAAGTGGCGTCCGAGCCCATGCTGGCTCTCATTCGTCTGCAATGGTGGCGCGAGGTGGTGGAGGGGCAACGCAAGAAGCATGACATCGCAACACCATTGAGCAATGCGCTGGAGGCGGGACTGTTAGAAGCAGAAGACCTCGAAGCGCTCATCGCGGCCCGTGAGGCCGAATGCGACGACATCCCGGATTTCCCTGCTTTCCTCGCCTATGCGCGCGGCACCGGTGGGCGCCTTGCCCGTATCGCCGGCAAATGCCTGGGCGCCGACTCGCCGGAGGTGGAAGACCTCGGCACCGCCTACGCCATTTCCGGCATTCTGCGCGCCAGCTCCTACCTCGCCCGGCAAAACCGCTCGCTGCTGCCCGCCGACGGCACCGCACCGGACATCCTCGCCGCACATGCGAAAAAGCTGCTTGGTGTAAAACCGCCACGCCTCGCCCTCGCGGCGGCTTTGCCCGCGGCCTTCGCCCGCCGCGACCTTGCCCGTTCGCATGAGCGCAATCTGTGGGACCGCCTTGCCGTGCTGCGCGCTGCTTTTACGGGGCGGGTTTGAAGTCCGCCCCGGTTAGCGTCTCAGCCACATCCCACAGCTTGGCACCGGTAGCCGTATCCAGCGCCGTGGGCTTGATCTTCGCCAGACCCGGCGGCCCGCGGAATTCGCCCATCCCCTGCGGCCCGTAATAGGCGCCTGGCTTGGCCGTCTCATCCACCGCGGCCATAATGCTGGGCCAGGCCCCGGCATCGCCTGGCTGCAGCACAAAGGCCTTGGCTATATTCATGCCAATCGCCATCAGGCTGTTCATGCCCGGCCCGTTGGCCACCAGCTCCGTGGCTGCAATGCCCGGATGTGCCGCCACCGAGAGCAGCCCCCAGCCGCCGGAATCCGACCGCCGCTGCAGCTCCTCGGCAAATATCAGCATCGCGAGTTTGGACTGCTGATACACCGGCCAGGGCTTATAGCCGCGCTCATACTGTAAATCCGCAAAGGCGATTTTGCCCTGTTTGTGGGCGATGGAGGAAATCTGCACCACGCGCGGCGCGGGCGCGTTCATCAGCGTCGTCAGCAGCAGCGAGGTGAGCAAAAAATGCCCCAGAAAATTCACGCCGAACTGCTGCTCGAACCCCTGCGCCGTCACCTGGCGATGTTTCAGCGCCATCACCCCGGCATTGTTGATCAGCAGATCGAGCGTGCCGTGCTTTTCCTTGAACGCCCCGGCAAATGCCCGCACCGAGGCGAGGTCCGCTAGATCGAGGGGCAAGAACACCGCGCGCCCCGGCGCTGCCGCATTTACCTTGGCCACGGCGGCCTCGCCTTTGGCGGCACTACGGCAGGCCAAAGTCACCTCGGCCCCGGCCTTTGCCAGCTCCAGCGCGGCATAATAGCCAATTCCACTGTTCGCCCCCGTGATGATCACGGTCTTGCCGGTCAGATCGGGCATTATCGCCCCAGGCCACAGGCTCATTTACGCCTCCAACAGCCGCGCGGCGCGCACGGCGTAATAGGTCAGCACACCGGAACAGCCGGCACGCTTGAACGCCAGCAGGCTCTCCAGCATGGCCTTGTCCTCATCCAGCCAGCCATTGCGCCCGGCCGCCGCAATCATCGCGTATTCGCCGGACACCTGATAGGCGAACACCGGAATCTCGAAACGTTCCTTCACGCGCCGGATGATGTCCAGATACGGCATCCCCGGCTTGACCATCACCATATCCGCCCCCTCGGCGATGTCCATGGCCACCTCGCGCAACGCCTCGTCGCTATTGGCGGGGTTCATCTGGTAGGTTTTTTTATCGCCCCGCAACGCGCCCTGGCTGCCGATGGCATCGCGGAACGGGCCGTAAAAGGCGGAGGCATATTTGGCCGCGTAGCTCATAAGGCGGGTGTTGATGAACCCGGCGCCATCCAGCCCGGCGCGTATCGCGCCGATCCGCCCATCCATCATGTCGGAAGGGGAGATGATATCGATCCCGGCCTCGGCCTGGTTGATGGCTTGGGCGGTGAGAATTTCCACGCTGGCGTCATTGGCGACGTAATCATCCACCAGCAGGCCGTCATGCCCATGGTCGGTATAAGGATCGAGTGCGACATCCCCCAGCAGCGCGATGTGAGGAAACTCACGTTTCAGCAGCCGCGCCGCCTGGCAGATGAGATTGTCCGGGTTCAGCGCCTCGGTGCCTTGCGCGTTCTTCAGCTCTGGAGGCGTTACCGGAAACAGAGCAATCGCGGGAATGCGCAGCTTCGCCGCCTCTTCCACATGTTTCGCCAACCCATCCAGCCCGGTGCGAAATACCCCCGGCATGGTGTTAATTTCCACGGGCTCACCGCCGCCCTCTCGGATGAAAATCGGCCAGATCAAATCGTCGGATGAGAGTTTGTTCTCCGCCACCAGCCGGCGGGTGGCGTCATCAAAACGGTTACGGCGCAGCCGCGTGGCTGGGAATTTTTGCGTGCTCATGTGCCCATGCTAGCCTCTCGCCACGGCTTTGCGAATGGCACGGAAAGGGACAACCCTCATGGCTGGTGTGTACGAAGATCATTTCCGCATGTTCGCTCTGTATAACCGCTGGGCCAATGCGCAGCTCTACAAGGCGGTGGCCACAGTGCCTCCCGAGGCGCTGACCCAGGACCGCGGCGCCTATTTCAAATCACTGCTCGGCACGCTCAACCATCTGCTGGTGGCGGACGGCATGTGGCTCGGCCGGCTGCAAGGCAACAGCCCGCGCGGCGTACGGCTGGATGAAATCCTCCACCCCACATTCGAACCCCTGGCGGCAGCCCGTGCCGCGCGCGACGCGGATATCATCGCCCATGTCCATGCGCTGCAAGAGCCGCAATTCACAGCACCGCTCACCTACGCCACAACCGCCGGCACGGCGCAGACCCAGAAGCTGCATCTCGTCCTCGCCCATGTCTTCAACCATCAGACCCACCACCGTGGCCAGGCGCATGATCTGCTGTGCCAGATCGCGGGGGCAGAGGCTGTTCCGGTGATGGATTTGCTTGCTTATCAGCGCTTTGCGATGAAGGATGATAAGGCGTAAGCAGCCGCTTTTTTACAAAAAGCTGGCCTTAAAAACTATACGAAACGCCCAAATTCACCCCGACCTGGGTCGTCGTGCTGGTCGGCTCATACAGCCCGAAGTTCGCATCGGAGGGCTTGCTGCCGGCATAGTTGAAATGCGTCAGATCGGCGCTGGCCTGCAGGTGCAGCGGCCCGGATAGCGCGTCGTCCAGCCCGAGCGAGACGCGCTCCTGCGCCGAATTGCCCATGCCGAAGCCGATGCCAAAACTGTTGTTGTCGATATGCGCGCCGAATATCCCCATCATCTCGGCTGAGCCGGAGCCCACGATGGTGGCGGTGATGGGAATGTCGAGTTTTATCCCGGCGCCGGCCATGCCGGCGCTGTAAAACTCATCGGTGCCGGGCACGCCGGGGGTTGAGATATTGCGGTTCCAGGACTGATAGCCGCCGACGAGGTAAGGAATGGCTTCCGCCGCCCCTCCGGCAATCGGCAGGCCGAGCCCGAGCCGCCCTTCGACATGGTTGAACACTGCCCGGTCGGTCGCATTCAAAGGCGCGCCGCTGACCAGATAATGTCCGTTATAGCTCAGATTGCCGGCGCTGAACTGGTAGGAGAGCGCGGAGTAGAGGTCGATATTGCTCCAGGCCGACGGCATCAGCACGCTGCCGCCGACGGTGAAGCCGGGGGTAAAGCCGCTTTCGGAGTCGGGCGCGCCCTCGCTGTAATTGGTATGGAGAAAGCCCACGGAGATATTGAGGTTGGTTTCCGCCGCGGCGATTTCCGCGTGCTTGCTGCCCGGCTGCTCCTGCGCGCCCAGCTGCTGGCTTCCCAGATTTTGGCTTTCCAGATTCTGGGCAAAAGCGGGGGCCGCCGCCATAAGCGAGAGGCCAAACGCCGCCATCCCCACGCGCAAACCTAACATAAAACCAATCTCTCCATGACAATCTATTCATAATAATAGTATGCCTTTGCCGGACCGCAATAATCCCGGCCCCCCGGAAACCGCAATTCTGCCCGGTGCGGCATATAAGCCACGGAGGTATTACTACTTCGTATTTATGCTCATCCCGCGCATGGGTGAACCTAAAAATCATCGCGCTTTGGGTCATTTCATTGGTGTCATCTGCATGATAAGGGGGCGCCATGACTTACTCTCTGTCACCCCGTTCTTTGGCACCCCGCTCTTTGCACATCGCCCTGGGCGCCGACCATGGCGGTGTCGCCCTTAAAAACCGCCTGGCCGCGGTGCTTGCCGAGGCTGGGCATCAGCTGCTGGATTTCGGTACGGACGGTCCGGCCAGCGTCGATTACCCGGATTTCGCGCATGCGGTCTGCGCCGCGGTGGCCGGTAAGAGTGCGGATTACGGTATTCTCGTCTGCGGCACCGGCATCGGCATGAGCATCGCCGCCAACCGCCATCCAGATATCCGCTGCGCCCTGGTGCATGATGTGACCACCGCCCGGCTGACCCGCGCACATAACGACGCCAATGTGCTGGCATTGGGTGCCCGCATCATCGGCGAAGAGGTGGCGCTCGATATATTGCAAACCTTCCTCGCCACGGAATTCGAAGGCGGGCGCCATGCGCGCCGCCTCGCCAAACTCAACCCGGCCACGGAGACCACGCCATGAATGACCAGACGCTCGCACCCCGCCTGGAGCGGTTTTTCAATGCCCCGCTGGCCGAGATCGACCCCGAGATTGCCGCGATCATCGCCGAGGAGCTGAAGCGCGAGCAGGACGGCATCGAGCTGATCGCCTCGGAAAACATCGTCTCCGCCGCGGTGCTGGCCGCTCAAGGCTCGGTGTTCACCAATAAATATGCCGAGGGCTACCCCGGCAAGCGCTATTACGGTGGCTGCTTTCCCTCCGATCTGGTGGAGAATCTCGCCATCGAGCGTGCCTGCAAAATTTTTGGCGCTGGTTTCGCCAACGTCCAGGCCAATTCCGGCTCCCAGGCCAACCAGTCGGTGTTTCTGGCCCTCATCCAGCCCGGCGACACCATTCTCGGCATGTCGCTGGCCGCCGGTGGGCATCTCACGCACGGTGCCGCCCCCAACATGTCCGGCAAATGGTTCAAAGCCGTGCAATACGGCGTGCGCCCGGACGACGGCCTGCTCGATTACGAGGAGCTGGAGCGCCTGGCCCGTGAGCACAAGCCGAAACTGATCATCGCCGGCGGCTCCGCTTACCCGCGCTTCATCGATTTTGCGCGCTTCCGTGCCATTGCCGACGAGGTCGGCGCCTATTTCATGGTGGACATGGCGCATTTCGCAGGCCTCGTCGCGGCCGGCATCTACCCCAGCCCCATCCCGCATGCGCATGTGGTTACCACCACCACGCATAAAACCCTGCGCGGCCCGCGCGGCGGCATGGTGCTCACCAATGACGAGGCCATCGCCAAAAAGATCAATTCCGCGACTTTCCCTGGCCTGCAGGGCGGCCCGCTGATGCATGTTATCGCTGCCAAGGCCGTGGCCTTCGGCGAGGCGCTGACGCCAGATTTCGTCTCCTACCAGAAAGCGGTGGTCGCCAACGCGAAGATGCTGGCGGCAACACTGGTGGAGCAGGGCCTGGCGATTGTGACCGGCGGCACGGATTCCCATTTGATGCTGGTCGATCTGCGCCCCAAGAACACCACCGGCAAGGCGGCCGAGGCTTCGCTTGAGCGCGCCCACATCACCGCGAACAAAAACGCCATCCCGTTTGACCCAGCCAAGCCCGCCATCACCTCGGGCATCCGCCTCGGCACCCCGGCGGCCACCACGCGCGGTTTTGGCCTGGCTGAGTTCAAGGAGATTGGGCTGATGATCGGGCAAGTGCTGGACGGTCTGGCCAGCTCCAATGACGGCGGCAACACCGCCGCCGAGGAAGCGGTCGGCACGCGGGTAAAAGCTTTGTGCGCCCGCTTCCCGATCTACCGGTAGTCCCAGCATGCGCTGCCCCTTCTGTGGCGAGTCCGATACCCAGGTAAAAGACAGCCGCCCCACGGATGATGGCAGCGCCATCCGCCGCCGGCGTTTCTGTGCCGGCTGCGGCCAGCGTTTCACCACCGTCGAGCGCGTGCAGTTGCGCGAACTCGTCGTGCTGAAGGCCGATTCCCGCCGCGTGGCGTTTGACCGCGAAAAGCTGGCCCGCTCCATCCGCGTGGCGCTGAACAAGCGCCCGGTCGATGAGGAGCGCCAGGAGCGCATCGTCAACGGCATCGTGCGCAAGCTGGAGGCCAGCGGTGACAGCGAGATCAAGAGCGACGACATCGGCGGCGCGGTGATGGATGCACTCAAGGCCGTGGATGCGGTGGCCTATGTGCGCTTCGCCTCGGTCTACCGCGATTTCCGCGAAGCCAGGGATTTCGAAGAATTTTTAGGCGGCATGGATGGCGCGCCGCTGGCCAAGCCAGAGTGAGCCACGAGGTTTTTATGCGCGCGGCCATAAATCTGGCTAGGCGCGGATTAGGGCAGACGGCGCCGAACCCTTCCGTCGGCTGCGTTATTGTTAAAAATGGGCAGGTTGTGGGCCGTGGCGTTACGGCCCCCGGTGGCCGCCCGCATGCCGAGGTGGTGGCACTTGCCATGGCGGGCACCCAGGCCAAGGGGGCGACCGCCTATGTCACGCTGGAGCCCTGCAGTTTTACTGGAAAAACAGGACCTTGCACTGAGGTGCTGATTGCTGCCGGGATCACCCGCGTGGTAGTCGGCGCCACGGACCCGCACCCCAAGGTGAATGGCGCGGGGGTGACGAAGCTTCGCTCACAAGGCATTGAGATTATAGAAAATATCCTGCGTGAGGACTGCGAAGAGCTGATCGCCGGCTTCGCCATGGTGATCCGCGAGAACCGCCCACTTATCACCCTCAAGCTCGCCTCTTCACTCGACGGCAAAATCGCCACAGCCAAAGGTGACTCCCAATGGATCACCGGCGAACCAGCCCGCCGCGCCGCCCATGCTCTGCGCGGCCGGCATGATGCCGTGCTGGCAGGCGTCGGCACCGTGCTGGCCGATGACCCGGAACTGACCTGCCGCATCGAGGGTTTCCGGTCCGCCCCGATCGTGCGAATCGTCGTCGACTCGCATCTGCGCACGCCCTTGCTCTCCCAACTGGTACGCGGTGCCGCCAAAAACCCGCTGTGGATTCTGCACCGCAACGGCGCCGATAAACTGCGTATCAAAGCCCTCGAAAGTGCGGGCGTAAAACTCATCGAGCTGCCCGCCGCCTCGGCCGGCATCGACCTTGCCGCCGGCATGAAGGCGCTGGCCAGGCACGGCCTCACCCGCGTGCTGGTGGAAGGCGGTGGCACCATCGCCGCGGCTTTGCTGCGCGAAAAACTCGCCGACCGCCTGGCCTGGTTCCACGCCCCTTGCGTCATCGGCGCCGATGGCTGGCCGGCGGCCCAGGGTTTTGGCATCGGCACCCTGGCGCAGATGCCGCGTTTTGAACTTCTCGCGCAGCACCGGCTGGGTTCTGATATATTGAGCGAATATAAGAAGGCGTAATCATGTTCACGGGTCTCATCACCGGTATCGGCACCATCGCGGCAGTGACCCCTCTAGGCGAAGGCAAGGACGCGCGTTTCACCATCCGCACCCCGGATAACGCCGCCTGGGCCCTGGCCGCAAAGACGCTCGGCGCCTCCATCGCCTGTTCCGGCGTCTGCCTCACCGTGGTCTCATCCGGCCCGGACTGGTTCGCCGTCGAGGTTTCGGCCGAGACCTTGGCCAAATCCACCCTCGGCCTCTGGGCGGAAGGGAGCAAAATCAATCTCGAAGGCTCCTTGCGCATCGGCGATGAGCTTGGCGGCCATATCGTCTCCGGCCATGTCGATGGTCTGGCCGAGGTGGTTTCCACCACGCCGGAGCATGGTTCCACGCGTTGGGTATTTCGCCTCCCGCCGGATCTCGCCCCGTTTGTCGCCTCCAAGGGCAGCATCGCCATCAACGGCGTGTCGCTCACGGTGAATGAGGTGGTGAACACCAATTACGGTGCCGAATTCGGGGTCAACATCATCCCGCACACATCCGAGCATACGAATTTCGCCTATCTCTCTGTAGGAGACCGGGTGAATATAGAAATCGACATGCTGGCGCGCTATGTGGCGCGTCAGTTAAGTTTCAGACAAGCGACACCCTGAGCGCGCTATTTTTAAGACGACGTAAACTCTAATTGGCCATATGCTACCCGGCCTCGGTCGCCCCCGGCCGTGAAAGAAAGACACCATGGACAGCCTGAAAGACACGGTAAAAACAGCCGGGTTGCATGATTACATCTCCTCGGCCGCCGAGATCATCGAGGAGGCCAAGGCCGGCCGCATCTTCATCCTGGTGGATGACGAGGACCGCGAGAACGAGGGCGATCTGATCATCCCGGCGCAGTTCGCGACCCCGGATGCGATCAACTTCATGATCAAGCACGCGCGTGGGCTGGTGTGCCTGGCCATGACCAAGACCCGTTGCGAGGCTTTGGGCCTGCCGCTGATGACCCAGGCCAACGGCACGCGCCATGAGACTGCCTTCACCATCTCCATCGAGGCGAAAGAGGGTGTGACCACCGGCATTTCCGCCGGTGACCGCGCCCGCACCGTCGCCGTGGCCATCAACCCCGAGATGGGGCGGGACGATATCGTTTCCCCCGGGCATATTTTCCCGCTCATGGCGCGCGAGGGTGGCACTTTGGTGCGCGCCGGCCATACCGAAGCCGCCGTGGACATTTCGCGCCTGGCCGGGCTCATCCCCGCCGGCGTCATCTGCGAGATCATCAATGATGACGGCTCCATGGCCCGCCTGCCGGATCTGGTCAGTTTCGCCCAGCGCCATAATCTGAAACTCGGCACCATCGCCGATCTCATCGCCTACCGCCGCACCAATGAGAAACTGGTCAAACGCGTCGAGCAGGGCATGGCCACTGCCGCCAATGGCGGCAACTGGCGGCTCTATGCCTTCGAGAGCAAGGTGGACAAGCTCGAATACCTCGCCGTGGTCAAAGGCGATATCTCCGGCGAGGAGCCGGTGCTGGTGCGTATGCATGGCATCGACCTGATCTCCGAAGTTTTGGGCGGTGAGCATTTCAAGGCGCTGCACGGTGCCATCGCGCAGATCGAGGCCGCCGGGCGCGGCGTCATCGTGGTGCTGCGCGAACACCGGGCAGGGGCCATGTCGGCCGGCATCCGCTCGCTTTCCGAGGGCAAAGGCCCGTCGCCCGCTTTGCGCGATTACGGCATCGGCGCGCAGATCCTGGTCGATCTCGGGGTGAAGAACATGATCCTGCTCTCCAACCATAAGCGCATCATCATTGGGCTGGATGGTTACGGGCTGAACGTGGTCGAGCAGCGCCATATCGGCGACGCGGGAGATAATATATGAGCACGATTGACGCCCCCGCCGCCCGCGCCCCCGAACTGAAAGGGCGGGCGCCCAAAATCCTCGCCATCAGCGCGCCTTATTACAAGCAGGTGGTCGATGGCATGCTGGACTCCGCCAAGCATCTGCTGGCCCAGGTGCAGGCGGAGGTAACGGTGGTGGAAGTCTCCGGCGCTTTCGAACTGCCCCAGGCGTTGAGCATCGCCGTGGCCTCGGGCAAGGCGTTCGATGGCTATATCGTGCTCGGCTGCGTCGTGCGCGGCGAGACCGACCATTATGAGTTCATCTGCGCCTCGACCCTGGACGGGTTGCTGCGCGTGGCCGCCGAACAGGTGGTCTGCCTCGGCACCGCCGTGCTCACCGTGGACACATTGGCCCAGGCCGTGGCCCGCAGCCATGAGACCGGCTCCAACAAGGGCGCCGAAGCCGCCGTGGCCTGCCTGAAACAAATTGCCCTGAAACGAGCTTTATCGTCATGAATGCGCGCCCCCGTACCCTTTCGCGCGTTGCCGCCGTGCAGGCCCTCTACCAGGCCGAACAGGCCGAGATTTCGTCCGAAGCCGTCATCGACCAGTTTGTGCGCCACCGCATGGGTGACCTGCCCGACAAGGGCGGGCTGAATGACGGCCAGCTGCGCGAGGCCGACGTGCCGCTGTTTACCCGCATTGTCCGCACCGCCACGCTGCAGCAGGATGTGATTGACGGCATGATCGCCCAGGCGCTGCCCGAAAGCTGGCCGATGACCCGGTTGGACCCGGTGCTGCGCGGCGTTTTCCGCGCCGGCGGGGCGGAGTTGTGGACTGCCGATGGCGCGCCCGCCAAAGTTATCATCAACGAATACATGAACGTCGCTCACGGTTTTTTCTCCGGAGACGAGCCGCGCATGGTCAACGGGGTGCTCGACCGCCTGGCGCATCTGCTGCGCCCGGCGGAATTTGCCGGTACCAGCGCGGTGGCGGCCAGCGTTGCCCCAGAAGCGATCATTGAAGAAGGAGCGGCTGAAGAGTGACGATCCGTAAAGGTCTGTCTGGTAGGGAACAGACTGTCCCCAACTGAAGCGCTGAATTTAAGCGCCAACTCTGAGCGATGAACTGCATGACACATGAATTCGCCCGGATAGAAACCTATTTTGCGCCGCTCGCCGGCGAGGCCGGGCTGGGGCTTAAGGACGACGCCGCCGTGTTCGCCCCCCCGCCGGGGCGGGAGATGGTCATCACCACCGACCAGATGTTGGAGGGTGTGCATTTTCTGGAAAATGACGATCCAGCGCTGATTGCCCGCAAACTGCTGCGCCGCAACCTCTCCGACCTCGCGGCCATGGGCGCCGAACCTCTGGGCTATCTGCTCACTATGGCGCTGCCGGTGGACCAGCCGGAGGATTGGATCGCGCGTTTCGCGAAAGGCTTGGAGACGGACCAGAATATATTCAATATAAAGCTTTTTGGTGGGGATTCTTCCTCTTCCAAACACGGCATCGCCCTCACCGCCACGCTGCTCGGCACCGTCGCGCCCGGCATGGCCCTGCGCCGCAATGGCGCCAAGCCCGGCGACGGTATCTGGGTTACCGGCACGGTAGGTGATGCCGCGCTGGGCCTGGAAAAACGCCGCGGCCATCTCGCGGGTTCGCATAACTACCTCGTCAGCCGTTCCATGCTGCCTAACCCGCGGCTGGGGCTGGACCTCGCCGGCATCGCCACCGCCGCCATCGATATCTCAGACGGGCTGGTACAGGATCTGGGGCACCTCGCGCGCGGTGCGGAACTCTCCGCCGTCATCCGCGCCGATATGGTGCCCGCCTCGCCCGAAGCCGCGGCGCTGGGTGAGGCGTTTCTGGAGATGCGCCTGACCGGCGGTGATGATTACGAGCTGATCCTGGCCGTGCCGCCGGGCAATGGCGAGGCGCTGAAGGAAGCCTGCGGCACACTCACCGTTACCCGCATCGGCGTGTTTCAGCCGGGTGAGGGGGTGCATGTGCTGTCCAGCTCCGAGACTGTGCTGGAGTTCAAGAGTGCTGGCTGGTCGCATTTTTAAAAACAAAAGTAAGCTGCTTTTTGTAAAAAGACTACTTAGCGTGCTCGAACCAATGGCGCGCACTGCGCAGACCGAAAAATTTTTATTTACAAGGTATTCCGTCATTGCGAGCGCAGCGTGGCAATCCATCTTCCTTGCCGCGGCAAGGAAGAT
>JAMFRU010000002.1 GCA_026224875.1 Acidocella sp.
AAACGCCATCCTCTCCAAAAACTTGAGCTTCAGTTCGAGCGACGGGCCTTTCCCATATTTGGGCTTGTAGGTTTTATGGCCCATCAGGCAGTCGATGAGGCTGTCCGGCGCTTCGACCGCCACTAGCCGATCCCTAAAGCTGTGCCGCAATGAATAGACCGAATGGTCCGGCGTCGGGCGCAATCCATTCTCAGACATGAATTTATTCACGGTGGCGGACAGGGTACTCGCGTTGTCGTGATATTTTGTAAGCCCCTGTGGCCGAAGAGTTAGTGCCTTGAGCGCCACTCCCACCAGGGGGATTTCACGCTCGGAATCCCCGGTTTTCAGTCGGCGTCCGTCAGCCTGAATGCGGATATGAGGGATCGCAGCGTTCAGAATAATCGTGTTCTCGCGCAGATTGATAACCTCGGAAGGTCGCAGGCCGGTTTCAATCATCACATAAAGGACAAAGCGAGCGTCTTCGTTCAAGCCAGCTAGCGCGCCGCCAAGGAAGTGGCTTTGGATGAAGGCCGAGTCATAAGGCAGGCGCGATTTGTCCGTCTCGCCTCTGAGGTGAAGCCCCTTGAACAGGTCCGGCAAATTGAGCCGCCGCCGAATGCTCATATCCTTCAGCATCCGGCTGAGCTGCCCCAAATCCTTGTTCGCGGACTTGGCCGCAACCTCGCCTTTGACAACTCGCGCACGCCACCATTCGCTGTAGTCGATGGCGTCCGAATGGGTGAGATCAGTGACAGGTTTATCGCCCACCACCTTGACGAATTGGGCAACCGACCGGATGCGGCCGTTGCGCCAGATGCGTAGCTGGTCCGGGGACATGTCCCTCACCTCGTCCTTGGTGGCGGATTCGTACTCCTCGAACAACCGCGACAGGTTGAAGCTGGGACGTTGGGCCGTTCCGAGCAGCGCTTCGCGGGCAGCGGGGTCATTCGTCAGCCCCTTGGCGACCAGGGCTTCAAGCCGCTCGAGCCGCTTTTCCTGTGGAAGGGCAAGCAGTTCGCCGGTCGGGACGTAGTCGTAGCCCAAGCTCCGGGCATTGCGCCTCGCCTGGTCGTAGCGGCTCACGCCCGCTTTCGAGCGTCCGTCCGCTAACTCCTTCCAAAAACACTCCAGTTCACTGTTGAGCCTGTCTGCCACGCGGGATGCGCGGCGGCCAACACGATCATCGGCGATCTTGATACGGGTCGAATGACGAATGATGCCGCGCTTATCCAGCGCCGCGAATTCGGTTGGGACTCGACGAACGAAGTGCCAGGTGGACCCCCGGCGGGTGAGAAAATCGGGCATGACGGCGCAAACCTGTTGGACGAAATGTTAGACATTTTTCGCCTCAGGCACACCGCCAAACTCTTGTATTCTCTAGTAACCAATTGCTAAGAAAAGATAATTTCTCAGCTAGGCGGAGGGCTTCACCCGCTCCCTAGAGAATTTTAACTGGAGCGGGTAGCGAGAATCGAACTCGCGCGTCGAGCTTGGGAAGCTAGCAGGCTACCATTACATCATACCCGCCCAGTGCGCCCGTCATAATGCGGGGAGCCTAAGCGCGCAAGCGCGCCATTCATAACATTGACCGCGCAAGCTTGCGGGGGTAGGCAAAAAACACCTCGTGATTTGTCCGGCTGGATTGCGGCGAGGCTGGTGCAAGCCAGGAGCAAAACAAACGCTAAAGAGGCTCACGGCGCGATTGCGCCCTGCACCTCCCGTGGTTGGACCAGATATTGGAGAGCCACGATGACCGATACCCCGCCGAAAACCCGCCTCGCTACAGACCTGGTTCATGCCGGGCGCATCCGCAGCAATCTGGACGAGAATGCCGAGGCTTTGTTCCTGACCTCTGGGTTTACCTATGAGAGTGCCGAGCTGGCCGAGGCCGTGTTCGCCAACCAGATCCCGCATTACCAGTATTCGCGCTTCTCCAACCCCACGGTAACGATGCTGGAGCAACGCCTGGCGAAAATCGAGGGCGCGGAGGTGTGCCGCTGCACGGCAACCGGCATGGCAGCGGTGAGTGCGGCGGTGCTGTGCGGGCTTAAATCCGGCCAGCGCGTGGTCGCGGCCCGCGCCTTGTTCGGCTCCTGCCATTGGATTGTCAGCACACTATTACCGCAATACGGGATTGAGGCCGTGTTCGTGGAGGGCAGCAACATGGACGAATGGCGCGCGGCGTTGAGCCAGCCCACCGCACTTGTGCTGATCGAAACCCCCTCAAACCCGATGCTCGATATTGTGGATCTGCGCGAAGTGGCAGCCCTCACCCATGCCGCCGGCGGCATTGTGGTAATGGACAATGTGTTCGCCACCCCGCTGCTGCAAAAGCCGCTGGAGCTGGGCGCGGATGTGGTGGTGTATTCCACGACCAAGCATATCGAGGGCCAGGGCCGCGTGCTGGGCGGCGCCGTGCTGGGCTCCAAGCAATGGATGGAAGAGGTTTTCCAGCCGTACTTTCGCAACACCGGCCCAGCCATGTCGCCGTTCAACGCCTGGGTGACGCTGAAGGGCCTGGAAACGCTGGTACTGCGGGTGAATGCGCAAAGCGCTTCGGCCGAGGCGATTGCCAACTTCCTGGAAACCCAACCAAAGGTGAAGCGCGCCCTCTATCCCACGCTGGCTTCCCACCCGCAGCGCGCGCTGGCCATGAGCCAGATGAGCGGCGGCGGAACTTTGGTGACGTTCGAGCTGGAAGGCGGCAAGGATGCCGCTTTCAAATTCATGAATGCGATGCGGATCATCACGATCTCCAACAACCTGGGCGATACCAAATCCCTGGCCACACATCCCGCCACCACCACGCATATGCGGATTGGGGCGGAGGAGCGGGCGAAGCTTGGGATCAGCGATGGGGTGATCCGGCTGTCGGTCGGGCTCGAGGATGTGCAGGACCTGATCGAGGATATCACCCGGTCGCTCGCCGCGATTTAACCTCTGCCCCGCCGGATCGCGCCTTCACCGAAGCGGGCACGTAGATCATCGATGGCGGTCTGGCGGGCGCGGCGGCGCGGGGTGGTTGTGTCGGCGAGGTCGCCTTTGTCGGCTTGGCCCTCGTCCACCAGCGGGGCGGCGCCGATGCCGATCAGGCGGAAGGATGTGCCGTCGGCCTCGCGGGCCAGCAGCGCGCGGGCAGATTCGAAGATGGTTTCGGGCAATTGCGTGGGGTTGGCCAGGCGCTGGCTGCGGGTGCGGGTGACGAAACCGGCGGTTTTGAGTTTGAGCACCAGCCCGGCGGCGGCCAGATGCTCGGCTTTCAAACGGCGGCCAAGTTTTTCGCACAGATGCCAAAGCTCGGCTTCCAGCCTGGCCTGGCCGCGCAGGTCAGTCGTGAACGTTGTTTCGGCGCTGATGGATTTGCTCTCGCGCTCAGGGTTTACCGCGCGCGTGTCCTGGCCGCGAGCGCGGGCCACCAAAGCGGGGCCTTCGTCGCCGAGGCGCTGGGCGGCACGGTCGTCCAAGGCCGCAAGCTGGCCGATGGTGGTGATGCCCATGGCCTCCAGCCGTTTGGCCTGGGCTGGGCCGACGCCAGGAAGGATGCGCACGGGCTCCGAAGCAAGAACGGACGCGGCCTCTGTGCCGAAGACGAAAAACCCACGGGGCTTGCCGCGCTCGGCGGCGAGTTTGGCCAGCAGCCGGTTGGGGGCAAGGCCGATGGAGATGGTAATGCCCAATTCCGCCTCCACCCTCCGGGCCAGGCGGTTGAGCACGATGGCCGGCGGCGCATGGTGCAGGCTTTCGGTGCCGGACAGATCGAGCACCGCTTCATCCACCGATTGCATCTGCATCAGCGGCGTCAGCGCCTCCATCATGCCGCGTATCTGGCGCGAGGCGGCGGCGTATTTGCGCATGTCCGGCGGCACCACGATGGCCTGCGGGCAGAGCTGTTTGGCTTTGAACATCGGCATAGCCGAGCGCACACCGTAAATGCGCGCGATATAGCAGCAGGTGGAAACCACCCCGCGCACGCCACCACCAACAATAAGCGGCAGGTCGCGCCATTCAGGATGGTCGCGCTTTTCAATGGAGGCGTAGAAAGCATCGCAATCAATATGCGCGATGTTGAGCGAAAAAAGCTCCGGGTGTCGGACGATGCGTACGCTGCCGCAAGCAGGGCAGGATGGACCTTGGACTTCGGTGTCGCAGTCGCGACAGATGGCCTGGGTTTTCACGCCCGCACCGTTGGGCGTCATTGCGAGCGCAGCGTGGCAATCCATCTTTCGTGCAGCGCCACGGAGATGGATTGCCACGCTGCGCTCGCAATGACGGCTTTCATGTTACTGAATCATCTATTACGTATGCGGAGGTTAATCCGCCATCCACGGGGTAGGCCGCGCCTGTAATGAAGCTTGCTTCGTCGGAGGCTAGGAAGGCGACTACGTTGGCGATTTCTGATGGTTGGGCGAGGCGGCCCATGGGCAGGTATTTGCGGCGTAGGAGCCAGGCTTCTTCGTCGGCCAGGAACGCCTGCACCAATGGGGTGGCGGTGGGGCCGGGGCAGATGGCGACGGCGCGGATTTTTTTGCGGGCGTACATGATGGCGAGTTCGCGCGTCATGGAGAGGACGCCGCCTTTGGCAGCGGTGTAGGCGATTTGCGGGAAGGCGGAGCCGACGAGTGCGACGATGGAGGCGTTGTTGATGATGACACCGCCGCCGGCGGCTTCGAGATACGGGATGCCGGCTTTGCAGCAGAGGAATACCGAGGTGAGGTTGGCGGCGATCGTGGTGTCCCAGACGGTGAGCGGGGTTTCCACCGGGCCGGCGTCGCCGCCCAGGCAGATGCCGGCGTTGTTGAAAATAACGTCGATGCCGCCGAAGGCTTTGGCGCCCTCGGCGAACATTGCTTCGCAGGCGGATTCGATGGTGAGATTGCCGATGACCGTCACGGCGCGGCCACCGGCGGCGCGGATGGCTTCGGCCGTGGCTTCGGCGGGAGCGGATTGGAGGTCCGCGCAGATGATGGCAGCACCCTCGGCGGCGCATTTTTCGGCCGTGGCGCGGCCGATGCCGCTGGCAGCACCGGTGATGAAAACGCGCTTGCCGGCTAGACGCATGAGAGGATCTCCTGGAGCTGCGCCAATAGGCCGGGTTTGCCGGGGGCGAAAGTGCCGTCGAAGGCGGCGGAGCCGATGGTGAAAGCATCGGTGCCCGCGGCGCGCAAAGCGGCGATGCGGTCCGGGCAATCCACCCCGCCGGCGCAGATGAGTTTTGCGGGACCGCAGGCGGCGCGGGCGGCGGCGACTAACGCGAGAGGGTCGGTGTCCGTGGCGCGGTAGGCGAGCAGGTCCACCCCGGCGCAGCCCTGGGCGATGAAGCTTGCGGTGTCGGCGGCGATTTGCGCGGCGTCGCCACCTAGTTGCGTGGGATGGCCTACGGGGATGCCGGGGAATGGGTAGTATTTTACCCCCGTGCCTTTGAGGATAGCCAATGTTTCGGGGATTTTTGTGCCGCCGAGCAGATGATCAACACCGATGCTGGCTGCGATGCGGGCGGAGTTGAGGGCGGCTTCAGGCGAAGTGGCGACGACTTCGAGATAGCTTTGCGCGCCAAGGGTTTTTATTCCGGCGTTGAGGGTGCGCAGGGTCGGCTCGTCGGCGCCGATGTCCTTGAAACCGATGTGCTTCAGGCCCAGCGGGGCGATTTGCGCCAGTATGTCCAGGCAGTCTGGCACCGTGCGGTCTTGCCTGGTGAGCATGAAGATGAAATCCATGGTTGCATCATGCTCATTGCCGCATTGGCGGTGCAATGACCGGGAATGACAAATTTTTGGGGGCCGCCATGCAGGGGATTTCTATGCCGTGGTGCAAGCCGGCGGCGAGGGTGAGGGAGAGGGCGATGCTGGTGGGGAGGAAGAGGGTTGAGAAGAGAGCGGCGTCGCCATGGGCGATGGGGCCGATAAGCAAAGCCATGGCGCGCTGGACCGGCTCGTTGACCAGATAGAGCGGGTAGGAGACGGCGCCCAAATATTGCAATGAACGGTGTTCAAGGATTCCGCCCCAGGGTTTGGCCTGGGCCAGCATGATGCCGCCCCAGATAAGTGGGGGTAAGGCTTTTTCCGGGCCGGTGAGGAGGCCTATGGCGCAGGCGCCGAGGATGCAGGGGAGCAGGAATTTTCGCTCGCCGTGAAGCCTGGCTGCGCTGGCGAGGCCCAGGGCAAAATAGGGCGCGGCATCCGGGAAAAAGGCGCGGGAGAATTCTGCTCCATAGGGCAGCATATGCCAGGCGGCGCCGATGGCGAGGATGATGAGAGCAAAACGGCCGAGATGGCGCGGGGCGGCGAGCCCAATGATGAGGTAGAATTGCCACTCGGTGGAAAGACTCCAGGCTGGGCCAAGAAGAGTGACATAGGCGTAGGGGAGGATCGCTTGCGGGATAACCCCGTGCAGCAGGGTGATGTGCGCGATGATATGCTGCCAGAGTGGCGCGGGGAGGGTAGCGGAGATGATGTCCCGGGCCTGGAGACCGGCCCAGGGTAGAGAACGCAGCGGGTCGCCGCACAGGCCGAGGGCGATGCTGGCGGCGAGGACGAGGAGGTAGACCGGGAAGAGGCGGCGGGCGCGGGCGATGATGAAGGGGCGGAAGCGGCCACCAAAACGTTGGAGCGAGAAGGCGATGACAAGGCCGCTGAGGGCGAAGAAGAGGTCCACCCCGGCCTCGCCATGGCGGAAGAGGGATTGGATTAAGCGGGGCGCGGTGGTGAGGGGGAGCGCGTGGCCGAGCATGACGTAGACCGCCAATAGCCCGCGTATGCCATCCAGGCGTTTTAAGCGTCCCATGATGACAACCTAAACGGGTGTTTTGAGGATGACTAGGGGCTGAGTTAAGGCTGTGCCCGAGACAGCCTGTCCGCAGGCTCACCCGCCGCCGTCAAGCAGAGCAGCGTGCAGCGCCTCGGTCTCTTCGTCGGCAGGAAACATGCATTCGATGCGCAGTTCCTGAGCCGCAACGGTCTGCGGCGTGCCTACGGTCGTGATCATGGAGAAATAATTCAGCCGCCTGCCCTTATCGACGAAGCTGAGTGGAATAACCGGCGACGCGGCTTGCGCGTCCGCCGTCGCGGATGCGGGCTCGACATCGGGGAAGGCGAGCAGAGTTGCCAGTAATGCCTTGGTCCTGTCATCGACAATGCGCCCCACCGATTCACGGTGGACGCGCTGGATGAGACTTTCCGCGACGGCCGGGAAATCAGCAATAAAAGGACGTATCCCGGCCGGGTCGAACATCAGCTCCAGCATGTTGCGCGGACTCGGGCGCGCGGAGAGATCACAAAACCTGGCAAAGAAACGCGGTGCCGCCTGGTTGGTCATCAGCACATTCCAGTAACGGTCCATGACCAGAGCCGGAAACGGCTCGTGCTGACGCAGCATGCGCTCCAGCGCACTGGTGATGGCACGCATTTCCGGAGCATCCCATGCACCATCGGGATAGATCGGCGCAAAGCCGCCAGCGAGCAGCAGCGTATTGCGGTCGCGCAACGGCACGTCGAGCGCCGTTGCGATATCGATCAGCATCTGCCGGCTTGGCACGCTGCGCCCGACTTCGATGAAGCTGATGTGGCGTTGCGACACGCCCGCATCGAGCGAAAGATCAAGCTGGCTTTTGCCACGCCGCGCACGCCATTGGCGCAGAAGGGTGCCGGTTTGCGGCCTGTCCGCGGTTTTCTGCATCGCCATTTGCCCTCCTGCGCGAGAATTACATGGCCGCCCGCCAGGCATGCTGCTGCAGAAAATCCTCGAGCGGCGGCTGGGTAATACTGCCGGTATAGTTGGTGATGGTCGAGGCCGCGATGACGGCGAGAATCTCCAGGCTCTGGGCCTGGGTGAAGCCGGCCGCAACGAACGCTTCCAAATCCTGCGCCGGGACATGACCGCGCGTCTCGATGAGCCTGCGCGCCAGATGCGACAGGGCTTTGAGACGTGCATCCTCCGGCAGGTTGCGGGCGCGGATCGCATCGACATCGGCCTGCGTCAGCCCCTCGTTGAGGGCCAGCATGGTATGGAAGGCGACGGCCCAGTTGCTGGCGTTGGTGACGGCGTTGGTCAGCAACAGGGTTTGGATTTCAGCCTCGCTGAAGGTCCCGGAATGGACCTGCTGAAACAGGCCCTGGAAAGCCTTGAGCAATTCCGGGGAGTTCGCCATGGCGCCGGCGATGTTGGGGATCAGGCCGAATGTCTGCCGCAGCTGCGCCAGCACGGGCTGCGATGTTTCCGGCGCCGACTGCAATGTGTGAATGGGATAGGTCATGATCATTCCTCACTGATGTGGACGGACAACCCGTCCAGACAGCGCGGAATAAAGGGGAAACGCCGGGGCCGGCCAACTACCTGAGAGGTAATGAACAATGCCCGCATGCCAGTTGTAAAAGTTTTTGGTCCGCGAAGCGCGCGCCATTGGTTCGAGCGCGCGGAACAGTGATCCTTTTTCCAAAAAGCTGCTGCTTTTTCCTAGTGGAGTTCCGTCTCCGCCTCTAACCCCAGCATCTGCGCCAGCCGGTCCAACCGGCGCAACACGGCATCCCCTGCAAACACGCCATTGGCTGCGGCCAAGCCCAGAACGAGACGGCCGTTGCCTAGTGTGAGATTGGTGCCCGCCAGGAGGTGGGGGGTACCGGCGGAGAGGGTGTAGGCGAGGCGCAGGCCGATGCCCAAGGTCTCGGCACGGCGGGTGGCGTGCATGTCCAGCAGCGTACGGGCCGGGGCGAGGAAGGGGGCTTCGGGGGAGGCTTCGTAGCGCAGGGCCGTGGTGAGGGCGAGGAAGGCGCGGGCGTGGTGGTCCAGCGCCATGCCGGCCTGGCGCAGTACGCGCTGGAAGGCCTGTTCGGCGCGGTATTCGGGGTGCTCGTGGCTGCCGATGTCCGAGAGCCAGCAGGCGGCTTGGCGCAGGCGGCGCTGGGCTGGGGTTTCGGTGGGGAAGAGGGGCGTGGTCCAGCCGACCAAAGCGGGTGGGAGATCGGCGTCACGGATTACGCCGCGTGTTAGATCGCGCGAGGCGGCGAGCAGCGGGTCTTCGGCGCGGATGGCGGGGGGGAGCAGGCGGGTGAACCAGCCCTCGCGCAGCCCGTTGGCGGAGAAGACGACGCGGGTGGCGCCGGTTGAGCGCAAAAGGCGGCGTAGGATGATGGCGGCGTAGGGCAAATCCTCGATGCGGCGGCGGGGCACGCCGGGCATGCGCTCGATGAGCTTTCGCCCGGCCTCGGAGATAACGCCGGCGAGGTCGCGGGCTTCCTCGCGGCCGATGGTGTAATGGTGAACCATGTTCAAAGGGTAGCCGGTCTGGGCGATGTGGATGCGGGCGAGCGCACGGAAGGCGCCGCCGGAGACGTAGAGGTCCTTGCCCTGGGCTTCGGCGGCGAAGGGCACGGCGTCCAGCGCGTCGGTAACGATGGCGCGGGCACGGACGAGGTCTTCCCCCGCGCGCTCGGCCAGGCGGATAACGCCGATGGGCATTGTGGTGGAGGGGCCGATTTTACCGGCATCAAGCCGGACGAGTTCCAGCGAGCCGCCGCCGAGGTCGGCCAGAATGCCGTCCGCACCTGGGATGCCGCAGAGCACGCCATCGGCCGAAAGTTCCGCTTCCTGCGCGCCGGAGAGTACTTTTATGCGCATCTCGGGCAGGCGGGCGGTGAGGTGGGCGACGAATTCGGGGCCATTTTCGGCGTCGCGTACAGCCGAGGTGGCGAGGACATCGAACGGTGTGGCGCCCATGGCGCGGGCAATGGCGGCGTAGCGGTGCAGCACGGTTTCGGCCTGGGCGGTGGCGGCATCGTCGAGCTTGCCGGTGGCGGTCATGCCTTTGGCGAGGCGGAGCACGGCTTTTTCGTTGAAAATCTGCAGCGGGTTGCGGTTTTCGCCCTCGTAGATGACGAGGCGGACGGAGTTGGAGCCGAGATCGACCACGGCGCGGCGGTGCGCCTGCGCTTGGGGCGGGGCTTGGGTGAGTGAAGGGCTAGTCTGGTCCATGGTTCACTGTTCCCCGGTTTCGAGCGGCGCATATAGCTAAAGTTTCGTGACGTCGTCTTAGCCCAGATCGAGGGCAAGAGTCAGGGCCGCGCCGCCGTTGGCATAATAGGTTTTCCGCAGGCCGGTTTGGGTGAAGTTTTGGGCGGCGTAGAGGGCGCGGGCGGGGGCGTTGTCTTCGGCGACTTCCAGGTGGATTTTTTGCACCCCCGCCGCGCGGGCGGTGGCGATGCCCTGGGCCAGGAGGGTGGTGGCGATGCCCTGGCGGGGGGCTGTGGCGCCGATGGTAATGATCTCGGCTTCATCCAGGATTATGCGCAGGAGCAGGAAACCGCCGCGTTCGTCGAGGAAGCCGTGCATGTTGGGCTGGGCCAGCATGGTGGCGAAAGAGGCTTCGTCCCAGGGCTCGTGCGGGAATGCCTGTGCGTGGAGCGCTGCGAAAACCCTTGCGTAAGCGGCCGCGTAGGCCGGGCTCATAGCGGGGCGGGGCGCAGGCCGCCGGCGGGGAGCTTGGCTTCCGGCGGGTCGATATAGGCGGGTTGGGCCGGGTGCGGGGGGATGCCGGCAGTCGCCTGGGCCTGGGCGGCGCGGGCGATCCAGGCGGGGTCTATGGCTTTGGCGTTGGTAAGCAGGACGTCCGCGCCACGGGCGGCCAAAAGGGCGGCGGTTTCGGCGGCGGCGGCGCCCGCCAGCGCTCTGGGGGCGCGGGTGAAGGGGATTTCGGCATCCGCGAAGGCTTCGGCGGTGCCGTCGCGGAGCAGAAAAATGCGGTTTTTACGCGCGCGGATGACGACCCACAAAGGGCGGTGGAGCTGCGGGAAGGCGGCGGCATAGGCGGCATCGGCCTGGATGCCCCAGAGCGGGATGCCGGCGGCGGCGGCGTAGCCTTGGGCGAGCGAAATGCTGGTGCGCAGGCCGGTAAAACTGCCGGGGCCGGTGCCGACCGCTATATTGGTGATCGCGTACGCCTTGGCGGCTTCCTCTAGCAGGAGCGGCAGGGTTTCGATGAGGCCGGGGCGGGTGGGCGCAAAAACCTTGTGCAGTGTGGTGCCGTCATCTTCCAGCACCGCCAGGCCGGCGCGGTTGCCGGAGGCGTCCAGCGCCAGCCAGGTCACGCGATGCTCCTCACGCGACCGTAACCGCCTGCTCGTAGGAAAGGCGCGGCAGGCGGGCGGGGAGTTCTTCATCCTTCGGGTAGCCGAGGTTGATGAGGAAATTCGATTTCCAACTGCTTTGCGAGAAGAAGGCGCGGTCGATCTTCTGCCGGTCGAAGCCGGACATGGGGCCGCAGGCGAGCCCCAAGGCCCGCGCCGCCAGGAGAAAATATCCACCTTGCAAAGTGGAGTTACGAAAACCGGTTTCCTCCATCAGGTCCGGATTGCCGGCGTACCAGCCTTTGAGGTCCACGCCCGGATGAAGCTCCGGCAGCTTGTTGTGGAAAAAGGGGTCGTAGGCCACGACGATGGTGACCGGGGCGGCCATGGTTTTCTCGACATTGCCGTGGCTCAAGGCGGGGCGCAGCTTTGCCTTGGCCTCCTCCGACCGGACGACGAGGAAGCGGCCCGGCGAGCTGTTGCCTGATGTGGGGCCGAGTTTCACCATGTCGTAGAGTTTTTGCAGCGTCTCGTCGGTGACCGGCGTGCCGGCAAACGCCTCATGCGTACGTGCGCTGTAAAACAGCGTGTTGAGCGCCGCTTCACCCAGTACCGCGTCATCCAGAACCATGTTGCTTCCCCGTCCTCTTCAGGCAGCCTGTGTAACCGAGGTGACCTCCGGAATATAGTGCTTCAGCATGGTCTCGATGCCATGCTTGAGCGTGGCGGTGGAGGAGGGGCAGCCGGCGCAGGAGCCCTGCATTTTCAAGGTGACGATACCATCACGGAAGCCGCGGAAGATGATGTCCCCGCCATCGCTGGCCACGGCGGGGCGAATCCGGGTGTCCAGCAACTCTTTGATCTGGTCGACGATTTCGGCATGATCGGGCGCAAAATCCTCGGCTTCGAGCACCACGTTTTCGCGCAAAATCGGGCGGTTCTCGACCAGATGCTCCATGATCAGGCCGAGCACCTGTGGTTTCAGCGCCTGCCATTCCACGGCGCCGGATTTGGTGATGGTGACAAAATCGCCGCCCAGGAACACGCGCTCCACACCTTCGAGGCCGAACAGGGACTCGGCCAGAGGCGAGATGAGTGCGGCGTCGGCATCGGCGAAGTCGGCGGTTTTATCGCCCAGAATGTCGCGGCCGGGCAGGAATTTCAGCGTCGCCGGGTTGGGTGTGCCCTCGGTTTCGATAAACATGTTTCTGCTCGTCCTTTTAAAGCGGACCGGTGCGGTCCTGATGGGGCTGTAGTTTGGCTCTTTTTATGGGTCTGGCAAGGGGTGCATGGCGGCAACGCGCGCATTGCAGCTTGGCAGCGGGCGGGTGCGGAGGCAGATTTACCCCATGTTGCCAGTATTATTCCTGAGCCATGGCTCGCCGATGACCGCCATTATGGACTCTCCCGCGCGGTGGTTTTTAGAGGGGTTGGGCGGCATGCTGCCGCGGCCAGAGGCGATTTTAATTGCCTCGGCGCATTGGGAGGCTGAGGCGCCCCGGGTTTCTGCGCCGGCGGTGAATGAGACGATCCACGATTTTTATGGATTTCCGGCGCCGCTGTACGAGTTGAGCTACCCCGCGCCCCCTGCCCCGGCTTTGGCGGCGCGGGCGGCTGGGTTGCTGGGCGCGGCGGTGGATACCACGCGCGGGCTGGACCATGGCGCCTGGATGCCGCTGCTTTTGGGTTGGCCGGACGCGGATATTCCGGTGGCGCAGGTTTCCATTCAGACTACGTTGGGGACCAAGCATCATCTGGACTTGGGAGCAGCACTGGCGCCGTTGCGCGGCGAGGGTGTGCTGATTATCGGCAGCGGCAGTTTTACGCATGATTTGCGGCGGTTCCGGCGCGGGGCGGATATAGCGGCACCGGAGACCGCGGATGTGACCGCGTTTTCCGATTGGATGGATGAGAAGATTCTGGCCGGGGATTTGGACGCGCTGGCGGATTACCGCAGGCTCGCCCCGTATGCCGCTGAGGAGCACCCTACCGAGGAGCATCTGCTGCCGTTGCATGTGGCCTTGGGGGCGGCTGGCGGGGGTGCCAAAATTGAGCGGCTGCATTCGTCCGTCGAGTTTGGCTTTTTGCGGATGGATGCTTATCGATTCGGTTAAGGCTAAGCAGCGCTTTTTGAAAAAAGTAACTATTTTTTCTTATACGGTGAGGGCGTGCAGGCGGTGATTGATGTTGGCCAGGGCTGCCTGGGCGTCTTTGTAGATTTCGAATAGTTTGCTGTAGAATTGTTGTGATTCCGGGTTTGGCGTGGTGACGTCCCGCAGCCGCACGCAGCGGGCCACGGCGTCCTCTGGGCTGGCAAAAATGCCGGTGCCGATGCCGGCCAGCAACGCAGCACCAAAGGAGGCGTCGGCGGCTTCCGTGCGCTCGATGGTAAGGCCGGTGACATCGGCGATGATCTGACGCCAGCAGGCGCTGCGGGCACCGCCGCCCATCAGGCGGATGGTGCCGAAACTCTGGCCCAGAGCGCGGGCGGCTTCCAGCAGGTCGCGGATGGAAAAGGCCAGGCCCTCGTACATCGCGCGGGCAAATTCCGATTTGCCGTGGCTGATGGTGAGGCCAATGAAATCGGCGCGCAGCAGTGGGTCCCAGTACGGTGCGCGCTCGCCTTGCAGATACGGGTGGAACAGCAGGCCGCGGGCGCCTGCCGGTGTGGCGGCGGCCAGCGCGTCCATGGCCGCGAAACCGCCTTCGGCGAACATGAGGTCACGCAGCCAGCGGTGGGCGGAGGCGCAGGAATTTGTGCCGGTGGCGGTGTAATAGAGGCCGGGCATGATGTGCGGGTAGCAGGAGATGGGCGGGTTAACTGACGGGCCCTGGGTGGCGAGATACAGCACCCCGGCGGTGGCGAGTTTTACACCGCCGATGCCGGGGGTGATGGCGCCGGCGCCGAAGAATTCCACCGTGGTGTCGTTGCTGCCGCAGATGACCGGTGTGCCTTCCGCGAGGCCGGTACGGGCGGCGGCCTCCGCCGTGACAATGCCCACGATGTGTTCGGGGGCGACGATGGGGGGCAGGATTGCCGGGTTGAGGCCGATGAGGGCGGCAAGTTCGGGGGACCAGGTTTTGGTCTCGTTATCGGCCAGCATGGCGCCGATGGCGTCGGAAAAATCCGTCTCCCAGCTGCCCGTGAGGCAGGCGCGCAGCCAGTCCTTGGCGAGGTAGAGGCGTTTTGCCCGGGCCATGACGGCGGGCTCGTGCTCCTGCAGCCAGGCGAGCATGGCGAGAGTCCAGGTGGGGTTGGCGCGGTTGAGGGCAGTGGCGATAATTTTTTCGCCCGAATTTTCGTGCAAGGCTGTGGCCTGGGTGGCGGCGCGCTGGTCGTTCCACATAATGGCGGGGCGCAGAACTTTGCCCTCGGCATCGGTAAGCACGGGGATATGCGCCCCGGCGGAAATGCCAATGCCGGATATGGCGGTGGCGGGCAGGTTTGCGGCGGCAAGGGCGGCGGGGATGGCGGTGCAGAGAGCGGCAAACCATTCCGCCGGGTCCTGCTCGGACCAGCCGAAGCGGGGGATTTTGGTCGTTACCGGGTACGAGGCCTCGCCCATGAGGTGGCCGGCATCGTTAATGATGGTGGCTTTGAGGCTTCCGGCGCCGAGGTCTAGGCCGAGGAGATATTTTTGCAATGCTTTCCCCTGGTAAGGATTTGAGGGGAAGGTTAGCATTTGCTCCATGCTACATACAGAGCAACATATAGAGCTCGACCCTTCCCTGCGGGCGGCACGGCTGAGCGTGGCGGAAATCCCGGTCATCGACATCTCGCCGCTGTTTGGCGCGCCGGGCAAAGTGGCGATGGTGGACGCCATCGGCCGGGCCTGCCGGGAGATCGGGTTTTTTTATGCCGTGAACCATGGCGTGGCCGATGAGCAGGTTACCCGGGTTTATGCGGAGGCACGGCGGTTTTTTGACCTGCCGGTGGCGGAGAAGGAGAAGATTGCGATCGAGAAATCGGGCTGCCATCGCGGCTGGTTTCGGGTGGGGGGCGAGAATCTCGATCCGGCGCAGCAGGCGGAGGGGGATTTTAAAGAGGGTTTGAAAATCGGCCGGGATTTACCGCTGGGCCATGAGTGGGTGGCGGCGGGGCTGCCATTGCATGGGCCCAACCAATGGCCGGATCTGCCGGGCTGGCAGGCGGTGATGCAGGGTTATTACGACACAATGGTGGATCTGGGCCGGCGAGTGATCGGCGCGTTCGCACTGGCTTTGGAGCTGCCCGAGGATTTTTTCACCCCTTGGCTGGGGGTGACGATGACGACGCTGGGCGTGCTGCATTACCCGCCACAGATGGGGCGGATAACGCAGGGGCGCATCGGCGCCGGGGCACACACGGATTATGGGTGTTTGACGCTGCTGCATCAGGATGTTTCGGGTGGGTTGCAGGTGAAGCGGCGCGATGGGGTGTGGATTGATGCACCGCCGGTGCCGGGGAGTTTTGTGGTGAACATCGGCGATATGATGGAGCGCTGGACGAACGGGGTATTCTGCTCGACGCCGCATAGGGTGGTGAATGTTTCGGGTGGGGATCGGTATTCACTGCCATTTTTCTTTGATCCGGATTTTTATGCGCCCGTGGCTTGCTTGCCGACTTGTTTGGGGGTGAGGGAAGAGCCGAAGTTTAAGCCGACCACGGCGGGGCAGCATATGCTGGATATGATCGCGGCTAGTTTTGAGTATGTTGAGAAGTAGGGCGTTTGCTGACTCCCACCCCGGCCATCGTGAGGATTGTATTCGTGGAACAAGAGCTGAGTGACAATTGGAAAAATACCGATAGACAGTTACCCGAAATTCCAAAAACACGTGTTTTCGGGATTTTCTTTATACCAATCATCCTGGTTTCATTAGGTTTCTTAGGCTCTTGGTCGGATTTAATGCTTTTTCCTCTGTTCATTGGCGCGCCTTTATTTTTACTTTGGCAGATTGTATTGTTAATCCGCACAACACTTCCACCGCGGCATCACGAATGGCGGCGACGTTGCATCGAAATTTTCACTGCATTTGTAACGGTCGTTTTAATTCTTGGAAGCCTTGTATCGTGGGGAGATGAGCTTCACTTCGCTCTTATGTATCCAGCCTATAGAATAGCCGTTGCGAAAGAACCGACCCGTTCAATAAGCTTTTCCTGGTCAGGCCAAGGAATGGTGGGTAGTTCAGAAACTGACCGTGCAGTGATATACGATCCAACGGATGACCTAAGTCATAAATTAGGTTCACAAAATTTAGTCGCTGATAAGCCGGATTCTGTGTTCGGCTATCGAACCACGAATCACCTCTACGGGCATTTTTACTTGGTGCAACTTCATTGGCCCTAAATATCAAGCAGTAAGTAGAATGGGTGGAGCGTAACGAAACCCATCAATAGCGGGGGGAGCAACAGTGTTGGGTTACGCTTCGCTCCACCCAACCTACGACCTACGCGCTCTCACAGACAAATATCGGAATGTCCCGCGTGGTGCGGGCGCGGTAATCGGCGTAAGGCGCGTAATGCGTATCGCAGATTGGCCAGAGGGCGGGTTTTTCCTGAAGCGTTGCCAGGCGGGCGTGCAGCTTCATGCGCTGGCCACGGTGCCGAACTTCAATGTCAGGATGCTTGAAAATATTGTTGTACCAGACCGGGTTTTTCGGGGCGCCGCCTTGTGATGCAACCAGCAGCACGCCACCATTATATGGTACGTACATCAATGGAATCGTGATTTGCCGCCCGGTTTTTGCGCCAGTCATTGTGACGAAGACAACATCATCGCCGCCAAGCGTGTTGAACAGGCGGCCGCCCGTGATGCGGCTCAAAAACACGTGCGACTTCGTGATGAATTTCAACACCCAGCGGGGTGGCATCTTCTCGGCTTTTTTGACTTGATCTGACATCATTCTGCTCCCTGTAGATGGATTGCTTCGCCGCGCTCGCAATGACGGATCAGGCGGGTTTGAAGGTTAGGGCATCGCCGTCGATGCAGTAGCGCAACCCGGTGGGCTGGGGGCCGTCCGGAAACACATGGCCCAAATGGCTGCCGCAGCGGGCGCAATGGACCTCCGTCCTGTCCATGCCAACGGAGGTGTCGTCGGAGGTGAGGACGGCTTTGGGGAGGGGGGCCCAGAAGCTGGGCCAGCCTTCGCCGGAATCGTATTTGGTTTTGGAGGAGAAGACGGGCAGAGCGCAGCCGGCGCAGTCATAAATGCCCGGGCGGGTTTCGTTGAGCAGAGGCGAGCTTTCCGGGGGTTCGGTGCCGGCCTGGCGCAGGATGTTATATTGGTCAGGGGTGAGGCGTTTGCGCCATTGCGCGTCGGTATAGGTGACCTCGTAGGCGAAGGCCCTGAAGGGCGCTGCAAGGGCGGTGGCAGCGGTGAGCAGGAGCAGGTGGCGGCGGTTCATGGGCGCTGAATCCTTGGGCGAAAGGGCGCGTGGGGCGCCGGGCTGGGAGGGTTTTACCACAAACAGGGTGCAATGGGGGCATCGTTTCCATGCCCTGGCGTTGAGCGGGCATTGTGCTGGCGTTGCAGCTGGTAGGGCAGGTAAGCACGCCTGGTGCGTTGCGCGTCGGCGCATTCCCCCGTTTAAATGGGGAAGAGCCAGCAGGAGTGACAGGTTTGGGTACCAGGCATGAGGATGATCCGGCGCCGTATTTTGAGACGCATATTTTTGTGTGCGGCAACCGGCGGCCCGATGGGCATAAAAGGGGATGCTGCGCCAGCAAAGGGAGCGAGAAGATCCGCGATTATATGAAGGCGCGGGTGAAGGAGCTGGGGATTAAAGGGGTGCGGGTGAACCAGTCCGGGTGCCTGGACCGGTGCGAGGAAGGCCCCTGTGCGGTGTTTTATACCGAGGGCGTTTGGTACAGGCTGGATTCGTTTGCGGCTGTGGATGAGGTTTTGCAGAAGCATGTGATCGAGGGCGGGCGGGTACCCGCGTTGATGCTTGCCGACGATGATGACGACGATTAGGTCGCGCCTTGCACTGGAAAATCCGGGTGGCGCAAACGCACCACCCGGGTTTTTGTCAGTACTCTTCGTCAGCCACGTAGGAGCCGATGCGTTGCACCAGATCCGGGTCGCGCTTGGCGAGGATGGCGCCGTAGATGAGCGAGACCACCAACAGCCCAAGCGACAGATACGGGTAGATGTTGAACGGGTAAGGCTGGCCGGGTTCGACGAGCCCGTATAGCGGGAACAGCATGAGGATCGTGCCCAGCACCGGGATGATGAGGTGCCAGAACACGTTGAACTCGCTGCGATGATGGCGAAGCATATAGACGGGCAGCGCCAGGTTGGTGATCAGATAGGTGACGACGACGGGGATGGTGCCGAGCGTTCCGGTGTCGCCGAACAGGGTTACCGGGTCGATGGCATAGACCGTGCCGAACACCAGAACGATGAGCAGGGCGACGATGATATAGGCCCACATCGCGGCATGTGGCGTGCGGTGCTGCGGGTGGATTTTGCCGAAGAAAGCCGGCAGCAGGCCCTCGCGCGAGGAGTTGAACAATATGCGCGCCTGGGCGTTGGTGAGGCCGATGAGGGACGAGAAAATACTCGTGACGCCGGCCAGATAGGCGATGATGATGATGCCCGCGGCCGAGGCTTTAAAGGCGTCAACAAAGGGAATCGCGGAGGCGGAAATGTCTTTCAGATTGTTGTGAAAGGCCGTCTCCGTGGCGAAGGCGATGAACATGTAGAGAATGCCGATGGAGACCGTGCCGGTGATAAGGGCGCGCGGCACGTTGCGGCGGGGGTTTGTGGTCTCCTCAGCCAGCATCGCCGAGTTTTCCCAGCCGATGAACAGATAGATGGCGAGCGGGAAGCCAAGGCCGATGCCCTTGAGCCCGTTCGGCACGCTGGAAAGCAAGAACGGTACCATGGAGATGAAGTGGCGATTGACCACCAGCATGATGACCGCGCCGACCAGCAGCAATATCAGTTCGAAATAAAAGAAGATGGCCGCCCAGGTGGTGGAGAGGCTGATGCCGCGCGATACCAGCAGGCCGACAATGGCCGTAAAGATGACGCTGAGCAACTGCCAGGGCACATGGATGCCGAGGAATACCTGCAAGGTCTGCGCCGCCCAGCCGCCGGAGATGACGACGACCGACGAGGCCGCGATGCAATAGCCGGTAACGACGAACAGCGAGGCCGCCGCACCCGAGACCGGGCCGAACGCCATGCCGATAAAGGTGACGAAGGAGCCGGCTGAGGGGCGGTATTTGGAGAACTGCGCCAGCGTGTTGGTGAGGAACAGAATCACCACCGTGGCGGCCAGAATGGTGAGCGGCGCGCCGACCCCGGCACCGGAGACGATGAGGCCAAAGCCGAAGAAGAAACTCATGGCCGGGGCGATGTTGGCCAGAGTGGAGGCGATGATTTGGCTGAGACCGAGGCTGTCGCGCTTCAGGCGCTCCCCGCTCCTGGTTATGGTGCTCATGGTGTTTCCCTACTTGTTATAAGGTATTCCGCCGACGTTGCGGCGCGTAAAAGCTCCGCCTTTTGGGGCGATCCGTCAACTGGTGTTAAATTTCGGTTACAAGCGCTGCATTACCGCCGGCCGCGGCTGTGTTGGTGCTTATGACGCGCTCATGCACCAGCCAGGCAGGATTGTAGACGGCACCCGCGGCGATGGCGGCGGTGGAGAGGGCGTGGACCGGGATTATGGGGCCAGGCCGGGCCGCGAGGCTGGTGGTGAGGTGCAGGATGTCTGCCGCGCCGCCTTCCACCAGGGCCGCCGAGAATTTGGCGGCGGGGTTGAAGACGGAATGGGCGTTGGCCGCGCGTATGGCGTCCTGCTGGGCGGCGCGGCCTGCGGCGGTTTTGGCGGAACAGTATATGCGGCGGGGGTGGAGCTCGTAGATATTGCGCTCGCCGGCGGGACCGGGGAGTTCGCCCTGGGCGGGCCAGCAGGCCGGGCCATGGGCGAGCAGGCGGTGGGGGTAGAGCGGGCCGCCGGCTTTGGGGCCGGTGCCGGAGAGGGATGCGCCGCCGAAGGGCTGGGAGCCGACCACGGCGCCGACCATGTTGCGGTTGATGTAGATATTGCCCGCGTTGATGCTGCCAGCAAGGCGATTTGCGCGGGATTCGATGCGGCTGTGGATACCGAAGGTAAGGCCGTAGCCAAGCGCGTTGATGCGGGCAAGCAGGCGCGGCAGAGCGGCACGGCGGTAAGTGAGCACATGCAGGACCGGGCCGAATACTTCTTCGCGCAAAAGAGAGAGATCGGGGATTTCGATGATGGTGGGCGGGATGAAGTTTTCACCTGCCGGGGCGGCGGGCTGGGTGATGCGGCAGCCGGCGGTGCGCAGGGCTTCGATGTGGGATTGGATTTTTTCGGCGGCGGCGGTGCTGATGAGCGGGCCGATGTCCGTGGCGAGTTCGGCTGGGTTGCCCGTGCGAAGTTCGGTGAGTGCGGCGCGCAGGCGGGGCAGAATGAGAGGGGTTAATTCCCGTTGCAGGCAGAGGACGCGCAAGGAGGAGCAGCGCTGGCCGGCGGAGTCGAAGGCGGAATAAAGCACGTCCGCGATAAGTTGTTCGGGTAGAGCCGAGGCATCGGCGATCATGGCGTTCTGGCCGCCGGTTTCAGCAATGAACGGCACGGGCATACCGCCGGGATTGACGCGGCGGCTGAGGGTTTGCTGGATGGATTTGGCGGCTTTGAGGCCGCCGGTGAAGGCGACGCCGTATGTGCGGGAATCGGCGATAAGGGCGGCACCTATGGCGCCGTTGCCCTGGATGAGATGAAGTGCCGCGCGGGGGATGCCGGCATTATGCAGCAGGCTAACGATGTAGGCGGCTATGCCCGGGGTTTCCTCGGCGGGTTTGGCGAGCACGGCGTTGCCGGCGGCGAGTGCGCCCATGATCTGGCCTACGAAAATGGCGCAAGGGAAATTCCATGGGCTGATGCAGATGACGGTGCCCAGCGGAATATGGGTTTCCGCGGCCCAGGTTTTTATGAGGTTGGCGTAGTAGCGGCAGTAATCTACGGCTTCACGGATTTCGGCCAGCGCGGCGGGGATGGTTTTGCCCCCTTCCCTCACCAGAAAATTCAGCAGCGGGAGGCGGTTTTGCTCCAGTGCCGCGGCGGCGTGGTGCAGCATGGCGTGGCGCATGGCCGGCGGTGGCGGTTTGTAGCCGGCGGCGGCGAGGAAGGCTGTCTCCATGGTGGCTGGCGTGGCCTGGGTGATTTCGGGCCAAACGGGATCATGGATGGTGAGGCTGGCGATTATGGGTTCGCCGGTGAGGTCCAGACCGATGGAATTTTCGCGGGAGGGGAATAGTTGTGCCGGGAGAGGAATGGAGGGATGCGGGGCGCCGCGTGTTGCGAGCGCTGCTTCCACGGGGTCTTGCAAAAGATCGTCGATGGGGACGGCGTGGTTGTGCAACTGGTTGATGAAGGAGGCGTTGGCGCCGTTTTCCAGCAGGCGGCGGGAGAGATAGGCGAGCAGCCGGGGATGCGGGCCGACGGGAGCGTAGATACGGCAGGGTTTTTCGGTGTACTTATGGACTTGCGCGTATAAATCCTCGCCCATGCCGTGCAGGCATTGGAATTCGTAATCGGCGGTGGCGCTCATTTCGTGAATAGCGGCGATGGTGAGGGCGTTATGCGTGGCGAATTGCGGGAAAATATCCGCGCCGGCATCGATGAGTTTTTTGGCGCAGGCGAGGTAGGAGATGTCCGTATGGATTTTGCGGGTGAAGACAGGGTAGTCGGATACGCCGTCGATTTGTGCCTGCTTTATTTCGGAATCCCAGTACGCACCTTTGACGAGGCGGAGCATGAGGCGATGGTTGGTGCGGCGGGCGAGGGTGATGCAGAAATCGAGCACGGCGGGGGCACGTTTTTGGTAGGCCTGCACGGCGAAGCCAAGGCCGTGCCAGGCGCCAAGTGTTTCGTCTTCGCAGAGGGCTTGCAGCAGGTCGAGCGAGAGGTCGAGCCGGGCGGCTTCTTCGGCGTCTATGGTGAGGCTGATGTTGCGGGATTTGGCGAGGCGGGCGAGCGTGGCGAGACGGGGGAGCAATTCGGTAAGCACGCGGTCGCGCTGGGCGCGGCAATAGCGCGGATGGATGGCCGAGAGTTTAATGGATACACCGGCGTTTTCGTACAAGCTGCGGTCGGCGCGCGCCGCGTTTATGGCGGTCTCGTAGGCTGCGTAATAATCATCCGCATCGGCGGCGGTGAGGGCTGCTTCGCCCAGCATGTCGTAGGAGTAGCGGAAGCCTTGCGCCTCCAAAAGTGCTGCGCGGGCGAGCGCCTGGGGCATGGTTTCGCCCAAGACAAATTCGCCCGCGAGGCGGCCGATTTCGCGCTGCGCGGCGCGGCGCACGATGGGGGCTGCGAGCGGCCAGGCGGGGCTGGCGGCGAAGCGTGCGGCGAGGCGGAGGTCGTGGGTCTGCCAGTGGCGGTGGGCGAGCTTGTCACGCAGGAGGTCGTTTCGGGTGGCGGCATCGGGGATGCGGAGCAGAGCTTCGGCCAGGCCCATGAGCGCCTGACCTTCCGGGCTTGCGAGCGGGTGGGCGGCGAGCATGGTGGCCAGGGTGCCTGGCGGGCGGGCACGCAGTGCGGTAACGAGGGTGGCGGCTAGGGTGCGGGCGGCGGGCGGTAAAGTGGCGGCGGGCAGCAATGCCGCCACGCATTCCGGCTCGGGCAGGCGGCAGGCTGCCATAATGGCGCGGCGCAGCTCATCACTCATGAGTCCAAGGTGGTAGCACGCCCGCGGTAATAAAAGTTTTTGGTGCAGCTTTTTTCAAAAAGCTGCTGCTTTTCCTTGTCTCAAGTACAGAGGTTCCCGCTTTCGCGGGAATGACGGGTTTCGCGGGAATGACGGGTTTCGCGCAAATGACGACTTTCGCGGAATGACAGCGGGAATAACGGCGGGGCGGCTAGGCCTCCGCGATCAGCCGCCCGCTTTCCTGCACCCCCAGAGCCTGCAGCGATTTGAGCGCGGCATTGAGCCCCCGGTTGAGCTGCTGTGCCCGCCGGTTGGCGCTGACGGATTTTTTTGCAAAGCGCGTGAGGGCGATGCGCAAAGCTTCAGCGAGGCCGGCTGCGTCATCTTCCTCGATTTTGCGCAGTTGCGCGGCGGCGGCGGTAAGGTTGCAGGCCCCGAGCCTTCCCATGGTTTCGGCGATTTCGGCAAAAGAAGGTGCCGCGGCTTTGAGTGCCGCTTCAATGCCAGCGGCGGCGTCTGAAATATCGTTAGGCTTGCCGGTCAGCATCAGCGTGTCGAGATAATGCAGTTTGCGGCTGATATCTTCGACAAGTTCCAAGCCATGCCGGAGCACGTCAGTTACAGGAGGGATATCCAAGGCCGGGGGGGCGGAGTCTAGATTACGAAATTGCCCGGCTATGTTCATGATTTCGTTTCTTTCAACACGGTGGCGATGGCCTGGGCGAGATCTTCGGGCGAGACGTTGTAACTGCCGGCGGCGAGCTGGCCGCGGATATTGGCGACGGCGGCCTGGTCTATGCCGGATGATTTTTGCGCGGCGTTGAGCAATTGCGCGCCGGATTGGGCGGCCTCGCTCAGCGTTACGGAATCGGTCTGCGGTGTTGCTTCAGCTTGCGGCGCCGCTTGCGCGGCGGATGCCAAGCTGGCTTGGCCCGTGGCCGTATCGGGCACCGCTGTCTGGCGGAACGGCGGGATGGTATTACTCATGCGGCTAACACGCTTTCAGATGGTTTTATCATGTCACGGTCGAGGATTGCCAAAGCTGCCTCGAAATCCTGCAGGGCATCCGGGCTATTTTCTGTATTGGCGCGCAAAAGAGTGAAACGCAAGGCGCCGTAAATGGTCATGAGGGCAGGGCCGAGCGTGGTTCCCGGGGATGTATCGAGTATGCCGCTCATTACGGTGAGCAGCTCATCGGCACGGGCGATCATGGTGGCTTTAACGGCCAGGTCGTTATCGTCGATGGCGAGGCGGGCGCGGCGGCCGTATTGGCGCAGGCCGCGCCAGCCCTGGCGCAGCCAGGCGAGATCGGCCGCGCCATCGAACATCGTTGAACGATAGATGCCGATCAAATCGGTTGTTTTTTCGAAGGCGTTTTCTTTTTCAAAGCTGTTCGCTTTTTCAGAGCCACTCATCTGCGCGTCCTAACCATTTGCCTTACGATGTTACTTACGATGAGCTGGAGCCGCTGCCGAGGAAAACGCCCAGATAGGTCTGGGTGATCGAGGCGTTGCTCGCATTGCTCTCCGCGATTGTATACTGCTGCTGCAGCAGTTTAAGCTGCGCGGCGTTTTGTTTTTCGATCTGCACCACTTGAGCGTCGATCGAGGTGATCAGCCCGTTAATCGAGGTGGTGGTAGCGGAGATGAAGCCGGTGGATTTGGTGCTGACCACACCACTTGCCGAGCCGCTGGAAGTGCCGAGCGCGCCGTTGGTTATGCCGGTGAGCGAGGTGTAGAGATCGCTCACCAGATTCTGCACGGCGGTGGGGTTCTTGGCATATTCGGCGGCGAAGCTGGTGCTGTTGAAGGAAATCGTGCCCGAGCTGTTGACGGAGAGCCCGACCGCACCTGCCGAAACACCGCTGGCGACGAGCTGGCTGATCGAGGTGAGCAGCTCGTTTTTAAGCTCGGTGGCGGAGAAATTGCCCAGAAGCGGGCCGGCGCTGCCGCCGCTGCTGGTGCCCGTGGCCGTGGTGGTGGGGGCGGTGAATTTGGTCTCCTTGGTAATGGCGGCGACCGCGGCGTTGAGCGTGGTGGCGACCGCCTGCACCGAACTGGAGAGGTTGGTGGGCGAGGAGGAGACCGAGACCACCGCCGAGCCGGCGCCGGCAAGTGCTATGGTAACGCCGGTAATGGCACTGCCCAAAGTGTTCGTGCTGCTGGTAATCGGCACACCGTTCATGGTGAGGGTGGCATCGACCGCCGATTGCGCCAAGGTCTCGCCGACATGCGCGGAGCCGCTGCTGTAGTCGAACTGCGCCAGCGCGCCGGTGCCGGAAACGGAGAAGGCAGCCGAGCTGCCGGTGCTGCTGCTCTGCAATACCAGACGCGCACCGGTCTTGCTACCGATAACGCTGGCCTGTACGCCGCCGGCCTGTTTGTTGATGGCGGCGGCAACACCGTTGAGCGTCAGGCTGCCCGAACCGATGGCGATTGTTTCAGTTTTACCACCCGTACTGAAAACCAGCGAGCCTGTGCCGCCGGTGAGCGTGGCAGCACCGGAGCCGAGCAGGCTGGAATAAATTTCCTGCGATTTGGCCAGCGAAATACTGGTGAGATTATAGGTGCCGGTGGCGGCCAAATTGCTGGCCGTGGCGGTCGCCGTGTTACTGTTCGAGGTGGAGATGTTGCGGCTGCTGATGGTGGCCACGTCTTTGATGTTGGAGAGCGCCTGCGCCAGCGTGGAGACCGAGCCGCTGATCACCCCCCAGGCGGAGATTTGCGCCTGTTCCGTGGTGACCTGATTTTGCAGCTCCGTAACGGGCGCCTGCAGGCGCGTCTCCACGGTGGTGATCTCCGAGGCTATTTGCGACGAACCAAGTGCGCTGACGCTGGACATGATATCTCTGCCTTAGGTGAAAAAACCCAGGCCGGGGCTGCCCCCGGCCTGGCCGAGAGGCTTACGGCAGCAGCGAGAGGAAGCTCTGCTGCAACTGGGTCGAGGATTTGAGCGCGGCAACGCCGGACTGTGCCTGGATCTGGGCCTCGGTGAGCTGATTGCTGACCGCGGGGATGTTGGCATCCTGCACCACGCCAAGAGCCGTTGTGAGGTTCTGGGTGGTGGCGTTGAGGTTGTTGATGTTCGCCGTGAGCGCCTGCTGCACGGCGCCGAGCTGGCCACCCTGGTTGTTGAGGGCGCCGAGTGCGTATTTAACCACGTTGATAGCCGTATTGGCGCCGGAGGTGGTGGCAACGTTGATGGAGGATAGTGACGTAAGGGTGGACTTGATGGACAGACCAACGTTGGCGGCATTGCCAACGGTGAAGCCGCCCGAGGATTGGAACTGCACCTGGCCCTGGATAACCGCCGAGGCCGTGCCCGCACCGGATTTGATGGTGCTGGCCGTGGTGCCGACCGTTTTGAGCGAGCCGGAACTCGTGCCGGTGATGTTGATGTTATAACCAGCGGTCTGCGTCAGCGTGATCTGGCCGGGGGTGTTGGTCAGAGACGCGACGATACCGCTGGTGGAGGACTGGCCATTGATCTGGCTGACAACCTGCCCCGCGGAAGAGGCGGTGACCGTTTGCTTGGTACCAATGCCCGAGCCGTTGGTGCCGCCCGAGCCCTTGCCGGCCTGGAGGGAGAAGGAATAGCCGGCACCAGCGCCTGCCGTGCCCAAAGCCAGCGTAATGCTGGTGGTGGCCTGCGCCTGTACGCCGGTGGTGCCGGACACGCTGTTGATGGCCGTGGCCAGCGTGGCCGCGGATTCCTGCGCCTTGGCAATGGCAACCTTGGACTGCCCGCCGGTCTGGCCGGTGATGGCGAGCGAGCTCGTGGTAACGAACTTGCCGGCGCCACCGGAAGCGACCTTGGCGGCGGAAGCAGCCAGGGTAAGTGCCGCGGAAGTGGCTTTAACGTTGGTGCCGTACACCGTGGTGCCCGAAACCGTGGAAGCGTTAAGGCCGATGGCCGAGGCGGTGAGATTGCTGATGGAGAGGCCGAGCGTCTGGCCCTCATTGGCGCCGACCTGGAACTGCACGCCGGAGAAGCTGCCGTTCAGCAGGTTGATGTTGTTGAACTGCGTCTGGTTGGCGATGGTGGAAACCTGGCTGGTCAACTGGCCAACGAGGTTCTGCAGCGATTGCGATTCCGCGGGCGTTTGCGTGCCGTTGGCGGCCTGCACGGCGATGGAGTTGAGCTGCTGCACGATGCCGATCTGCTGGGTGATGGCGCCCTGCGCGGTCTGCAGCAGCGACACGCCCTGGTTGGCGTTGGAAATCGCCTGGGTGATGCCGTTCAGCTGCGAGGTGAAGCCCTGGGCGGTGATATAGCCGGCCGGGTTGTTGGAGGGCGAGTTGATCGACAGACCACTGGAAAGCTGGGCTTCCAGATTGTTGTTCATCGTCGAGGTGTTGGAGATGGCGTTGAGCGCCTGAAGCGCTCCGCTATTGGTGAGAATGGAACCGACGGCCGACATATGAAACTCCTTGGCTTTTAGGACTGAGGCTTTAGAACTTGAGTGTTACGGCGGGGGACATGACGTCTCGTTCAAGACGGGGTTTGTGTGATTGCCGTACCCCTCAATTCGCGTGGGCTTCAGGAAGTTTGACTCGAATTCCAACTTTAATTTGGGAAAGTGGTGAATCAGCTTTCATCATTGCAGCACCAGCTGAACACCGCTGGCCGTCACCTCGGCTGAAAAACGGCGGCCGGTACTGGGGTTGGTAAGGAGAATCGTATCGCCGATGCGCCCCGTCTGCTCGGCGGTGGCATCCATGGACAATTCCACCCCGCCGCTGACAACGCTGACCATGACCGTCTGGCCGGCTTTGACCATGACCGGGGCCTGAACTGAATCCGCCGTGAGCGGCATGCCCGTGGCGAGCGAGATGTCCGGCACGGCGCCGATGATCTGGGTGGGATCAAAATATACCTGGCGCCCGGCGAAGCGCTGCACCGGCAGAGGAGCGAGTTTGAGGTCATCGGCGGTGAGCGGCTGGCCGGCGGTGAGTGGGCGGGCGGCAACAACCACGTTCTCACTCTGCGCCACGGTGATGGAGACGTAGAGGGTCCAGCCAGGGCTGGGGCAATGCACGGCGGCCTGCTCGTAAGGGGCATTGCCGCTGATGCTGACGCCAAGCGAAGCGGTGCATTGCTGCATATAGGTGGCGCCGGTGACCGGGCCGAGGCTGACGCTGGCCCCGGAGGGCGCCAGCGCCAGTGCCGCCCGCCGCACCGCATTGGTAACGTCATCCGTGCTCTGCGCCGCCAGGGCAAAACCTGGTAAAACGGAGAGTAGGAGCACGGATAGGGTGCGGCGCAGCTTCATTCCGCAGCCGTCCTCAAGGATGCACTGCCAGCGGCGGGAACAAACGGCAGCCAGGGCGGGGGGGCGGATTCCAGCCCGGGCAAAGCCAGCACGGCGGCGCGGGCGGCACGGCCGTGTTCCAGCGTGATCTTCAAATCCGCGATGGCGGCTTTCAGCGCTTCGGTCCAGGCCACAGCGCGGCTGGGCAGGGTTAGGGCGCCAAGGCCGGGGGGCGTGTCCAGCCGGTCGTCGGTGAGGATGTGGCAACCGGCGGCGGCGGCGAGGAGGGTGGGGTAATGGTCGGCATGGGTTACGGTGGCGGCCGGGCGGACCATAATCTGCGGCCCGAGTTCGGCCATGGCCTGGGCCCAGGCGAATTCCGACTCCTGCGGGGCGATGCGGGCCACCGCCCCGGCATAACTCGCCCCCTTGCGCTCGACGACAATCCAGGAGGCGCAGTCCAGCGTGTCGTTGATGAGATCGACCAGCCAAAGCGGGGCGATGCCCTCGTCGAACCACAGCACGCGCGGCTTGGTGTTGAGGCCGGTGCCGAAGGTAAGCTCCTGCCAGATGCGCGGCGAGAGAGACGGACGCCACAAAGCAATGGGCTGGCCGGGTGTACCGAGCCGGCGCAGTTGCGTGACCAGGCTGGGCGAGGTGGCGAACACCTGGGCCGCTCCGGCCAGCGCCGGGACCGCCTCCTGCTCCGGTACGGCGGAGTATATGGCAGTATAAACCGGGCTGTGCGGGTGCGGTGCCAACAAGGGATTGATGCGGACCCAGCCGGCGGCGGCGCGGCGGCCGAGATCGGCCGCTCCGGGTAGCTCCGGCGCCCAATCGGCCTCGGCCATGCCGGCGCGGCGCAAGGCGCGGGCGGCGTTGAGCACGGCGGCACCTGCCACCGGATCTCCGCTGACCAGCAGGCTGTTTTTATCAGCCGGCACGGCGCGGATCAGCCCGGTGCGGGATTCGGTGGTCAGCAGATCGCCATGCAGCGACAGGCTGGGGTGGTGGTAGGGGTCGGCCCAGGGCAGGGATTTTGCCGCCGCCGTGCCGGTGCGGAAATGGCTGGCGCCATCGAGCTGCACCGCCTCGGGCGAGGCGATGAAGGAGACATCCGGCGTCCAGACCAGCCGTGCTCCCGTCCCGCGAAGCTGGGCGCAAAGGTCGATCCATAGTGCATCGCCGGCCAAAGCAGGGAACTGGCAGGATTGCAGTGCCGTGGTGCGGACGAGCAGCCCAGGCGGGGCAATGGCGCTGGCCTCCTGATCGACCAGCAGCCACCCGCCGGGGCCGGGATCATCGGGCGTATGCCCGGCACCGAGCCGCGTATCGGCGCCGATAACGATGGGGCCATGCACCGAGGCCTGGCGGGCATCGCTGCCGGTGGGAACCAGAGTGCGGGCGCCGGCCATAACCACACCGGGGTCGGCCAGCCGGGTGCGTAAAGCCTGCGCCCAGTTGGGAGCGGTGGGCTGGGCGCGGATGTCGATGATGCAAATGAACGGCGTTTCGGCCAAAGCCACGGCCTTGGCCAGTGCCGCCGACGGGGTGAGCCCCGGCGTGGGCAATACCGCCAGTACCTTGCCCTCAAGCTCGCTGGTCTGCTGGGTGACGGTGGTGAGGTAGGTTTGCATCGGCACGCTCAGCGCCGTGCCTACCAGAATGATCGGGCCGCTGAGCGCACCGGCGCTGAGCAAATTGGTGAGCCAGCCGTCGAGGGAGGGAATATCGCCGCCGTCGCACAACAGGATCGTGCTGGTGCCGGGGTCCGAAGTGAGGCGCAGGTGGTGGAACAGCCCGGGATGCTGGCGGCCCTGAACCTCTGCGGGGATGCCGGCGCGCGCCAGATGCGCTTTGAGCGAGGCCGCCGCGCGGGCGCAGAAAACATCGGTTTTAATGTCATCGCGCTGGCTTTTCGCGCTGCGGGTGAACAACGCCTCCGGCAAGCGGGTGATGTTGGCACCCGTCTCCGCAAGCCGCAGCTGGAAGTCATATTCCTCGGCCCCGGCGCTGTTGGGCGCGAAACCGCCGAGCCGTAGCACCTCGGCACCGCGGTACCACACCCAATCGCCGATATAGGCCGATTGGCGCAGCCGGGTAATATCCCAGCCCGGCTTGTGCCGTACCCAGTTGCCGCCGGCGCGCGGCACGATCTCGTCGCAATAGACCATCGCCGCATCGTCCGCTTTGGCGGCGAGGGCAAAGCGCAGGCAGGCATCGGGGGAAACAATGTCCCCCGCATTGATAATGGCGACGTAATCGGCGGCGCTGGCCTCCACATTCAGCTCGGCGCAGGCGATGCGCGTGGCAGCCTCGGGCTCGGCCGCCACGGCAATGGTGATGACCCCCTCGATATTGACCTCATCGGCGGCGATGATGCGGATGGCGGCGGGTTTGAACCATTGCGCGTTGAGGGATTCCAGCGTGTCGTTAACCGCCGCGGCACGGCCGCGCGGGGCGACGATGACGACCGAGACACTGGGCAAAACCCCTGCCGCTGCCTGCAAACTGGCGAGGCGGGTGCGCGCCCCTTCGTCCACGCGCTCCGGCGGGCGCATGGCGGCGGTGGTGTTGGTGGCAGGTGCGGCGTTGGTGGCGAGCGAACCGCCAAGGGCGGGAATCACGCGGCCACGGCTGGCGCCGATCTCGGTGAGAAAGCCGACCAGATCCGCGGTTTCGGCGGCGAAATTATCCCATAGACTCGGGGCGAACTGGCGCGCGCAGATCGCCTCCCAGGTGCTCTGTACGAGTGCTGCCAGGGGACGGCAGAGATCGGTCTGGCCCACAGGCTCGGCGCGGTTGAGCTGGGTGGTGAGATAGGTGGCGGCATCGGCAAGAGCTTCGGCACCACCGAGATCGAGCTTGAGTTCCGTGCCGAGCCGGGCGAGCTGGGTGGCAGGTGCGGTGAGCAACTCCTGATAGGTGAGCCAGGCGCGCGGCAGATGCCGGGCCTGGGCCTCGGCTGTGGTGACGTAACTCATCCACAGCAGCAGCGCGTGGGCGCGGGTAAGGCCGTTTTTCAAAGATTGGCTAGCGGCAGCAGTCCACGGATCGCGGAAAATATGCACGACATGCGGTCTGTGCCCGGCCTGGCGCGCGGCGCGCTCGTACAGCGGCAGCGTACGGCACAGATGCGGATGTTTGAGGCCCCAGATTTTATCCTCATGGGTGAAGCGGCGGCGCATGATATCGTCGAGTTTGGTCAGCATATTGGAGAGATCGGCGCGCTCGGCCCAGCCCGTGGGCAGGCCGCGCACATCGGTCCAGTCAACGCCCAGCCGGGTGAAGAGTTCGACATCGAATTCGATCAGCTCGGGGATTTCATAGAAGCCGAGCGGGTTGTGCTCGTTCGGATCGGCCTCGTTATAGAATTTGACACCCGCGCGGGCGAGCGCGCCCGACAAAGCGGAGGTACCGCTGCGGTAATAGCCAACAATAAAAATCGCTTGCCCCATGGCGCTTCTCCTTAAAGATAGTTGAACAGACCGAGATTTTTAAAGATAATTGAACAGGCTGAGGTTCTGCACGGTGCCGAAGGTTTTCATCGCGGCCTGCAAGGCTGTCATTGTCTGGTCCAGTGCCGCGATGGCGACCGGCGTGTTAACGGCTGTGGCGTTATCCACGTTGGTCTGCGCCTCGGTGGATTGGTTGGTATTGCCGGTGCCGGTGGCGCTGATGGCCTCCAGCGTAACGCCGTTCTGCGCCTGCGCCGTGGTGACGGTCTGCTGATACTGGGCGATGCCGGCCAGATCCTGGTTGAGCACCTGATTGGTCTGCGCCACCTGCGCCGGAGTGCTGCCGGCACTGGCCAAAGCGGAGGCGATGGATTTGAGCAAAGTGAAGGCCGATTGCGTGCGGGCCGGGGCGATGGTGAAACTATCACCGCTCGCGGGCGTGCCGGTGATGTTGTAATCTACACCTGCGAGCTGCACGCTGGTGCCCGAGCTGCCGGCGGTGGTGAGCGTGCCGGTGGCGAGGGTGGAGCCCCCTTGCGTCGCGGTGTAGCTGTTGCCGGTGCCGAAGGTGATGGTGATGGGCGCATTGCCCTGCTGGAATGTGTTGGCGGCGCTGGCATTGACCGTGCCCTCGGGGATGACCTGGCCCGTGCCGGTATTCGCGGCGGTGGCACTCACTACACCTACGCCATCGCCCTGCAAAGCCGAGACGAAGACCGTGCCGCTGGCGATGGTGCTGGCGGTCGAGGCCTCGCCGATATTGGCCTGGGAGGCGCCACCGTCGCCGAAATAAACAATGTTGCCGGAAGCATCCGCCTGGAACGGTGCCACGGCACCCCGCGAGCCGCCGAATAAATAAGTGCCGTTGGGCGCGGTGGTGTTGCCGAGGGCGAGCAACTGCTGTGCTGCCGATGTCACCTGGCCGGCGAGCGCATTCATGTTCTGGCTGTTGGTGGTGCCGTTGAGCGCCTGTTCGACAATGCCCTGCACATTGTTAAGCAAAGAGGTCATCGAGCTATAGGCGTTATTGGCCGTGCCGAGCTGCACCTGGATGGAGGCCTGGGTAGTGTCGTCATTGGCGAGCCGCGCGACCTGGTCGGTGCCGAGCGCCCCCGTCTCATAGGCAGCGGGATTCTGGTCCGGCGTCTGCACGGTAAGCCCGGTGGATATCTGCTGTTGCAGCACGTTAATTTGCGCTTCCTGCGCCGCCAGCGAAGAGGTGAAATTGGAGTAAAAAGATAAATCCATGGTGGTGCTCCTTAACGGGGCTGGGTGAGAGAGGAGGTGCTGTTCATGCGCGGCGCCCGCTGAATTTATGGGGCCGGTCGCGGTCGGCTTTTTGTTCGGATTCGGTATCGGCCTTGGCCGCGGCGGCACGTAATTGCGCCGCCAGTTTGCGGCGGTGGGATTTGAGCTGGACGAGGGCTTCCGTGGCATCGTGCAACTGCGCCGCGGCCGTGGCTTCGGCGGCTTCGATCTGTACCGCGGCGTTCTGCGCGCCGGTCGCGAACTGGCTGGCACGGCGGGCCAAGGCCGCGGCGATCGGCGTGCCATCCTGCCAGCTGGCCGCGAGGCGGTCTCGGTAGGACTTAAGCACCTGCCGCTGCTGCTGGTTTTGCGCGAGCGTGCTGGCGTGCCTGCGCACTTCATCCTGCGCCTGCACCTCGCGCGCGGCGGCCAGCATATCGAGCCGGGCGATGGTACGGGTTTTCATGGCGTGCTCTCCACGCGGGTATCGCTCAACAGCTCGGCCAGAGCGGCGGCGCTGTCGGCGATGCCCACGGCCTCATGCACATCCTGGCGCAGCAGCGCCTCCATGGCAGGCGCGCGGCGCAAAGCCTCGTCGAGCAGTTTATCGCGGCCTGGGGCGTAAACACCGAGATCGATGATGTCCTGTTTTTCGGCGCGGCGGGACCATAAGGCGCGGAACCGCGCGGCATGTTGGAGATGGGCCGGGGGCACCAATATCGGCATCGGGCGGGAGAGCGAGGCGGTGATGTCGATGGGCGGGTAGATGGCGGCTTCTGTCAGCGCCCGGGAGAGCACGATATGGCCGTCGAGCACCGAGCGGGCGGTGTCGGCCACCGGGTCGCCAACATGGTCGTCGCCTTCGACCAGCACGGTGTAGATGGCGGTGATGGAGCCTTGCGCGGCATCGGCATTGCCGGCACGTTCGACATAGGCGGCAAGTGCCCCGAACACGGAGGGCGGGTAGCCTTTGGTGGCGGGCGGCTCGCCGGCGGCCAGCCCAATCTCGCGCAACCCCATGGCGAGGCGGGTGAGAGAATCTATCACCAGCAGCACATGCTTGCCCTGAGCACGGAAAAACTCGGCAACGGCGGCGGCGCGGTAGGCGCCATGCACGCGGCCCAACGCCGTATCATCGGCGGGGGAGGCAATAACCACGCTGCGCGGGCGGGCGGGGCCGATATGGTCCTCGATGAATTCGCGGATTTCCCTGCCGCGCTCGCCGATCATGCCGACCACCACGACATCCGCCTGGGCGTGCCGGCAGATCATGCCGAGTAACGTGGTTTTGCCGACGCCGGAGCCGGCGAACAAGCCGACGCGCATGCCGCGCCCCAAAGTGGCCAGCGCGTTTATGGCACGGATGCCGCTATCGAACGGGCGTTCGATACGTTCTCGAGACATAGGGTTGATGGGCACGCCCATCAACGGCCAGGGGTGAGAAACATCCGGCGGCGGCATGGCATCTAGCGGCTGGCCGCGCGCGTCCAGCACGCGGCCGAGCAGCGCATTGCCCATCAGCGGTGCCGGGGCCCGGCTTTCGACATGGATGCGCGCGCCACGGGTAACACCGCGCGTGCCCTGCTCGGGCATGACCAGCAATGTGCCGGCCTCGAAACCAACGACTTCGGCGGGCAGTGCCGCGCCGTGTTCCATCTCGATGAGGCAGCGCGCGCCGACGGGCGCGCGAATGCCCGAGGCGTGCAGCACCTCGCCATTGGAACGCACGATGCGGCCGAAGCGGCGCACCGGGTCCGTGGCCAGAGCCGCCTGCACGCGTTCTGTCGCCAACGCGCGTATTTGGTCCGTGGAGATCATGTGCCGTCCTTCAAACCAAGCGCGGTGCGGATGGTTTCAAGACGGCCATGCATCGTGGCATCCCATTCGATCTTGTCGACCGGATCGCCATCCGGCGTGATGATTTCCACACATGCGCCGCCGGGGGCGATTTTATCATCGGCGACAAGCTGCGCGGCCTCGGGCGCGATGCGGCCTTCGAGCTGCAGCTGGTCCGCCGGGTTGAGGCGCAGGCGCAAAACCTGCCGCGCACCGCGCTCGGCAGCGGCTTCATCCAGCAGTTTGGTGACAAGGCCAAGCAGGCCGCCGGCGCCGTTCTCAACGCCGAGGCTGATGTGGCTGGCGAGCAGAAAGGCAAGCTCGACGGAAAGCTCGGCGAGATCGCGCTCCTTCTGCGCCAGCGGAGCGATGAGCTGTCCAGCCGCCTCCTGCAAGGCGGTGATGGCGGTTTCCAGCACGGCGGCGCGGGGTGCCATCAAGGCCCGGCTATCGGCATCGCCGGTGGCATGGCCTTCAGCCTCGGCGGCCGCGCGCAGTTTACCCACCTCCTGGCGCACACGGCGCGCGATTTCGGCCTCGCGCGCGGCAGCTTCGGCGGCATCCAGTGACAGCACATTCTGCACGAAGGCTTTATTGCGTGAGATGGTAACGAAACTCATGGTTCGGCACCGTCACGCTGCATGGTTTTCATGGCGCGGCCGAAGATGGTGCCTGCCATGCCAAGCACCGGCGTGAACAGCGCCAGAGCGGCACGGGTGAGGAGTGCCACGGTGCAGGCGCTGCATATCCACACACCGACGCTGGCGGGGGTGAAAATTCCCGGCTCATTGGCTGCCGCCCAGCCGGTCATCGCGGCCAGAGTGAGCATAAAGGGACTGAGAAGGGCTTTGCGCTTTACTGATTTTGCCATAATATTTCCTATTGCGCCCCCGTAACCGCCGGAGCAGGGGCATGCACGACAATGACGACGCGCCGGTTCTGGGCGCGGCCGGGATCTGTGGTGTTATCGGCAAGCGCTGCGAATTCGCCAAAGCCCTCCGCCGCGAGCTGGTTGCCGGGCACGCCGTTATCGGTGAGCAATTGCACCACCGTGACGGAGCGTTCGGCGGAGAGCGACCAGTTGGAAGGGAATTGCGCCGTGGCGATGGGCTGGTTGTCGGTATAGCCCTGCACCACGATGGAAAAGTCCGGTGCCAGTTGTTGCAGCCCGGTAGCCACCTGCTTGAGCAGCACCACCGCCTCGGGTTTCAGCTGCGCCTCGCCTGAGGGAAACAGTACCGAGGCATCGAGCTGGATGGTAAGCGTGAGCGGGGCGTTGGTGATGGCGACCTGGTGCTTGTCGATCAACGGCTGGAACAACGATATGAGCTTCATTTGCAGATCCTGCAGCGCCTGCATGGATTTCTGCACCTGATGCACCACATCCTGCGGCAGTTTAGAGCCGGGCGCCTCCACTGGCCTGGAGATAGGCGAAGGCTGGTGCTGCAATATTCCTTTGGAGCCGGTCGGCTTGGGCGTTATTATCGCCGGCGGCGTGCCGTGAAAGGCTTTGATGAAGGCCAGAGCGATGGCATCCTCCTTATGGTGGTTGCGCGTGGAAGAGGCATAAAGCACGACGAATGTGGCCAGCAGCAGGGTCAGCAAATCCGCATAGGAAATGACCCAGCGCTCATGATTGACATGGCTTTCCGCCTCCGCCTTTTTTTTGCGGCCCAGCGGACTGGAATGCGATGAGTTGCGAGATGAGTTGCGCGAGGACATGTCCTACTCCGCCGGCTGGGCCGCACCAGCGGGCTCATCCGCGGCACTGGGCTTGGGTTTTGATTTTTTGTCCTCGATAAAACTTTGAAGATTCTGCCTGATGACAATGCCGGGCTTGCCTTCCGCCAGCAGCATGAAGCCCTGGATGACGACATGGCGCTCGCGCTCCAGCTCTTTCGCCAGATGTTTGAAACGCGCGCCAAGCGGAAGTGCAATGAGATTGGCGAAACCGACGCCGTAGATGGTAGCAACGAAAGCGGTGGCGATGCCCTGGCCCAGCTCCTCGGGATGGTCGAGCCGCATCATCACATGGATCAACCCGAGCACCGCGCCCATCACGCCGATGGTGGGGGAATAGCCGCCCAGAGCCTCCCACACCTCGGCCGGGGCCATCTGTGTGCGCCCGGTCTGTTCCGCCATAATCTCGAGAATGACCGCGAAATCCTCCGGCGAGGTATTATCCACGATCATCTGCAGGCCCTGTTTCTGAAACGGGTCCGAAACCTCTGGGATGACATTTTCCAGCGCCAGCGTGCCCTGGCTGCGCGCGAGCGTTGACCATTCCGCCACCTGCTCGATGAACTGCTGCAGATCGACCTTCGGCGGCTTGGCCAGCCAGCCAAGACCTTTCACAGCCGTAACGATTGGCACGAGGCCGAAATGCACCAATGCGGCGGAGAAGGCACCGCACATCACGATGATGACGGCGGTGAGGCTGTACAAAGCGGAAAGCGGATCTGAATCCGAGAGTGCGCCGAGAACCACGCAGAGTATACCGAGGATCAGTCCAAGCAGGCTGCTCATAGCACCGGGTTTCCTTTATGGGCAGCGTTGATGGTGATAGCGAGACTCTCCAGCGCACGCTTGCGCAAACGTGAGGCGTAGCCTTCCGAGACATCGAGGATCGCCGCGATCTCGCGGTTGTTCATATCGTCGTAAAAATGCATGGCGAGAATCTGGAACTCCAGCCGCGGCAGGGTTTTGAGTGCGGCGGTCAGCATGTCGCGGTTATCGGCGCTGGTAAGCAGGCTGAGCGGGTCCTGCGGCGAGGTGCCGGCCGCAACCGCGGCATGTTCCACATCCTCCAGCTCAAACATAATCTGGCCGCGCCGGCTCGCCCCTTCGCGGCGTAACCCGTCGATCATGGCACCGCGGATGCGCCGGCTGGCGAAGGCCTGAAAACTGACGCCATGCGAGGTATCGAATCTTTGCATCGATTCCAGCATGCCGATGGCACCCCATTGCAGCAATTCATCAAGCTCCGCCCAGGGCATTCTCGATCTCAGCAGCAGCGCCATACGCTTGATCCAGCCACCATAAAGTGCCGTGATCGACGCTGTGCCGAGTTGATCGGAGCCGGCGCCAAGCGGGCGGATCTCAGCCATTCACCACTCCCGGCTCAGCACTTTGCACCACCTGCAGCGGCATCGTGTCGGGGATTTCCTCCAACGCCACCACGGGGATAAGCCCGGCCGCCGCCCTCGCCACCGCACGGCGCAAAGCGGCGGGCACGACCAGCACGGGCTTCAGGCCGCGCGCGCGCATGGATTTGGCAGCCTGCTCCGCCGCCTGGCGCAGATGCTGCGCGGTCTCCGCCTCGACCTCGGCGCCGATGGCATTGTCCTTGGAAGTGCGCAAGGATTTACCGATCAGCTCCTCCAGTTTGGAGGGGAGTACGGCAACGCGGAACGCAGGATCAGCACCGGTAATCTGGCTGACGATGAAACGCCCAAGACGCAGACGCACGGCCGCAAGAAGTTTGTCTGGGTCCTTGGCACCACCGTCGCCCGCTTCCACCAACGCCTCGGCAATGCGCTCGAAATCGCGGATCGGCACTTCCTCGGCCAGCAGCCCCTGCAGCACCTGGCGCACCATGCCCACGGAGAGGGTGTTGCGTAAATCTTCAGCCAAGCGCGGCGTGGTTTCTGCAAGGCGGGTGAGCAGGCCTTCGACCTGCGGCCGCCCCAACAACTCAGCACCGTGCCGTTTGAGGATTTCGGCAAAATGCGTGGCCATGGCGGAAGGCGCGTCCACCACCGTATAGCCAAGCTCTTCCGCAATCGGAATGGAACCCTGCGGCACCCAGACCGCCGCCTGGCCAAAAGCGGGGTCTTTAACCGGGCGGCCGATGCTGAGTTTTTCCACCACCATCGGGCCCTCGATGGCGAGCCATTGGCCGGGCCAGGCCTCGCCCCCGCCGATAGCCGCACCGCGCAAAGTGAAGCGGTAGCCATGCGCCGGCAAATCCGAGGAATCGCGCACATGCACGGCTGGCACCAGAAACCCCATGGCGCGGCCGTAGCGCTGGCGCACGGCGGTAAGGCGGTTGAGCAGCCGCCCCTCGCCCTGGCCAACCAGCGGAGCGAGGCCAAAGCCAATGTTCATGCCCAGGGGATCGACGCCGGTAACATCCACCAGCGAATCGCTTTTTACCTCTGCCGGGGCGGGCAAAGCCTTGGCGGCGGCCTCCGGCGAGGCGGCAATTTTCGCGGCGCGGTCCAGCCGCCAGGCGGCGGTGCCAAGTGCGGTGGCCAGCAGCAGAAACGGTATATGCGCCATTTGCGGCACCAGCCCGATGGCCCCGGTAATGGCCGCGGCAATGGCTAACGCTTGCGGGTATTTGGCAAGCTGCGACCTGATCTGCTCGCCGATATCCTCGCCGGTGGCAACACGCGTAACCACAAGCCCAGCCGCGACCGAGATGGTAAGCGAGGGGATCTGTGCGGCCAGCCCATCGCCCACCGTAAGCAGCGTATAGGTGCGCGCGGCATCGGCCAGCGGCAGCCCGTATTGCAGCGTGCCAATGATGAGCCCGCCCAGCATGTTAACGACCAAGATGATCATGGCGGCCACGACATCGCCGCGCACGAATTTGGAGGCGCCGTCCATGGCGCCGAAAAAATCCGCCTCGCGGCGCAGATTATCGCGCCTGCGCTCAGCGGCAGCTGGGGAGAGCAGCCCGGCGTTGATCTCAGCATCGATTGCCATCTGCCGCCCGGGCAGAGAATCCAGCATGAAGCGGGCGGAAACCTCGGCGACGCGGCTCGCGCCTTTGGTGACGACAGTGAAATTGATGATGATGAGAATGAGAAAGATGATGCCGCCAACAACATAATTACCGCCGACCGCAAACTGGCCGAAGGACTCGATGACATGCCCGGCCGCACCAGGCCCAGTATAGCCGTTAAGCAGAATCGCGCGGGCGGTGGCAACGTTGAGCGCCAGACGCATCAGCGTGGTGGCCAGCAGCACCGAGGGAAAGGAGGAAAATTCCGACGGCGAGGGGATGTAGAGCGAGGCGCCAAGAATGACCAGCCCCGCCGAAATATTCAGCGCGAACAGAAACGAAATTGCCGCCGGGGGCAGTGGCACCACCAGCATGACCAGCACCAGCAGAATGACAATGGGGCCGGAGAGCTGAGTGAAGCTGAGCGCGCCCGGGGGACGCGGCAGCGTAAGCGCATTAGCCATGCAGAAACTCCGGAATCGCAATGATCAAACGGGTCGCGTAATCCTCAACACCGCTCAGCATGAAATTGCCGGCGACGATTGTTAGCAGAGCAAGGCCGCCCAGCTTGAGCACGAAGGGAATGGAGGCCTCACGCACCTGCGTCGCGGTTTGCAGAATGCCAACTCCCAAACCAATAACGAGCATGGCCAGCAGGACGGGGCCGGCGAACTGCGCAAAGGCGAGCCAGGCGCCGGTGCTGATGCTGGTGGCGCTCATCCCACACCGCCGCTTTCCGCATCCGCATCCTCGGCCAGAGCGGTGACACGCACACCGTAACGGTCGTTGGACACCGCCACGACCTCGCCATAGGCGAGCTTTTGCCCATTGGCGAAAATCGCCAGCGGTTCACCCACCATCTGGTCCAGCGACACGATCTGGCCATGCCGCAGCGCGCGTAGATCTTTCACCGTGATCTGTGTGCGGCCGAGCTCGACGGTGAGCGCCACCTGCACCCGGTCCAGCACATTGCGCGCGGTAATGGCAGGCCCCCCGCGCGGCTGCGCCTGGATGCGTTCGAGTTCAACCCGCTCCGGTTCGGCCAGTTTTTCACTGGCACTGGTGCGTTCTTTTTGTTCAACCATATCCGTATCTCCTTCCGGTACCGATTTAACGCGGCAGCAGACATGCCCTTCCGCCTGCCCATATTCGGCACGAAATAAATCGACGTCGCCGGAAACCGCGATGGCATCGGGCGACAATGTGAATGGTAAAATATCGCCCGGCCGCAAAGTTTCGAAAATGCCAAGCGGCACGATGGCGCGGGCAAGTTCAAAGCGTATGTCGACCGGTGTGGTTTCGGTCAACGTCTCGATCGCGGTGGTCCAGCCGGCATCCGCACCGCGGCCACCGAGCAGGCCGGATTGGTTTGCAACCTTGATCTCCAGGGGCTCGAACCCGGCGTAAGGCGCAATAAGTTTAATCGTGCCTGAGCCAAGCGAGGTTTCAAAAATCCCGGTAACGGCAATCATCCAATCCTGGCCGTCGGCCACAGCCAGCATGCCGGTGGCGTTTTCATAAGCAATCGGCTTCGGGTCGAGCTGCACCAGCGGTGCCAATATCTCCGCGATCGTCTCCAGCGAAAGATCGATCATCTGCTTGCCGACGCGGGTTTCCAGTGCCGAGAGCTCGTAACGCTCAAACGGATGGGATGAGTTGGCGCCGCACATGGCATCGACCACGGCACCGATGAGATCGCCGTCAATGGCTAGCAGCATGCGGCCCCGTAACGGTGCCAGCTCGCATATGCCGGCGAGCATGACCTCGGGCAAAGCCGACATGGCGGATTCATGGCTAATGACATTGTTGATGCAGGACAGCAGCTGCACCGAATGGCGCATGCGCTGGAACAAAGTGAAAGCGATCTGGCGCATGAAGCGGTCGGACAGGTTTTCCATGAGCAGCGAGCGCAGGAGCGGTGCCCGCATGGAGTCGAGCAGATCGATGATTTCGACATCGCCGTGTTCTTCAAGCATAGGCGCTCACCCCGCCGGGGCCAAACGTATCTGCATCAAAACTAATTATTTGTGGCGTGGCGGTCTGGGAGGCCGGCGGCTGGTAGCCCCCCTGCCCCGCGTTCTGGTTGAACTGCCCGCCGACCTGCGCCTGGCCCAAAGTAATACCCGATTGCGCCAGTGCCGCGCCAAGCCCGCTGAGGTTATTCTGCAGGGCCGTACTGGCATCCTGGGTGGAGGGGATAAACAGCACGTTGACCTGCCCGTTTTGCGCCAGCCCAACATGCACTGAGAGTGTGCCAAGGCCTGGCGGGTCCAGCCGCAGCACCGCACCACTTTGCCCGGCCTGGTGCATGGCCGTGACCGCTGCGGCGAGACCGGCGGTGCTGGGCTGGATAACCGGCAAAGCACCGCTTGCCGCAACGGCCGCGGGTTGCGCCGTGGCGGTGGTCTGGGTGAGTGTAGAAGTGGTAACGGGAAGCGCGCCGATGGTTGGCTTGTCGGAATTCTCGTCCGTCTTATCCGCCGGTGTAACGGGGAGAGCGGGTGCATCGTCCGGGCTGATGGTGGTAAGCGCGATCTTGTTGCTACTGGCGGCGTTCACGCTGGCCATAGCCGTCGCCACCACACGGGTTGTTGTGGATTTATCAGTATTTGTTGCGGTAACGGATTGTGGTGCGACGGTGTTCGGCATGGCATTGCTAAGCGGGGCAGTACCGGGCGTGGCGATAGCCGCAGCCGATGTAGTTGCAGCGGCAAGTAGTGTGCCGCCGGAGCCGGTTTGGGGCAGCGTGGCAGCATGCGCCGTGCTGGCTGGCTTGCTCGCAGGCGTGATGTTGCTTTGGCCGGCGGGCGGGGTTGCTGACGCAGTGATGTCTGGCAGGGCCGCAACTGTTGGCGTGCCCATGGCCGGCATGGCGGGTGTTGCGGCGGTTACTGTTCCGGCATCTATCTTGCCGGTTGCGATTTTACTTGCATCTGTCTGGCTAGATTCAATTTTGCCCGCATCTGTTTTTCCGGCATCCGTTTTGCTTGTGCCCGGCGTGGTGTTGGGCTGGCTCGGATCCGCCACTGAGGCAACAACCGGTTGCACCACAGCTCCCACCGCCTGCTTTGCAGTATCTTTGGTATGCTGCGGCACCTGTGCCGTGGTGGCGCCGGCCTGCAAAGCGGCAGGTTTTTTGCTGTGTTGAGACAATGTTTTTTCCGTGGCGGAAAACACTGGCTGTGCCGCCGCGGCGAGCTTGGCCGCGGTATCCGGCACTGCCGTTTTATCGCCGGATTTCGCCGGGGGTTTTGGATCTTCCGGGCGCGCCGCCGACGCCACATCCGTGGCCTCACCCGTGGCCTGAGAAACCGCATCCTGCCAGCTAGCCGCATCAGGCATTGCCGTCGCGGAGGTGCTTGTCACGGAGGTGCTTGTTACGGAAGTTGCAGTTGTCGCGATGATCGTCTGCATCATACCATCTCCTCTGTCGCGCTGATGGTAATTCGCCCTTCGCCCGCGAGGCGCAAAGCCACTTCAACAATATCACTCTGCGCCGAGAGTGCATCCGCCCGGCGAATGGGCGGGCCGGAGCGCAGCTCCTCCTTGAGAATTTCCACTTGGCGCGCAGAGAGATTCTGGAAGAACCGGGCGCGCAGGGTTTCATCCACCAGGCGCAAAGCCGGGGCCAGTTTTTCGCTCTGCACTTCGCGCAGCAATATCTGCATCGAACGGTCGGTAAGCTTACCTAGATCGATGAAGGTAAACAGGTTCTCGCGGATTTTCTCAGCGGTTATGGCGTCGCGTATGTCGATGGAACTCAGCACCATATCAGACATCGCCGAAGGAAAATGGTTTAATATATCCGCCGTCTGTTTGGCGCCGCCAAGGTTGGTGACACGCCTGCCGACACTGCCCGACGCGCTCATCAACTCCTCCAGCATGTCGCGCAATTCTATGACGACATTCGGCGATACGACATCGAGCGTGGAGAAACGGTACAGCGCCTCAGCCGCCAACGGCTCCGGCAGAAAGGTGAGGAGATTGGCACCCATTTCATGCGGAATATGTGCCAGCAGCAGCGCAATGGTCTGCGGCCGCTCATTGGAAACCTGCATCGCCAAAGTGCGCGCATCCGCATTCGCCGGCAGATGAAATGCGGAGCGCCGCTCGGTCCGGCTCAGCCGCTCCAATATTTCGCGCGCCTGCGTCTCGCCCAATGCCGAGACCAGCACGCGGTTGAGGAATTTCATGCCGTCGCCGCCAACGCCGGTAATGCCGAGCTCGCCCGCGAAGGTGAGCATGATATCCTCGCGCACATCCGGGGGCACCGCCTTCAGCGTCGTCATGGCAATCGAGATGCGGTTCACCGCGGCTTCGTCCATCTCGCGCAGCACGGCGGCAGCGGTACCCTCGCCCAGTTCACGCAGCACCATCGCCGCGCGCTCCGGCCCGCTCATGCCGGGGCCGGAAAGTTGTTTCTGTGCCTCACTCATTATCTTCCGCCCAATTCTGCAACAGGCGCGCCACGCCTGGAATGTTATCAGCCGCCTGCTCGCGCAGATCGGAGAAGTCGCGTGGGGGCAGCACCACCGGCAGCGCGCGCGGCTGCACCGGCAGGTAGGCCTGGATATTCAGCGCCGCGAGCCGCTTGCCCGCCGGCACGGCAAAGCCGAACAGCAAGGCGGCCGCTGCCATCATCTCCAGCACCGCCTGCGCCAGAGGCGGCACCGCGGCAATGAACGGGGCGGCGGCCAGCTGGCTCGGCGGCGCCTGGAACAAGGCCGCCAACACGTTGACGCTGACGTTAGGATAGGCGAACGCGCCTGAAATGGCGGCTTTGACCTGATCCAGCGTGACCGAGCCGGTGAGGGAGGCTTTGTTCAACACCACCGAAACCGCAACGGATTTGACAGCCCAATCCGGATTGATGATATCCGCATCACTTTCATCGATCGCATAGGTCTGATCAGTGTTCGAGCTGCTCTGCTTCGGCAGTGCCGGCTTGCTGTTTTTGCCGCCACCGGCATCACCCGTGCCGGCAGGCTGGCTGGGCGTGGCCGTGGTGGCCGATGGCGGCTCGTTGGACAACGCACCGGGAATGCCCATCGCCAGCGAGCTGCCGTCCATCTGCATCGATTGCGACAAAACCTGGTGCGAAACCAGATGCCCGGGCCCGTAAGTGATCTGATGGATATGTTCCTGCGTGAAATCGAGATTTGCGGAAACATCAGTCTGGAAATTCCCAGCACCCACCAGCGGGATCAGCAAGGCGGCGACACGTGCCGCAGCATCCGCCTCAATCTGCGCCGTGGTTTGCAACTGCGTGCCGGCATTGGTAGCATCGCCTGCCGGGAACACGGTGACGCCGGCGGTGGTTTCCACCGTCACCTCGCCAGCGGCCAGCCCCGGCACCGCGCCGGCGACGAGATTGGCAATGGCCTCCCCCTGGCTCTGTGCCGCCGCCTGATCCGCCTCGATGACGACCGAAGCAGCCGGCTTGGGTTGGTCGGCGAGAAAGGGCGTGTCCTGCGGCAAAGCCAGAAATACCTGCGCGCTATGGATGCCGCTCATGCTTTGGATGGATTGCTGCAGCGATAATTGCAGCGCCTGCTGCGCCATCGTCGATTGCGCCAGATCCGAGGCGGTCATCGGTGCATTTTCCAGCTGGGACCAGGCGGTTTGCACATCGGAGCCCGGCACCTGCAGCTGGCCCAGCTGCAGCCGCGCCTGGGCCAGCTGCGGCGCCGGCACCATGATGATATTGCCCGCCGCCTGCAGCTGGTAAGGAATGCCAAGCTTCTGCAATTGCGCGATCACCTTGCCGCCATCAGCCGGCGCCAGGCCCTCATTGAGCACCACATAGGGTGGGCCCGCCAGCTCCAACCAGAGAACGACGCCAAGCGAGGCCAGAATGGCAACACCGACTGCCCAGAACAGCTTTGGCAGCGCCGCCAGATTTTGCACCACACGGGCCAGGATTTGACGCCAGTCAGCCATGATCAGAACTGCATGTTCATGACGGATTGATAGGCCGAGACCAGCTCGTTACGCACACCCACGGTCGCGTTCCAGGAAACCGCGGCGCGGTCGTTGGCGACCAGTGCCTTGGCCAAGGTGGCGCCCGGCACGCCAGCGGTAAAACCGGCTTCCGCCGCGGTGGCGTGGCTTTGCGCGGTGCTCACGCTTTGCAGCGCCTGGTTCAGCGTATCCATAAACCCAGGCTGGGCGGTTTGCTGCGCGGACGATGTTGCGAATGTAGAACCAGAAAGCCCGGAGAGATCGCTCAGTGCTGGTATCGAGACAGCATTTACCATGACAAGCCTGCTCCCCACATCGCCGTTAACTGCACAGCTGGCAACCTCAGAACCCCGTATTGTATCTTCATTTTCTTCAGAAAATTTCTATTCATGTAGCATTCACCTCTTAACGAAACTCTAATCCTCTTCAGCATCGCATGACGCCGGCAGCGTAAAGCCGGGGTGGATGCCATGCATGAGATGGAGATAAAGGACGCGGGCTAATGGTTTCTTAAAAACGCACCCGCCGGTGTACATTGTTAATCGAAACCGCTTAAAATCCTGTGGATATTTTATCCGGGCGTACCGCTGGAGGGCGCAGCACCCTCTATAGAGAAGGGACGGCACGGCGCGGGGGGCCTTAAACAAAATCTACCCGGGAGTTTTTATAAGAGACGGCATCAGCGAGGCCGTCTTAACCGCGCTTCAACACTTTCCGGGCACGATGGGTCATCCCCGCGCAAAATCAGCCGAATGGAGCCCTTTATCGATGCCAACAATTCTTGTCCTCGACGACTCAGCCACAATGGTGATGAGCCTGTCGCATATACTCAAGGGCGCCGGATACGACGTCGAAACCGGCATGAACGGAAGGGAAGGCATCACCAAGCTGACCGACGGCATCAAGCCCGCGGTTATCCTGACCGATCTCAACATGCCCGAGCTCGACGGTATCGGCTTTATCAAGGAGGCGCGCAAAATCGCCTCCACGCGTTTCACGCCGATCATCGTGCTCACCACGGAATCCGGCGGGCGCAAGCGCGATGAAGCGCGGGCGGCCGGCGCCTCGGGCTGGCTGACCAAGCCGGCGGAGCCGAACCAGCTGCTGTCCGTCGTCAAACAACTCTGCCCCACACGCTGAGGAATCCCACCATGGGTGAAACAGCCGAAGCCAATGAACGGATTGTCTGCGCCATTCTGGCCGAACAAGTCGCAGCACTGCGCGAGCGTATGGACTCAACCGCGACCTTTGAACTGCTCTGGCGCACCTCCGCTCTGCTCTCCTGGTTGTCAGGCCTGCTCGGCGATGTGTCCGCGCAATCCGCCCATGCTGCCTCTGTCAACGCCAGCCATCCCAACCCTGTGCTGGAGCGCGAGCGGGAGGAGGCGATTACCGAGATCGCGGAAATCCGGCGTGCGTTGGACGATCTGGCATTTCTCCAGGCTCAGCGCCATGATTTTGCCAAGCAGATCGCCGATTGCGTGGTCATCGCGTTGGAACGCATGGCCGTGGCGGAAATGCCCGCGGGCACGAGCTTCTCCTCGGCCGATCTCGCGGCTTTATATGTCAGTGCCGACCAGCGTAAATTGCATGACGATGTGATCCACCGCCTCGGGCTCTAAAATTTCCAACTGAATTGCGCTTACCAACCCAGGCCACAGAAATGTGCGTCCTGGTGGTTGCGCGTGGGCGCCGGCTTGCTGCTTTTATGCGCCGCAGGTGGGATGCTCTATGCACTTCCAGAGCACAGTATTCGAAGCTGTGCTAAAATATTTTCCAAAAAAACATCACTAACAGTTCGTAAAGATCATTCTGAAACCGCAGGGTTTTAAGCGGGTTAGTGGGATATACATCAGAAAACACTTTGGTGAGCAGGAAAACTTCTCCCGGGGGGCGCGTTTTATTCACGTCTTCATTTACGGGTTTTTAAGAACGGTGCCTTAGACAGAAAATGCAAGACGCTGGTGACCTTGAAGGTTACCCGTTCTGGAGAAGGTTCGATCCATGCAGCTCGGTTTCATCGATTTTTATGGCGGCGTGCTCAATGCAAGGCAAGAGAGCGCCAATCTCATCGCCAATAATATCGCGAATGCGGACACGCCCGGTTACAAGGCGGTCGATGTGTCTTTCGATGCAGCCCTCTCGGCGCAGCTCGGCGATACGGATGGCGCCGGCACCAGCTCCACCGCGCCAGCTGCTACAGCACCACAATACCGGACAGATGGTGTGGTTGCCCTCAACGGCAATGATGTGTCGCTGGACACAGAGCGCGTGAACGCCGCCGCCAATGCCGAGGCGATGCAGTCGGCGACGGTGTTTCTACATCAATCGACGGCAGATTTGGTAACCGCGTTGCGGCCCAACCCGGCCGGCATTTAACGGAGGCAGAATATGAGCAGCTCCGATATTTTTTCCATCGCCGGCAGCGCGCTGAATGCGCAGGACATGCGCATGGCGGCGATTGCCGCCAACCTGGCCAATGTCGATTCCGTAACCAAGCCTGGCGAAGCACCCTACCGCGCGCAGGAGTTGGTGTTTCAGGCAGCCCAGCTGGCGAACGGCAATTATGGCGACGGCACAAATGCGCCAGACTCCGGGATGCCAGATTCCGGGATGCCCGACCCTGGCGTGCAGGTAATGGGTACGGTGCAGAGCAACGCAGAGCCGACCCGCAGCTACAACCCGGGCAGTCCTTACGCAGATGCCGATGGTTACGTCACTGGTTCGAACGTCAACCAGGTGGATGAGATGGTCAATATGATCGACAGCTCCAACGCCTATTCGGCTTCCGTTGCTATGATGCAACAGGCAAGCCGACTCGACCAACAGATGATCTCCAGCTTTCAGGTGACATGATGACAAGTCTTGCCGTTCCCAGCAGTTCCGCCGCCGCCGCAAGTGCAGCTTCGGTTGCCGCCTCCACCACAGCCCCCACATCCTCCAGTTCGGGTTCCGGTTCCGCATCCAGCCTGACCCAGGCCGATTTTCTGCAGCTGCTAACAGCACAGTTGAAATATCAATCGCCCACCAACCCGGCCGACCCGACTCAGATGGCCTCCGAATTCGCAGCCATCTCCACGGTTGAAGGCATCAACGGGCTGAACACAAAGCTCAGTGCGCTCTCCACCAGCACCGGCGCGTCGCAGATGGCGCAGGCTTCGGCGTTGGTTGGCAAGCAGGTAGCGGTAAACGGCGACTCACTGCTGGCCGGCAGTTCCGGCACAGCGGAAGGCGCCTTCAACCTGGCTGGCGGTACCGCCAGCACGGCGGTCACGATCATCAATCCGGATGGGAGCATTGCCGATACGCTCAACCTCGGCGCGCTCTCCGCCGGGCAGCAGAGTTTCAGTTGGAATGGCGGCGTCGCCGGAACGAATTACACGTACAGCGTAACGGCCGCGGATAGTAGCAATGCTGTCGTCAGCGTTACGCCTTACAGCGTCTATACCGTGCAGGGCGTCAATGTGTCGGGCGGCACGCCCACGCTCAATGTCGCCGGTACCTCTGCCACATTGCCTGTTTCATCTGTTCAAACTGTACTTGGAGCACCCTCATGACTCTTCAAACCGCACTGTCCGGCCTGCTGGGCGCGCAAACCGGTCTCAACACCGTGTCGAACGACCTTGCGAATGCCAGCACCACGGCATTCAAAAGCCAGACCGCCTTGTTTGAGGATCTCTACCCGGCCGATGCGACGAATGTCCCGGGCATCGGTACGGCGACCGAGGGGATTTCCTCGGATCTGACGCAAGGCAATTTTCTTGCCACCGGCAATCCGCTCGATGCCGCGGTTCAGGGTAACGGTTATTTTCTCGTCAGCGATAACGGCACGCAGCAGTACACGCGAGACGGCGCATTTCAACTGAGCTCCGCCGGGACATTGGAAACCCTCAACGGCTCGCCGGTGCTTGGCTACCCGACCACCGCCAGCGGTGCCACGGGCGGGAATCTCGGGCAGATCAGCATCAATACCGGTGCGGTGCCGGCAAACGCGTCATCGAAACTCGGCGTGACGCTGGATTTGAATTCCGGCGATCCGCAGATCCCTTCGACCACAACGTTTTCCGCGAGCGATCCTTCGACCTATGACGAAACGACCTCTGTGGTAACTTATGATTCGCTGGGCAATGCCAACCGCGTTCAACTATATCTGGTGCAGAACCAGCCGGCCACAACGGGTGCCACACCAACCTGGTCAGTATATGGGCAGCCGCAGAATGTGTCCGGTGTAGCAACGGGATCACCAGCACTGCTGACCACGCTTACGTTCAACACTAACGGCGCACTTACCGCTGGTGGCACGGCGAGTTTACCCGTCAACTGGGGGAATGGTGCGGCGAATTCCAATATCGCGTTTAATTTTGCCGGCACCACTTTATCGGCACAGAATTTTTCTCTATCCGGGCTTACCAATGACGGTGTCCCGCCCGGCACTTACAGCGGCACCAGCATCGATAGTTCGGGATCAGTCGTTTCGACTTATTCAAATGGCGAAACGATAAGTGCCGGCACTTTGGCGCTGGCGAATTTCATCAATCCGGAGGGACTGACGCCGGTGACAGGCAACCTCTACACCGCCTCCAACTCTTCGGGCCAGGCGGTGGTGAGTACGCCAGGTACCGGACTCGCCGGCACGCTGAGCGGCGGCAATCTCGAATCCTCAAATGCCTCGACCTCCTCGCTGCTGGTGTCGCTGATCCAATATCAGCAGGCCTATGAGGCCAACACCACCGTCATCCAGACGGAGCAGCAGGACATAACCCGGCTGACGCAGGTATAACCGGTGCAAACAGATTCTCTCTTCACCGGCATGGCCGGGTTGCAGGCGATTACGGCAAGGATGCAGGCCGTGGCAAGCAATCTGGCCAATGCGCAAACCCCTGGATATGCCGCGGTGCAGGCTCTGACATCGCCGGATTTTTACCAGGGCAGCAATGCCCCGGCTGGGGCCGATGCGGCGGCGTTGAATGCCGGGCCGGATCTGACCCAAGGGGCGCCGAACCATACCGGCGACCCCATGAATGTGGCGCTGAGCGGCGATGCCTGGCTACAGGTGCAGACGGCAAACGGCAGTGCGCTGACACGCGATGGTTCTCTGTCGATTTCCAATGCCGGGATGCTGACAGATTCGGCCGGTAACCCGATTATCGGCGTAACCGGCCAGCCGATCAGCCTGCCGCAATTGTCCCAACTGCAAATTGGGTCGGATGGCACGGTTTCAGGTGTGGCCGCGGCCAATCCTGGCGGGCCGGTGCAGAACTATGGGCAGATCGCGCTCATCGCCACACCCACCGGCACGCTCACCCCGCTCTCCGGCACGCTATACGCGCCGCCGGATGGGGCGACACTGGATGCATCCACGACCGGCGCGCTGCAGCAGGGGTATCTCAACGGCAGCAATGCCGACCCGACGCAGAGCATGATCGAAATGATCGACGATAGCCGGTCATACCAGCTGCAAACAGATATGATGAAAAGCCAAGGCACATCGTCGGACGATTTGAATGCGCTGGTAGCGCAGGGCTAGCACCAAAATTATGAAGCCGCGTGACAAACGAGCGCACAACTACGGAGCAACAAAATGAATTTGGCACTTGATACGATTGCGACCGGGTTGGCGGCGAGCCAGACGATGATGGACACGATTGCGGATAATCTCTCCAACGTGAACACCACGGCGTTCAAATCGGAAACACCGGAATTCCAGACGTTGCTGTATCAGGATGGCATTCAGCCGGGTGCGAATTCCACCGGGCAGACGGTGTATCCCTCTGGACTGGAGCTGGGCACAGGGGTGAAGGTGGCGTCCATCAAGGATACGCTGACCCAAGGGACGCTGACCAGCACTGGCAATCCGTATGATCTCGCGATAAACGGCAACGGCTATTTCCAGGTTCTGTTGCCCTCCGGCCAAACGGTTTACACGCGGGACGGCGCACTGCAGCCCAACTCTTCGGGGCAGCTCGTCACCTCATCGGGCTATCAGGTATTGCCAAACATTACGGTTCCGTCGAACGCCACCTCGGTGACGATCGGCACCGATGGTACTGTGTCTGTCACATTACCGGGCTCGGCGACCGCAACACAGGTAGGGCAGATCCAGCTGGCGAGTTTTGTCAATCCGGAAGGCCTGCAGCCGCTGGGTGGAAATCTCTATGCCGCGACCACCTCCTCCGGCACGGCGGTGGCCGGGGCGCCGCAGAGCAACGGGCTGGGCTCGGTCAATCAGAGTTATCTCGAAGCCTCAAATGTGGATGTTGTGCAGGCGATGGTGAATATGATTTCCGCCGAGCGTGCCTATCAACTTAGTACGCAGGCGGCGAGCGCGATCGACAACCAGCTGAACTATCTGGCCCAGGCCGCCGCCGGCGCATGAGGGGTTTTTCCATCCTCGCTGCGCTGCTGCTGGCCGGTTGCGCCACCAAGGCACCCGGGCCGCCGGCCTTGGTGCAGGCCTCGGCATTTCCGGTGGACGTGCAACCGCCGGTGCAGTCGGATAACGGCTCGGTGTTTCTGGCCTCATCCTCCGGCTCGCTGTACGAGCCGCGGCGGGACTGGCGGGTGGGCGATCTGGTAACGATCAATATCGTGACCAGCAGCGCTGCCAATAATACCGATAATGCGGCACTCAAACGCACCGGCTCGATCAGTAATTCAATGACCAGCTTCATGGGCGTGCCAATGAGTTTTGGACATATCAATGGCGGCAGCCTGGCGCCCGAAATTGCCGCGACCTCCGACCAGGAATATGCCGGCACGGGCTCCGCGCTGGCCGCCAGCAATATCTCCGGCCAGGTTGAGGCGGTGATAACAAAGGTGGACCCCAACGGCACTTTGGCATTGGCAGGGCGCACGAATGTGAACATCAACGGCAATGTCGTTTCCATTGTGGTGACAGGCTACGCCACACCGGATGATATCGCGGCAAATACCACGATCAGCTCCAACCAGGTGGCCGATATGAATGTGCAATATGTCGGCGATGGCCCGGTGGAGGACGCGCATCAGGTGCCCTGGCTACAGCAGATTCTCAGCAAGGTATCACCGTTTTGAAAAAATATCTCGCCTTGGTTTTATGCGGCGTTTTGGCAGCCCCTCGTGCAGCACAGGCTGATTCCACCACCATCAGCCAGCTGGTGAGCGTGGCGGGCGCACCGACCAATCAGCTATACGGCTATGGCCTGGTGGTCGGCCTGCCGGGCACGGGGGACCAGACGACGCAGGTACCGTATACGCAACAATCCATCCTCAACATGCTGCGCAACATGGGCATTGCTTTGCCCAACGTGACCACGATGCAGCCCGATGACGTTGCTTCGGTAATGGTAACCGCCGAGGTGCCGGCTTTCGCCCATTCCGGGCAACATGCGGATGTCACGGTTTCGGCCGTGGGCAATGCCGCCTCGCTCGCGGGCGGTGTGCTGCTGCCAACACCGTTGCGAGGCGGCAATGGAACCATCTACGCCCAGGCACAGGGCCCGCTGCTGGTGAGCGGCTTTGCGACCAGCGCCGGCGGCAACAGCACCAGCGTGAATGTACCCACCGTGGGCACGCTCCCGGGCGGGGCGATATTGGCGACAACGATTCCGGCGGTGTTCAGCATCAATGGCGGCTCGGCTTTGCTGCTCAACACGCCGAGCTATCAAACCGCACAACAGATTACCGATGTGATCAACGCGGCCTATGGCGGCAATACCGCCAGCGCCGTCTCGCCCGGCGAGGTGGATATAACCGCGAACGGGCAGGACCCAATGCGGTTCATGTCCGGCGTACTTGGCCTGCCCATTACCCCGCCGCAGCAGGCGCCCACCATCATCGTGGATGCGCAGAGCGGCACGATTGTGATGAATGCCGGGGTCACGCTCGGGCCCGCCGTGGTCAGCCATGGCGATCTAACCGTGAACATCCAAACACAAAATCAGGTGAGCCAGCCTGGACCGTTCAGCAATGGCCAGACCGTCGGCGTGCAGAATTCGGTGGTGAGCGCCAAGCAGGGCAAGTCCCAGGTAATTGCCTTGCCGAAAGCAGCAACCTTGCAGGATGTGGCGGCAGCGCTGAATGCGGTGGGGGCGACACCGTCCGATCTCATCGCCATCATCCAGGCGCTGAAGCAGGCCGGTGCCATCAACGGCACTATCAAGGTGATATGATGATGCCCCTCTCTGCACAACTGACAGCGCGAAACACGCCCTCGCTAAACACAACTGCGCAAAATACACCCACGGCAAAGCCTGGCGTGGCAGCCACGGTGCAGCATATGACTGGCATGCTGTGGTACCAGATGCTGAGTGCGATGAACGCCAATGGGCTGAGCCCGGATACGCTCGGCACCGGCGGCGATAATTTCCAGAGCATGTTTTTATGGAACGTGGCGCAGAATGATTTCGGCAAATACGACACCGGGCTGACCGCCGCCGCTACGCGCCAGATTGGCGGGGGTGCAGCGTCTGATACGGCGGCAACCGAGGCCGTGCCACCGGAAATTGTTACACCTTTGGCGCAGATTTTGCCCAGCGCCGAACCCGTGCAAATGCAGGCAATAGACGCAGTACCGGCAATAGCGGCCTCCGGCGATCTGATCTCCCAGGCCAAATCTTTTGCTAAAACGATATGGCCGCAGATTACCCAGGCGGCTCAAACATTGGGTGTGCCAGCCGTGGCTGTTCTCGCGCAAACCGCGCTGGAAACCGGCTGGGGTGCCTCGGCGCCGGGCAATAATCTGTTCGGCGTTAAAGCCGCGGATGGGCAGGCCGGCAGCAACCGCGCCACGCATGAAATGGTGGATGGCGTGCTGACGCCGCAAAGCGCCAGCTTCCGCGATTATAGCAGCGCGGCGGATGCGGTGAATGATTATATCGGCTTGATCCAATCCGGCTTCCAGAGTGCTGCCGGCCAGGCGACCGTGGCCGGGTTTGCCCAGGCGCTGCAGGCCGGCGGCTACGCAACAGACCAGAGCTATGCAGCAAAAATCGTGAATATCGCCCAATCTCCGCTCATGGCGCAGGTCCTGCAAGCCATTGGCGCCTCCCCCACGCAGGCCAGCACAATAGGTGGACAATGAGCGGCATTACCAACGCCATCAATACGGCTCTTTCGGGCCTGCAACTTTTCGAGGCCGGGATTTCGACGGTTTCCAACAACCTCGCCAATGCCGGCACGAGCGGCTATGCGGAGGAGAGCGTGAATGCCCAGACCGCAACCGGCACGCCGGGCCAGCCCGGGGCCGGGGTGGAGGCTGCAACCATCACCCGCGCCGCCTCCGGCTTTGCCGCGGCGCAACTGCGCAATGCCAATGCCGCCAATGCCGCCGCCACGGCGCAGTCCACCGCACTCACCAGCATCTCGAATGCGCTGACGAATAACGGCAACATTCAAACCTCCATGAACCAGTTCTTCCAGGACATCAGCACGCTGGCGGCCAACCCCACCAGTGCCGCGCAACGCCAGACCGTGCTGGCCGATGCACAGACCGTGACAAGCTCGTTCCAGAGCGCTGCCAGCGTTATCAACGACACCATTACCGGTGCCAGCACAACGCTGACGCAAAGCGTGAGCTCAGCGAATAACCTGCTCAATCAGCTTGCCGCGATCAATAAAAGCCTGGTGGCATCTCCCAACCAGCCGAGCCTGCTGGACCAGCAACAAGCGGCGCTGAATTCACTGTCGAGTCTGCTCCCCGTAAGCGTGCTACCGCAGCCCAATGGCTCGGTGATCGTAACAACTGGTGGCACCGTGCTGCTGGACCAGAGCGGGACGCAGGCCCTGGCCGCCACCAGCACCAATCCGCCGGCGGTAACGGCTGGCAATAATGCCACGCCGGTGCCCGCCAGCAGCGCCGACGGCGCGGTGGGCGGGGCCATCAGCACCATCGAATCCGGCAATGCGGCTTTGCAAAGTCTCGGTGCCCTGGCTACAGTTTTTGCAGCCCAGGTGAATACGGCCCAGGCCGAGGGGCTAACCCCGAGCGCGACCCCAGGCCAGGCTTTGTTCTCCGTGCCGGCACCAACCGCCACCGCCGCCAGCACCAATACCGGCGGTGCCACCATTACCGCGCAAATCGCCAATGCCGCGGCTTTACCCATCGATGGCGGGCCGTTTACGCTGAGCTACAATGGCACGGCCTGGAGTGCGCAGGACCAAGCCAGCGGGCTGAGTTATGCCGTGTCCGGCACACCGCCCAGTTTTGCCGGTGTTTCCTTTGCGGTAACCGGGACAGCGGCGGCAGGCGACAGCTTCACCGTGAACCCCGCCCCCAACGCCGCCACCGGCCTTATCGTTTCGGCGGTGAACACCAACGATATAGCGGCATCCGACCCTTATGTCGGTACGCCGGGCACGCTGCAGAGCAATGGCGCCATCTCCGACACGAATGCCGGCACCATCAGCACCGGCACCGATGTGGTGACCGGCACGCCGGCCTCCGGTGCCGCGATCATTCCCGCCAGCTATTACGGGCAAGATCTGCAACTTAATTTTACCTCGGCAACCAATTATACCGTATCCACCACTGCCGCCCCCGGCACGGCGATTGCCAGCGGTACGCTGGGGGGTAATGGCGGCAATGTGGCAATTGCCTATCCGGCGGGCGCGGCCTCCGGGCAATACTGGCAACTGCCGGTCAGCGGCACGCCGGCTGTGGGTGATGTGCTCACGCTTACCTCCGGCGGCTCCTCCAGCGGCAGCAACGCCCAGCGCATGGCGACATTATGGACCACGCCCAGCACCACCACTGCCGGCACGCTGGAGCAGGCGGTAATCGGGCTTTCCACGGGCCTCGGCGCCAACGCGCAGGCAGCACAGCAGCTGGCCACCGCCACCACGGGCCAAGTAACCACCACCACCGCGAACCTGCAAACCGTGGCCGGGGTGGATACCGACCAGCAGGCGGTGATTTTAACCAATTACAGCCAGGCCTATCAGGCGGCCGCGCAGGCCATCTCCTCCGCGCACACCATGTTCGAATCCCTGCTTTCAGCTGTCTGATTTAAACCATCTAAGGCATAATCATGAAAAAAATCATTCTGATTGCCGTCACCGCCGTTGTTTTGCTGGGCGGCGGCATTGGCGGCGTGTTCGCCTATCTCTCCCTGCACCATCCCAAGCAGGCAGCCAAAACACTGCCCAAGCCGATCTATTTCGCGCAGCTGGGCGACATCGTGGTCACCGTGCCGGCGGATACGAGTGATCCGACCTCGACCTATGTGCAGATCACCCTGCAGTTTTCCAGTTTCGATACGAATGCATTAACGAGTTTCGACAATCTCCAGCCGATCATCAAATCTCAGGTGATTGCGCTGCTGATGGAAAAGTCGGCGAAAGAGTTGATGGACCCGGCAACGCATGATGCGCTGTCCAAATCATGCCTCACCATCGCCAATCAGGTACTGAACAAGGCGGCCAATTACACCCCGCCCAACCCGTTCACCGCGGCCTATATCACCAATCTCGTCGAGCAGAATTAGTGGATACCACCGGTCTGCCGCAGGCGGGATCAACAATCGCTTCGCTGCTCGCGATATTTTTACTCCTCGGCGGGGCGGCGTTTTTGCTGCGGCGGTTTCGCGCCAATCTGCCGGGGGCGGTGAAATCTCAAGGCAGTATCAGCATCGTTGCGATCCGGGTACTCGGCGGCCAGCATTCTCTCGTGGTGGCGGAGGTGGAGGGGATAAAATTTCTCATCGGCATCAGCCGCAATGGGATGACCCCGATTGGCAAACTAAACGACGGGGAGGCTGAACGCCAATGACTGACCCTACCCTCACTCTAGTAAAAACACTCGCCAGCAATGGCGGTGCCAACTACTCGGTCGATGTGCAGAGCCTGCTGGTCGTCACTGCCCTCGCGTTCCTGCCGGGGTTGCTGCTGCTGATGACCTCGTTCACCCGCATCATCATCGTGCTCTCGGTGCTGCGCCAGGCTTTGGGACTGCAGACCACACCGCCAAACATGGTGCTGGCGGCACTGGCTTTGGCGCTCACCATGTTCGTAATGCGCGATGTGGTAAACCAGGAGCAGGACAAGGCGCTCAACCCATATTTGGCCGGCCAGATCAATTTTTCGCAGGCCATTACAGCGGCCGTGCCGCCAGAACAAAATTTCATGCTGGCGCAAACGCGTAAAGCGCCACTGCATCTGTTCGTGGATTTAAGCGGCGGGCATTATGCCACGCCCAAAGACGTACCGCTGACCGTACTGGTGCCGGCCTTCGCCACGTCCGAGTTGGAAACCGCGTTCCAAATCTCGTTTCTCATCTACATCCCCTTCGTGCTGATCGATCTCGCGGTGGCCTCCATACTGATGTCGCTCGGCATGATCATGGTCTCGCCCACACTCATTTCTCTACCGTTAAAACTGCTGGTGTTTGTCTCCATCCATGGCTGGGTGCTGGTGCTGGGCACGCTTGCGAATAGTTTCGTAGCCAGCAGCTGATGCCGCTTTATATCACACTGCTGCATATCGTGTTTTCCACCGAGCTCGCCGTGCTCACCCCCATCATCGCGTTGCTGCTGGCGGTGGGGTTCGTTACCTCCTTCATCCAGGCCGCGTTGCAGATCGAGGATGCAACCTTCGCACTGCTGCCGAAAACCATCGCCATGGTCTTCATCGCTTTGGCCGGCGGGTTTGGCATGCTCGCGGGGTTCGAGCGGCTGGCCTGCGCCTTCATCATCCACGCGCCCGCACTACTGCAGCAATCATGGTACTAAGCGAAGCAAATGTGATGCTCTGGCTTGGCCATTTCCTCTGGCCGTTTCTGCGCATCACCGGCCTGTTTCTCACTGCACCTCTATACAGCTCGCCACTCATCCCCGGCATGGTGAAGTCGCTGATGGCGGCGGGCTTTGCTGCCTGCCTCGCATTATGGCTGCCCAACCTGCCGCCCTTCCCGGCCGACGCGCCCGCCGCCATTTTTGCCGCCATGACGCAGATTGCCTACGGCGCGCTGCTCGGCATCACCATGCAAATCGTCGTGGCCGCCATTTCCAGCGCCGGCGAGATTGCGGGGCTGGCGATGGGCCTCTCTTTCGCCGAGCTGCAATTCCGCCAATCGGCCGGCGCCACACCGGTGCTGTACGACATCATGGTTTGGGCCGGGCTGCTCGGCTTCATGGCGGCGGGCGGGCCGATATGGATGTTTGCGGCACTGGCACATTCCTTCGCGCATGGCATCACCGTGGCACCGCTCAGCTCCTGGGTGGCGCTGAGCATGCTCGGCGGCACATTGTTCAGCACCGCCGTGGCACTCGCTCTGCCGGTGCTGGCGGTATCACTCGCGGTAAACGTTACGGTCGGCCTGGCCACCGTGTTTGCACCCAGCCTCAACCTGCTCAGCATCGGCTTTCCGCTGCTCATTCTGGCCGGGCTATGGGTGATGCTGGCGAGCCTGCCGGCGGTCGGCCCCGCCGCCGCGCATCTCACCGATATCTGCATGCGAACACTGACCGTGATGCTTCCGCATGAGTGAGCCAGCATGAGTGAATCATCAGGCGACAAAAAACATGACCCGACCGAACGCCGCCTGCGCGAGGCAGCAAACCGCGGCGATGTAGGGCGCTCCACCGAACTGCCCAAAGCCGCCGTGGTGGTGGCAACAACCTTGTTTACGCTCAGCTCGGCGGCCGCCATCGGCGCGCAACTGCTGGGCGAATTTGCCGCCATGCTGGCCAATGCCGGCACCACCACAACCGCGGCCGCAGGCGGCTGGGGGATGACGGTCATGCTTACGTTGTTTCCCTTGCTGGCCCTGGTCGCCGCCATCTCACTCTGCTCCACCCTCGTCACCGGCGGGTTTGTGTTCTCATTCTCCCTGCTCAAATTCGATTTCTCGAAGATCATGCCGCAAACCGGGCTGGGGCAGCTGTTCTCCAAAACGGGATTTAGCGAAACCGGCAAGGCCCTGGCGAAGTTCGTGGCCATCGGCGGCGTGGGCACCGTGGCCATCTGGACCAGGCAGTCCGATTTCGCCGCCCTGGCCACTTTGCCCTATCCCAGTTTCGGCCCCGTCATCGCGCTCACATTGCAAATCGTCACCGCCATATGCCTGGTACTGGTGGCCCTGGCGGGCCTCGATGCCGGGCTGCAATACTGGCTGCACCGGCAAAAACTGCGCATGTCCGATGCCGAAATCCGCGAAGAGATGAAGGATTCGGGCGGCAACCCGCATGTAAAGTCGCGCCAGCGCATGCTCGCCCGCAAAATGGCCCGGGCCCGGCAGATGACCAAAATCGCCGAAGCCTCCGTCATCGTCACCAACCCCACGCATTATGCCTGCGCCATCCGCTACCGCCGCGGCGCGGACAGGGCGCCGATGCTGCTGGCCAAAGGCGTGGGAATGCTCGCCGAGGAGATTATCGCCAAGGGCCGAGGCTTGGGCATACCCATCGTCGAGGCGCCGCCTTTGGCCCGCGCCGTATACCGGCATGTGGAGCCCGGCGAGCATGTACCCGTGGCCCTATACCGCGCCTGCGCCGAAGTGCTGGCCTATGTGTGGAAGATGCAACGCTGGCGCAGCCAAGGCGGGGCCAGACCGAAGCCGCCGCCGGTGCAACAGGGAGAGATCGAGGTTTCTAAGTGGGGCGTTTGACCGTGGCCCAAAGTAGTGAAGTTTTTTTGGGTCTGCGAAACGCGCGCCACTGGTTCGAGCGCGTTGAGCAGTACTTGTTCACAAAAAGATACTGCTTAACCTAGTTCTTAGGCCCAAACCCCAAAAACCCAGCCTCGGGGTTCGGCGTCCCGTTCCCCGCTGCCGGCGCCACACGCGGCGCAGGTGCCGGCGGCGGATGATAAGCCGCCACCTTATTGTTACTGCCAGTGCCGTTTGGCCCGTTCAGCGTCCAGGGCGCGCCCATCGGCTCCGGGCCGCCGCCTTGGGCTGCAAGCTCATTGCGGGTTTGCAGGAGCAAAAAGGTAATGCTGGTACGGTTGAGCGCGATGGCGAGGTCGAGCGGCGTTTCGCCGAACTGGTTCTGCCCGTTCAAATCCGCGCCATGCCCCAGCGCGTTTTGCGCCGCCACATCATCACCCTTGGTAATGGCGGCGAAAAGCGCTGTTGTAGGGTCGCCCACAACCGGTTTTTGAATCACGGGGCCTGTTGCCACGGGGGGAATGCCGCCGGCACCCGGCAAAGCGGGGGGCGCTATATCCGGTGTGCGCGCCTGCGGCTGGGGTGATGGGCCGCCGCCGGCGCCACCCATACCACCGCCCATGCCGCTACCCGACATTTGGGCCATGGCTGGCAGAGCAGCGATACTGAAGGCAAGACCCAGCGCCAGGGTACGGAAATATGTCATGCCAGCCTCTCTAGCCCAAGCCAGAAAGTCCGTCCATTCGCGCCGCCGTAATCTTGGATTACTTCTTCTTCGCCAGCTCCTGCTGCAACCGCTCCACCTCGGCACGCAGCGCCGCGATCTCTTCCTTGTACTCAACCGGGGGCTCCGCCACCAACGGCTCGGACTTCATCTCGGCCGGGTAGAAGGGCGTGAACAGGGTCATCGCCCGTTCCATCATCGCCAAGTTCTTGCGCCCGACCTCTTCCATGCCCGGCGGCAGAAACGGCCCCAGGGTTTTGGTCACGGTCTCGCGCACGGTTTCCTGCTGCTTGGCGAAATTGGCCATCGCCTGCTCAAGATATTTCGGCACCATATTGGGCACGTTGCTGCCGTACACGCCGATGAGCTGGCGCAGGAAATTGGTCGGCAGCAAGGCATTGCCCTTGCCTTCCTCCTCCACGATGATCTGCGTCAGCACCGTACGGGTGATATCATCCCCGGTTTTGGCGTCGTACACGATAAAATCGCGGTCCTTGCGCACCATCTCGGCCAGGTTTTCGAGGGTGATGTAGCTTGAGCTCTCGGTATTATAAAGCCGCCGGTTCGCGTATTTTTTCACGATCACAGGTTGATTCGAGGTGTCTCCCGTTGCTTTCATGAACTTGAGCTTCCAATCCGGTTGACTGCTATTAGGACGTTGCCCACGTATAAAAACACGAATTTTGTGCGTTGCACAGTATCATGACTGGCCTATCCTTATGGCGGCCGCGCACAGATCGCGCTAACTGGCTCAAGCGGAACGGCAGCGGGCGAGCAGGAACCGGATGCAACATGGACGACAAACTGGCCAAGGACCTCGTTTCCATGTGGCAAAGCGAACTTACCGCCATGGCCGCGGACCGGGAATTACGCGAAACCTGGACCGCCACCATGGTGCTTTGGGCGCAGGCGGCCAGTGCGGCCGCGGCGATGCTCCCGCATGAGCCCTCGCTTGAGCCTGGGCTTGAGCCCGCCGCGCCCGGAAGCGCCGGCGCCGCTCAGCCGCCGCGGGCCCCGGCCGTTGCTGCTCCACCTCAGCCTGGCGTGGCTGAACTCGAGCACCTCAACCACCGCATCGCTGAACTGGAACAGCGGCTGGCCGAATTTATGGCTGCAAAGCCTGGATACCCTGAGCCAGGCGCAGGATCCGGAAAAACTTTGGGCAACGCTTGAGGAAACGCTGCGGGCCGACCGCGCGCTGATCGCCGGCATCGCCGCCTACCGGGCCGACCCCTATGTGCGCGAGATGCGCGACCCGCCGGT
>JAMFRU010000098.1 GCA_026224875.1 Acidocella sp.
GCCACCGGCCGGGCCCAGCCCTACGGCGCGCTGTTGCAGCCCCTATTCGATGCCCTGGCCAATTAGCCCCCCCACCGGATAATTGCCGCCTGACATTGGGCGGGGGCTTTGGCACGGAAAAGGCCAGGGCTCTGCCCTGGACCCTCCAAGGGCCGAAGGGCCCTTGGATCCCACCCGGGTTTAGGAAGGGGATGCCCTCCACACCATACGCGTTGAGAGCCCGTGCAGGGCATCCCCTTCCTAAACCCGAATTGTTGGGGGTCTGGGGCCTCAGGCCCCAGCGGGGTCGAGGGGCGGAGCCCTCGCCTTTTCCGTGCAACGCCCCGAACCCAACCCCAGGCTAATCTCCGTCGATTACGCGGGGGAGGCCGGGGCGGGGTGGGCCGGTGTTGTCGTCGAGCATTGAGTATACGTGGACGCGGCGGGCGGAAGCGGATTGGAGGATGACTACGGCTTGGTCGGGGTCGTAGGTGGCTTCGATTATTGCGCTGTCGGTGTCCGTGCCGAGGCCGAAGGGGAGGTTTCCTATACGTTTCCAGGCTGCCAGCACGAGGCGTTGGTAGGGTAGGCCCAGATCCGGCAGGGCTGAGTGGTAGTCGGCTATGGCTGTGTTCCAGTTGCCGGTTTGGGCTTTCAGCTGGGCCAGGTAGCGGGCGGCGTAGGCGGCGTTTTCGGCGGGGTCGAAGGCGTCATCGAGGGTTGCGAAGGCATCGGGGTGACTTTGCAGGCTGATCTGGAAGCAGCCGACGTCTATGTCATGGGCGCCGGAGGCCTGGGCGAAGCGGACGAAGGCTTCGGCGTCTTGCTTGGTTTGGAAATATTGGCCTTGGCCGTCGGCGTTCACCGTCCAGGGCCAAGGGACATAACGGCCGGTGAGTGGGTCCGGATGGGCGCTTTCGACCATGCCGATTGAGATGAGGATGTTTTGCGGCAGGGAGCCCATCTGCTCAGCATCGTGCCCGGCCGCGGTGCAGGCTGAGCCGGGGGGCACGTCAGCACGGGCAGCGACGGCGAACGCCAGTGCGGCGATGATGAGACCCAGTCGTTTCAACGCAATCCCTCGTTAAGCCTGCCCCCGTTAAGCAGCTCGTGAAGTCATGACGTATAACGCGATCTCTACGTTTTGTGACGGGTCTTTCATGTGACACTGGAACAAAATCGGCAGTTGCGGCGCGAAAAACCGCCGTTTTGGTGATAAAACACCCCACCGGAAGGATAAAATGAGCGCCCGGCGGGCAAAGCGCGCCTTCCATGCGGATTTAATGTGGATTTTACCCTCGCTTTTGCGATGCGATATCGCTATGCGGGGGCACAATTCATCAACGAACAGACCGCTCTGTCCGCAGCGCCCTCTCTTTGACATGGGCATCGCGGCGGTTTGGTTTGCTCAAACCACTGGGTAATTTCTATGGCCACGCCGAAAATCCGCAATATCGCCATCATCGCACACGTTGACCATGGCAAAACCACGCTCACTGACCAGATGCTGAAGCAATCCGGCGCCTATGCCGCCCACCAGGCTGTCGTCGAACGCGCGCTTGACCGCAATGACCTCGAAAAAGAGCGTGGCATCACGATTCTCGCCAAAGTTGCTTCGGTGGTGTGGAAAGACGTGCGGATCAACATTGTCGACACCCCTGGCCATGCCGATTTCGGCGGCGAGGTGGAGCGAATCTTAAGCATGGTGGATGGCGCCGTAATCCTGGTGGATGCCGCCGAAGGCGTGCTGCCGCAGACCAAATTCGTGCTCGGCAAAGCGCTTGCGCGCGGCCTGAAGCCGATTGTGGTTGTAAATAAGATCGACCGTGGCGATGCCCGCCCGGATGATGTGCATAACGAGATGTTCGATCTGTTCGCCTCGCTGGACGCCAATGAGGAGCAGCTGGACTTTCCGATGCTGTTCGCCTCGGGCCGCCAGGGCTGGGCTGTCGCCAATCTGGACGATCCCCGCGAGAGCCTGACCCCGCTGTTCGACATGATCCTGAGCCATGTGAAAGCCCCGGCCTTGGATGTCGACGCGCCCTTCGCCATGGTAACCTCCATTCTGGAAGCCGACACCTTCCTCGGCCGCGTGCTAACCGGCCGCGTCGAGCAGGGCCGCGCCACGCTGAACATGCCGGTTAAGGTTCTGGATCTTGACGGCAAGATCGTTGAGACCGGCCGCTTGACCAAGCTGCTTTCGTTCCGTGGCCTGGAGCGTGTGGCGGTGGATGAGGTCAGCGCCGGCGATATCGTCGCTGTGGCTGGGCTGTCGGACGCCACCATCCCTTACACCATCTGCTCGCCGGAAGTGACGGCCCCGCTGGCCGCCACCCCGATCGACCCGCCGACCCTCTCCATGACCTTCCGCATCAACGACGGCCCGCTCGGCGGCCGCGAAGGCAAAAAGGTCACCTCGCGCCAGATCCGCGACCGTCTGTTCAGCGAAGTGGAAGGCAATGTCGCCATTCAGGTGACCGCCTCCACCGAGAGCGACGCGTTCGAAGTGTTCGGCCGCGGCGAATTGCAGTTGGGCGTGCTGATCGAGCAGATGCGCCGCGAAGGTTTCGAACTGACCATCGGCCGCCCGCGCGTGCTGATCCGCACCAATGCGGAGACCAAGGAGCGCGAAGAGCCGTATGAGGAAGTGCTGATCGACGTGGATGAGCCGTACTCGGGCGCCGTGGTCGATAAAATGTCCCGCCGCAAGGGTGAGCTCTCCGACATCCGCCCCTCCGGCGGCGGCAAGCAGCGCCTGACCTTCCGTATCCCGGCACGCGGCCTCATCGGCTATCATGGTGAATTCCTCACCGATACCCGCGGCACCGGCGTGATGAACCGCCTGTTCGCCGGCTACGGCCCGTGGAAAGGCAAAATCGAAGGCCGCCGCAATGGCGCGCTCATCTCCTCCGAAGACGGCGAGGCCGTGCAATACTCGCTGTTCTCGATCCAGGACCGCGGCGCGCTGTTCGTGAACCCGGGCGAGAAAGTCTACGTCGGTATGATCCTCGGCGAACATAGCCGCGAGAACGACCTGGACGTGAACCCCGTGCGCGAGAAGAAGCTGACCAACATCCGCGCCGCCGGCAAGGATGAGGCCCTGCTGCTGGTCCCGCCCCGCCGCATGTCGCTGGAACAAGCCATCGCCTACGTGGAAGACGACGAGTTGGTCGAAGTAACCCCCAGCGCCATCCGCCTGCGCAAGAAGCACCTGAGCCCGAACGACCGCAAGCGTGCGGAACGCCGTTCGGACGATGCGGCTTAAGGAAAAAGGCGGGGGGCTTTGCCCCCCTTGACCCCCCGCTGGGGCCTGAGGCCCCAGCCCCCCGCTACCTAAGAACTAAAAAAGAGGCCTGCTTCCACGCTGTTTCAACAGCTAGGCGGCAGGCCTCTTTTTTAGTTCTTTAGCTAATGGGGCCTGGGCCTCAGGCCCAGTGGGGGTCGAGGGGGCAAAGCCCCTCGCCTTTTTCTTAAACCGCGTGGCTCCGGAACAGGCGGCCGCCTTCTGCGATGGTTACGAGGATTAGGGCCAATAGGCCGCTGATGACGAAGCCTAGGGCTAGGGGGATTAGGGTTCCGTTGAAGTTTTGGCCGATTAGGACGCCGATTAGGGCGGCGCCGGACATGTTGATGAAGCCTTGGACGGAGGCGGCGGTGCCGGCGATGTGGCCGAGGGGTTCCATGGAGATGGCGCCGCAATTGCCGGCGAGCAGGCCGAAGCTGAACATCATGGCGGCTTGGATTAGGGCGAAGGTCATGAGGGTGTCGTGGCCGGAGAGGGCGAAGGCGGCCTGGGTGGCGGAGGTTGCGATGAAGCCGAACATGGCGGTGTGGGCAAGGCGGCGCATCCCTAAGCGCTCGACCAGGCGGGCGTTGAGGAGGGCGGCGGCGGCCATGCAGATGGCGCAGGCGGCGAAGATGATGGGGAAGAGTTTGGGGACGTGGAAGATGTCGGCGAAAACCTGTTGGGCGGAGTTGATGAAGCCGAGCCAGGCGCCAAGCAGGAGCATGGCGCCCAAGGTATAACCCAGGGACATGCGGTTGGTTAAGGTCAGGCGGATGGCGGCGTAGAACTCGGCCACGTTCATGCCGGTGTGGTCTTCGGCGTGCTGGGTTTCGGGCAGGCGGAGGGCGACCCAGATTGTGATTAGCCCGCCGTAGATGCCGAGGGTGGCGAAGATGGATTGCCAGGGGGCTATGAGCAGTAGGGCCTGGCCGAACGAGGGGGCGAGGATGGGGGCGGTGAGAAAGACCATGAAGGACAGGGAATTCACCTGCGCCATGCGTCGTCCGGCGTAGCAGTCGCGCACTATGGACACGCTGAGGACCTGGGCACCGGCGGCACCAAAACCCTGGCCGGCGCGGGCGAGCAGTAGCAGCGTGAAGCTTGGGGCCAGGGCCGCGGTAAAACTGCATAGAGTATAGAGTGCGAGGGAGAAGATCAGCACTGGGCGGCGGCCGAATTTATCGGCGGCCAGGCCGTACAGGAGCTGGGCGCCGCCGAAGGCCAGCACGAAGGTGGTGATCACCCATTGGCGCTCGTTGCCGGTGCCTACGTGAAGTACGCTGGCAATCTGGCCGAGGGCGGGCACCATCATGTCGATAGACAAAGCCACCACCGCCTGGATGAAGGCGATGGTGGCGACGAAGGCGCGGAAGCTTAGCCCCGGGTGGGGGTTTATGGTCTCAGACATGCCCCTGCTTTAAGGGGTTGCCATCCCAGCCGCTATGGCGAGGCGTGCATCTACGGTATTCCATCAAGACCTAGCGGATGAGATCGTGAAATGACCCCTACTGTACCGGAAACACTCAAAGAATTTTTCCTCAGCCGGGACGTGAAGTTGAACCCTTCCGCCTCGGAGGACCAAATCGCATTATTCACCGCGAGAACAGGAATAGTAATCCATCCATACGTCGTTTCGATCTACCGATGCTTCAACGGCTTCGCCAACAACGATTTCGATGCCAAAAACATGATGGAAATATGGCCGCTGGAAAGGGTCTGTAGCGAAGACAGCCTGTTTACCGCCGGATACATGCCGTTTTCCGATCTTTTCGGAAATGCCGAGATATACATGCAATCATTTGACGACCCGTGGAGGCCCGTAATCGCGATGTTTAAGGAAGTGCAAATCGCATCCTCCACCTACGCGTTCTGGGAAAAATACCTCGCAGGAGGTTTTGACTTTTAAACGCTTCACCCCGCCAACATCCAAGGCTTAAGCAGAGCGGCGCGTTCTTAGGAACAGGAAGACTCCGAGGGCGGCCGAGGCGGCGAACATGGCGCCGCCGAGGGCCAGCATGTGGGCGTGGTTGGGCTGGCTGCCGTGGCCGAAGAGGGCGAATATCAAGGTTTGCGGGATAAAGCCCAGTGCCGAGGCGGCGAGGAAGGGCAGAAGTTTTACCGAGGACAGGCCGGCCGCGAGGTTGAGGAGCAGGTTGTTGCCTACCGGCAGCAGCCGGAGCGTTAAAGTTGTCACGAAAGTATGATCCGAGAGGGTTTTGTCGAGCTTGGCAAAGCGGTCGCCAAAGCGGCGGCGGATGAAACCCTGGCCTACGGCACGGGCCCAGATGAAGTCGAGACTACAGGCCAGCACCTGGGCCACGAGGGCGATGATGCTGCCATAGACCGGGCCGAAGGCATAGCCCGCGGCGAAAGCCGGCACCTGGCGCGGCAGACCGATGGCGACCAGAAAGGTGGAGAGCAGGAGAAACAGACTCTGCCCGCGAATCCCGCCCTGCGATACCGCGTTGACCAGCTCGGTCTGCGCGGCACCGTGGCCGAGCAGCGGCAGAGCGGCTGCCACGGCGATCAACGCGCCGGCCATCAGCATCGGCTTCAGCGCCTTGGCGGTAATGGCGACGGCCTGGGCCTGAGGCTGAACCAAGCGAGGGGCCGGGGTGCGGGGCAGAATCTGGCTCATTCGGCACTCTCTATGTTGGGCACTTTCCAGCGCCGTTGCAGCCAGGCGACGCCAAACAGATCGACAATGCCGACCATGGCACGCTGCCAGTTATTGTAATGCGAGGCACCATGCGCGCGGGCGTGGTGGCGCACCGGTACCGAAACCACATGCCCGCCGGCGCGGATGAACAATGCCGGCAGAAAGCGGTGGATATGGTTGAAATGCGGCAGCTCCAGAAACGCCTCGCGCCGGAAGAGTTTGAGGCCGCAGCCGGTATCGGGTGTCGCGTCCTGCAGCATATAGGCGCGGATGCGGTTGGCATATCTGGAAGCCCAGCGCTTGGAGCCGGTGTCCTTACGATTAACGCGGTGGCCCGCGATCAGCACCGGACGCGGGCCGACGTTTTCGGCCTCGCGCGCCGCGGCCAGCATGGCGGGGATGTCGGCGGGGTCGTTCTGGCCGTCACCATCGAGCGTGGCGATGAACGCGCCGCGGGCCTTTTTGATGCCGGTGATCACGGCACCGCTCTGGCCGCAGCTCTTGGTATGGCGAAAACGCCGGAAATTCGGGAGCTCCAACGCCAGCGCCGTTAAAATCGCGGGACTGTCGTCGGAGCTGCCATCGTCAACATAGACGATCTCGTGATCGACCCCCTCAAGGGCAACGCCGATGGCGGCCACCAGGGGACGAATATTGGGACTCTCATTATGGACCGGAACCACCACTGAAATCAGCGGCGCGGCTACATCGGTCTCAAGCAGGGTCTGGAATTTGGTCTCGATGTTCATGAGCCTAATTGAACGCCGCATTAAGGCGTATCTGTGGCCCAATTTCGCCCAGGATAAGGTTTTTAGCGCGCCGCACAGCCTGCCCAAGTAAAAAACTGTAATCGCCCGCCGCCATGTCACCGATCCGTCATGATGCCTCGGATACATGGCATGTCTTCTGCCCCATTTCCAGCTCGAACCTTATGAATCCTGATTTACGCTGCCCCGCGCTCCGATTACGCAAACGGCCTTGGCTTGAGCGCGGTGCATCGCTATAAGCCCGCTCAACCACGCCGGGGCCGGACTCCATGGCCCCAACCCCCGGGGCCTTCCAGGCCCCAACTCATTGTAAGGATACGGACGGCATGCTGATTTCGTTGCCACCCGACTACCGCCCATCGGATACCGAAGAGTTTATGAATCCGATGCAAACCGAATACTTTAGGCAAAAACTGCTGCGCTGGCGCAGCGAACTCGTCAAGGAAGCAAACGGTACACTCGCCTCCCTCGGTGAAGGCGGCATTCTCGAAGCCGATATCACCGACCGCGCCTCGGTCGAAACCGACCGGGCCTTGGAACTACGGACCAGAGATCGCGCCCGCAAACTGATCGGTAAAATCGACCAGGCCCTGCAACGCATCGAAAGCGGCTCCTACGGCTACTGCGAAGAAACCGGCGAACCAATAGGCCTCAGACGCCTCGAAGCCCGCCCCATCGCAACCCTCTCCATCGAAGCCCAAGAACGCCACGAGCGTATGGAAAAAGTCCACCGCGACGACTGAGAACTCGGGAGTTATGACGGAAAAGGCGAGGGCTCTGCCCCTCGCCCCCGCTGGGGCCTGAGGCCCCAGACCCCCGCTACTTAAGACATAAAAAAGAGGCCTGCCTCCTCGCTGTTTCAAACAGCTGGGAAGCAGGCCTCTTTTTTGTGTCTTCAACTAATGGGGTCTGGGCCTCAGGCCCAGTGGGGGTCGAGGGGGCAAAGCCCCTCGCCTTTTTCCGTCACAAATCCCGTGCTCTCAGCCGCCGGGGCTTTTTCATGGGGTCGAGGGCGTTGGCTTCTATGAGGGTTAGGAGGGCTTGGATGATTTGGGTGGGGGTTGGGGGGCAGCCTGGGATGAACAGGTCTATGGGGGTGATGGTGTCGGCGCCGCCTTGGACGGCGGGGGAGGCTTTGAAGACGCCGCCGTCTATGGCGCAGTCGCCCAGGGCTACCACCAGCACGGGGTCGGGCATGGCGGCGCGGGCTTGGCGGGCGGCTTCTATCATGTTGCGGCCGGCGACGCCGGTGATGAGGAGGATGTCGGCGTGGCGGGGGCTGGGGGTGAAACTCAGGCCGTATTGGGTGAGGTCGTGGATCAGGTTTTGGGTGGCGCGGAGTTCGAGTTCGCAGCCGTTGCAGCTGCCGGCGGGGACGTGGCGGATGGCGAGCGCGCGGCCGAGTTTGGTGGTGCTGGCGGCGGCGAGGCGGGCGCGCAGGTCTTTTACCTGGGCGGGGTCGGCCTTGGCTGGCGCCGGGGCTTTGCTGAGGATGTGGTTGAGGGCGGTTTTCCACACCATTTTATAAATCCACGCCGGAGTATGAGGCGTTGATGGATTTATTGATCAGCGGGAAGTCGGCGAGGATGCCGGTTGTGGCGGCGTGTTCCAGCAATGGCCAGTGCAGGGCTGAGGCGTCGGCTATGAAGGCGGTGGTGATGGCGCCGCTTTCTATGTGCAGCCAGTGCCAGACGGGGCCGCGGAAACTTTCGGCCACACCCAGGCCCATGCCGCTGGTTTGCGGGAGGGCGTAGGCCAAAGCGTCGGTGGGGAGGGTTTGCAGCCAGTTGCGGATGGAGCGGATGCTTTCGGGGATTTCGTCCAGGCGGATGCGCAGCCGGGCGGCGACATCCCCTTCGTGTTGGATGGGCATGTGGATGGGGTGGTCCAGATAGGGCGGGTAGCCGGGTTGGGCGCGGGCATCGTGCGCCTGGCCGGAGGCGCGGCCGACGTAGCCGCCGGGGTGGTAGGCTTCGGCCAATGCCGGGGAGATGATGCCGGTGCCGATGACGCGGTCCTGTAGGGAGGCGTAGTCCTCGAACACGCGGGTGAGGCTGGGGAGTTCGAATTCCAGGGCTGACAGGGCGTCGATTATGGCGGCAGCACCTTCGGGCATTATATCGCCCGCCACGCCACCAGGGACGACAATATCCATCATCAGACGGTGGCCAAAGGCAATGGCCGCAGCGGCGCAGATGGTTTCACGGGCGAGGGCGAAGCGGGCGTCGAGGAAGGCGAAACCGGCGTCGGCGGCGATAGCGCCGATATCCGATGTGTGGTTCGCGAGGCGTTCCAGCTCGGCCATGATGGCACGGAGATACACGGCGCGGGCGGGCGGGGTGGTGTCGAGCGCGGTTTCGGCCGCCTGGGCGAAGGCGAGGCTGTGCGCGACGGTGGCGTCCCCGGACACGCGGGCGGCGTAGCGGGCGGCGAGGCGGGGGGATTTGCCGCGCATGAGGGCGAGCGTGCCTTTGTGGGCGTAGCCGAGACGGGCTTCGAGTTTCAAAACCTCTTCGCCGCGGAGCGAGAAGCGGAAATGGCCGGGCTCGATGATGGCGGCGTGGATGGGGCCAACGGCGACTTGGTGCACGCCCTCCACGCCGGGGGAGGTGAATTCGGGCCAGGGGGCGGTGAAGTCGGGGTTGCGGAAATGCTCGATGGCGGGGCGGGTGTCGGTGGCACCCTGCGCTTTGTGGCCGTTGAGGTCGTGGGCGAGGCGCTGATACCAGTTGGCGCCAGGGTGGGGGAGAGCGGGGTAGGCACCCTCTACGAGTTCCACGGCGACCAGTTGTTGGGGCTGGTAGAGGGCGTAGGCGTATTGGGCATCGGTCCAGAGGGCGATGAATTTGCCCTGGTGGGCCGCCCAGTCGGCGGGGGAGAGCAGGATCATTGCAGCGCTCCGGACATGGTTGAGAGCAAATGCAGGATTGGCCCGGGCATGGCAAAAGCCAGCAGGACGACCAGGGCCAGATGCAGCGCGACCAGATGCATTTCGGGGGCGGCTTTTACCGGTTTGGTGTGCGGTGGGGCGTCGCCGAAAATCAGCGGGCCGATGTTGCGCAGAATAGCGACGGCGCAGAGCAGCAGGCCAACGGCGAGTGGCGCGGAAACCCAGGGGTTACGCTGCACGGTTTGGCTGATGATGATGAATTCCGAGGCGAACAGGCCCGACGGCGGCAGGCCGGTGAGGGCGAAAATTGCGCCGCCAAGCAGCCAGGCGGTGTATTTATTGGAGTGGATGAGCCCGCGCAGGTGTGAAAAACTGTAATTTCCGGGGGCGGTGGAGCCGCGCAGGGCCGCCGCGCGGATGAGGGCTATGAACAAAGCGCTCTTAATAAGCGTTTGCAGCAGCATGTGCAGCAGCCCGCCGAAGATAGCCGCCGGGCCGCCGATGCCGAAAGCGAAGATGGCGATGCCGGAATGCTCGATGGACGAGAAGCCGAAGAAGCGCCGGGCGTCGCGCCGGCGGGAGAGGGAGAAGCCGACCAGGAGGAGCGAGGCCAGGCCAAGCACGATGAGGAACGGGCCGGGCGGCATGGCGGTGCCGCCGGAGGCGACGTTGGCCTGCATCAAATGGCGGAAGCGCAATATGGCGATGAGGGCTAGGTTCAACATCGGGCTGGAGAGGGCGGTGGTGAGCGGGGCTGGGCCTTCGGCGTAGGCGTCCGGCAGCCAGCCGTGCAGGGGGACGAGGGCGGCTTTGGTGCCGTAGCCGAACAGGATGAAAACGAAAGCCAGCGTCAGCAAGGCACCATCCATCCAGGCGGCGTGGGATGAGAGTTGGATAAAACTCATGGCGTTCAGGCCGGGGCCGAGGGCTGGCTGGGCGGCGAGGTAGACCAGCATGGTGCCGAACAAGGCCAGAGCGATGCCGACACCGCCGAGGATGAAGTATTTCCATGCCGCTTCCAGAGCCGAGGCGGTGCGCGGCAGGCTGACTGCCAAAGTTGCGGCGATGGTGGCGATTTCCACCGACGCCCAGAGCAGGCCGATGTTGTCGGCGTACAGGCCGAGCAAAGTGGCGCCGAGTACCACCTGGCAGAGCGCGTGGTAGAGGCGCCAGAGCGGCGGGGTGAGGCGGGGTTCGGCGCCGCGCACGTAGCCGATATTGGCCAGCGATGTGGTGAAGGCGATGAAGCCGGTGAGGGCGCCGAAGAGCAGGCCCAAAGAATCGGCATGGATGAGGCCGCTGCCGGGGGCGGTGAAGGCGGCGATTGTGAGCAGGAAGACGACGAGGCTCAGCGCGGCGTTGGCGATGGCGCCGCGCACCGGGGTGCCGATGACGCCGAGAACGATGGCCGCCAAAAAAGGGAGGATGATGGGGAGCAGAATCATCGGCCGCGGCGCTCGATGTCTTCGATGCCGGTGATGTCCAGCGTGTCAAAATGCTCGCGGATGCGGAGGAGGAAGATGCCGACGACGAGGAAGGCGAGCAGGACCAGAAGAGCCACCGAGAATTCGGCGACGAAGGGCATGCCGGGCATGCCGATGGCAGCCAGGACCAGGCCGTTTTCGGTGGAGAGAAAGCCGATGATTTGCGCCAGAGCGCTCCGGCGGGCGGTCATCACCAGCAGGCCGAGCAGCACCACCGACAGGGCGATGGCGAGGTCTTCGCGGGTCAGCGACACGGCGCTCATGGTGCTGGGCAGGACCACCAGAACGGCGATGCCGATGAGGCCGGTGCCGAGCATCATGGAGAGGGCCATGGGCATGGTGCTTTCCACGGCGCGGGTGAGGTTGAAGCGCAAGACGATTTGCCGCAGCGCGATGGGCAATAGCACGCCCTTCAAGGCGAGGGTGATGATGCCGGTGAGGTAGAGGTTGACTTCGTGCTGGGCAAAGCCCTGCCAGACGGCGGCGGCCGAGAGGGTTAGCGCCTGCACCTGATAAAGAGTGATCATGGCGGCGAGGCGGCGCTGCGAGAGCAGCAAAAAGGCGCAGAGGAGGATAAGGCCGCCCATGAGATGGGCGAGGGAGAAGGTGAGGTTCATGAGCCGATCCTCTTCATGAGCCAATCCTGGCGGCGACGAAGAGGAAGACGCCGGCGAGAATGCCGAGGAGCATTGCGGCACCGAGGAATTCGGGCACGCGGAAGATGCGCATTTTGGCGGTGGAGATTTCGAACAATGGCAGCAGAGCGGCCATGATGCCGAGTTTGATGAGCCACAGCACCAGGCCCGCCGGCCAGGTGAGAATGCTATCGGCCTGCGCCATGGCGAAGGGGAAGAAGATGGTGCCGATGAGGTCCATCCAGAGCAGCAGGCGGAGCATGGCGGTGTATTGCAGCAGGAGCAGGAAACGGCCGGAATATTCCAGCGTCAGGGCCTCGTGGACCATGGCGAGTTCGAGATGGCCGGCGGGGTTGTCGGTGGGGATGCGGCCGGTTTCGGTGAGGGCTACGGCGAGGAGGGCTGCCAAAGCGAAGCCGAGGGAGACGGAGATGCCGATGTGGCCGGTGGCGAAGGCCACGGCGATGCCGTCTACCGTGATACTGTGCGCGAGGAGGACGAAGCTGAGGAGGACGACCAGCAGGGCGGCTTCGGCGAAAAGGGAGAAGAGGACTTCGCGCCCGGCGGCGGCACCGCCGAAGCCGAAGCCGGTTTCCAGCCCGCCAAGCATGGTGGCGGCGCGGGCCAGAGCGAGCAAGCCGATGAGGGTGATGAAATCGCTGGTGGGTGCGGTGAGCATGCCGGTGTAGAAGCCGGGCACCAGCAAGGCGGCGGTGGCGGTGGCGAGGAAGGCGGCAACGGGCCAGATGGCGAAGAGTTCGGTTGCGGTTTCCGGCACCAGCGTGGTTTTACGAAGGTGTTTGTACAGCTCGTAATAGGGTTGCAGGAACGGCGGGCCGCGCCGGCCTAGCGCCCAGGCGCGGAATTTGTTCACTGCACCCATGAGTAATGGGGCCACGGCGAATACGGCGGCGGCGTGCAGCAAAGTGGCGATGAGGCGGAGGAGGAAGAGCATCAGCCGCCCTCCGCCAAGCCGAGGGCGAGCAGAAACATGACCAGTGCCGCGAAGACCACGCCGAGGCGCTGGCGGATAGTGGCGCGGCGGATGCGCTCGGCCAGGCGCACACCGCGCAAATGCAGGCGTTGCAGCGGGGCGACGAGGTAGGTTTCGGCCGGGTCAGTGCCGTGTTTGCCGAGAATGCCCCTGGCGATGGCGCGGGTGACGGGCTCGGCAAAGCCGGTGGCGCTGGGCTGGGTGGTGGGGTCGCCGAAGGGCAGCCAGACCGGGGCGCGGCCGAAGCCGCCGTTCCAGGGGGCGGCCTCGCGCGTGCCGCGTACGCCCCAGCGGTGGAGGATGAAGCCTGTGGCGGTGGCGATGAGGAAGGCTAGCAGAATCAGGGGCAGAGGAGTGTAGCTCAGCAAATGGATCTCCGCTTGCGGCGCCAGCAGTGTGACCACCGGCATCATGGCCGCCAGCACCTGGCCTGGCACCAGCGCGACCGGGAGCATCAGCACGGCCAGCAGGCCCATACCGAATAAGGGGCCGCGCCTTGCGTCCTCGGCGGATGCGGCGTGCAGGCTGCGGGGACGGCCGAGAAAGCCGATGCCGATGAGGCGTACGGCTGCACCCAAAGCCAGCGCCGCGCCCAGTCCCAAAGCGGCCAAAGCAAAAGTAAAGCCGATGCGGGCTAAAATCCCGCCGGTGGCCGCGGCGGCTATTACCGCATGCAGGAGTAAAAACTCCGGCGCGAAACCGGGGCCGAGCGGGAGGGCTGCCATGCCTGCCGCACCCAGCAGCATGAGGGCGCCCAGGCGGGGCTGGCCGCGCATGAGCCCGCCCAGCCAGTTGAGCGAGGTGGTGCCGGTGGCGTGTTTCACCTCGCCCGCACCGAGAAACAGCAGCGGTTTGAACAGCCCGTGCGCCACGGCGCAGAGTAGGGCGGCCTGAAGTGCCACGGCGGTGAGAGCTGGGTCGCCCATGGCTTTGGCGCGCAGGGCGATGCCGAGCCCGACCGCGATGAGCCCCACATGCTCGACCGTGGAACAGGCGAGCATGGTCTTCATCTCGGTTTCCAGCATGGCCCGCAGCGCGCCGATGACGACCGAGGCGATGCCGGCGACGATGAGCACCACGCCCCACCAGGGCTGCGCGGCCCCTGTGAGGACGATAAAGGCATAGCGGATGAGCACGTAGAGGGCGATTTTGACCATGCCGCCGGACATAAGCGCCGACACCCCCGCTGGTGGCGCTGGATGCGCTTTGGGCAGCCAGGAGTGCAGCGGGGCGAGCCCGGCTTTAGCACCCGTGCCTAGAGCGATGAGCACGAACGCGATGGAACTAGCAGGGAGGAATACCGCCGGGATGAGGCAGGCGGACGAAAAAATGGCGATGGTGATGTAGAGGGTCGCGGGCCTCTGGTCGCCGCGCAGCACCAGCAGCCAGGAGGCCGCACTCATCAGCTCGAAGCCGAAGATGAGGGTGAAGGCATCACCTGCCGCCAGGGCCAGCACCATGCCGAATACGAAAACCCAGAAGGTGACGGAGAAGCGCATGCCGGCCACGGCACTGGCCAGCACTTGCGGGGCCAGGATGCACAGGAACAGCAGCGACAGGGCATCGAGATGCAAATGCATCCCCTGCCCCGGCAGCCCCACCATCAGCGTCACATTATCAGTCACGGGAGCAGGCTAGCACCCTGCCCCCGAGTCTCGTCAGGGCACTACCGCAGCGGGTAGTGGATCAGTTTGAAATCCGCGATGGCGTTTACGTCAGCGACGGCCGCAATGGACCAAGCTGCGAGATCAACCTTATCCCAGGCGGAGCAGCTATTACATCTGGAATGCGGTTCACCATGCAGGATGCTGAGGTGTGTACCCCATCGGCGCGGTCGATCCGGATTTTGGATGACGGCCTTCCATCAACGGCCCACGTCATGTTTTCGGACTCGCCTTCCGCCAGGAGACGCAGTTCAATGTGCGCGCTTGCCGTAGGCCCTTCTACGGTTTCGACAGACGCGATGATCCGAAGACCGAGCGAGGTGCCGGGCTCCAAAAACCTATTGAGGATACGGCACCACACCGGTTGATCGGAAAGTACCGGCTCGCGCAGCTCGGTCACGTTTTTGATCGTAAAGCCAAGCGCATGCATCACGTGTGCCGGTATGCCTTTATACAGCTCACCTAATTGGCCGGGCACCTTGGTTACTTTTTCCAAAAACTCGGCTTGCGTCATGTCAACGCCATAGGCGCGCATCATGCGTTCGTTCGCCAGCTCTGCGTTTGTCAAGCACGGCCCCGCAATCAGCATTCCCGCCCAGATGCGGGAGAAGTCCCAAATGCCAGTCCCGGTGAATGTAACAGCGTTCCGCTTGGCCAAGGCATCAATCTTTTCGGCTAAGTCGGGATCGGCGCCTTGCGGAAAATAGGACTCTGAGCCGTGGCAGATGACATTGATGCCGGCTCCCAAGAGGCGTTGATAAGCCGCAAAGTTGAGGCTCAGCCTCTCGGTTTGCACAACCAACGCGATGTCCGCATCCATGGTCGCGTAGTCGGCGGTTTCACAGTCCTGTACGACGACACCCAAGTCTTCGTTCAGCCCGGCGAGCCGCCCTAGATCCTCGCCGATCTTGGGACCTGCCCGGTTCACCGCCGCAACGATTGGCCAGCCATTTTTTACGAGAATGCGCACAGCCTCCATACCGTAGTACCCGGCCCCGTAGATCATGACCCGGGGCCTGAGACGTGCTGGGTCTTTTGCGGCGGTGCCGTGGACGACGCTCATGAAAGGGCCTTTGGCAGATGAACGCGGATGAAAAGGCTAGCACTCCTTATTCTAGCCGATCATACGCTGTCGGACCATGGAGTTTCGCACAGCCCCGTCAACCCGGCCGAAATTCAAACTGACCCACTACCCCGCGGCGAGGTCCGTCTCGTACTCCACCACGGTCGCGATGCGAAAGGAGGTGCGGTCGAACAGGTTCTTCTCATCCTCGACGATGAAATCCGGCATGACCGCGCTGGTGAGGTAGCCGAGCAGATTGTTGAACGAGGTCTCGTCCTTGCACCACAGCTCGGTGATGACGTCGAATGCCATCTCGGTGTTGGGGCCGGTTTCGGGGTGCGGCTGGGGGTTTATGAAGCGGCGGATGTAGCGGGCGAGATTGGTGCTGGATTTGGCGCATAAAGGCGCGTGGTTGTTCTCGTAATAGGCGCGGAAATCGGCGACGGACATGCCGGGCTTGCGTTTCATGAACAGCAGGATTTTGTGGATTTTTATGTCTGACATTTTTTGCTCCCGTGTGCGGTTCGGGGTTGCTTTACCGTGAGACTGGCCAGCGGGCCACTGACCTGATGGCTTGGGCATGTAGGGCGGGACGGAAACGGACTCAGGTGACTGAACAGCGAAACATGCGGGGACATGCTGCTTCGTGCACGGGAGCGCTTATATGCCCGCGTGCGCGAGCATGACGGGGGTGGTGGGAGGCCGGCGGTGTGGAGCGGGACGTTTTGCCTGAGCTTGGGCTCACACAATCGGCTCTGAAAAAGGGAAGGCCATTCCAGCACGCGCGTTTTGCGAGCACCGGAATGGCCTTCCCTTTTTCAGAGCCGGGTGGGATCCAAGGGCCTTAGGCCCTTGGCGGGTCCAGGGCAGAGCCCTGGCCTTTTCCTTATGCCAACAGCGAAGCGATGGCTTCCTGCTCTTCCAGCAGTTCCTTCAGCGTGAATTCCAAGCGGCCCTTGGAGAATTCGTCGATGGCGATGCCTTCGACGCGGGTGTATTTGCCGTTTTCGGTGGTCACGGGCACGCCATAGATCACGTCCTTGGGGATGCCGTAGGAGCCATCGGACGGGATGCCCATGGAGACCCAGCGGCCGTTAGAGCCGAGGACCCAGTCGCGTATGTGGTCGATGGCGGCGTTGGCGGCGGAGGCGGCCGAGGAGAGGCCGCGGGCTTCGATGATGGCGGCGCCGCGTTTGCCGACGGCGGCGAGGTAGGTGTCCTTGTACCAGGCTTCGTCGTTGATGAGGGCCGGGAGCGGCTTGCCGGCGGCGGTGGCGTTGCGGTAGTCGGCGTACATTGTGGGGGAGTGGTTGCCCCAGACGGCGACTTTGGCGATGTCTTTCACGGCCGTGCCGGATTTTTCGGCCAGCATGGAGACGGCGCGGTTATGGTCGAGCCGCAGCATGGCGGTGAAGTTTTCTTTCGGCAGGTCGGGCGCCGACTTCATGGCGATATAGGCATTGGTGTTGGCCGGGTTGCCGACGACCAGGACCTTGACGTCGCGCTTGGCAACGTCGTTGAGGGCCTTGCCCTGGACCTTGAAGATTTCGGCATTGGCGGCGAGCAGGTCGCGGCGTTCCATGCCAGGGCCACGCGGGCGCGAGCCGATGAGGATGGCGATGTCCACGTCCTTGAAGGCGACGCGCGGGTCATCGGAGGGCTCCAGGCCCGCGACCAGCGGGAAGGCGCAGTCGTTGATTTCCATGATGACGCCGCCGAGCGCCTTTTGCGCCTGCGGCACGTCCAGCAGGCTGAGGATGACCGGCTGGTCCTTCCCCAAGAGATCGCCATTGGCGATACGGAACAGGATGGCATAGCCGATATTGCCAGCGGCACCGGTGACGGCAACGCGCACGGGGGATTTCATGAATTCTGTCTCCTTGAGTGGACAGGCATTCCCTTAAAACTTCACCGGGCGAGGTCAAGCCTGCTTTTGGCTCTAGCCAACAATAAGGGCGATGGGGGCGGCCGCATCCGTCACGGCCCAGGGTGTGCCGGTCATTTTATCGCCGTCTGCCTGGGCGGGGATTGGGCTGGGGTTGGCTTCGAACTGCACGTGGCGGGCGGGGATGACACGCACGCCGGGGCAGCGCGGGAGTAGGCCCAGGGGGAGTGCCGCACCCGAGAGCAATGCTGCGAAGGTGCCGGGGTTTTCGAAGAGGGCGACCTGGAAGCCGGGGGCTTCGGGGCGGGCGTTGGGGGCCAGCATGTAGGGGCCGCCGTACAGCCGGCCCTTGCTTACCACCACGCTGGCGGCCTCGTGCGTTACGCCGTCTATGGTGAGGCGCAGCAGCGGGAAGCCGTAGGCCACACTCTCCCATAGCGACTGCCACACATAAGCACCGCGGCCGATGGCACGCTTGAGCAGGGGCTGGATGCCCTGGACCACAGCGCCGTCGAACCCCAGGCCGACCATTTGCACGAAAATCTGGTCGCGGCTTCCTGATTGAGCGGCTATTTGTGCGGAGCCGGGCCAGAGCAGGCGGGTGCGTTTATAGGCCAAAGTGTTGGCGATGCCGCGCGGGCTGGTGGAGAGCCGGTATTCCTTGGCCAGCACATTGGCGGTGCCGAGTGGGATAATGCCCAGGGCGGCGGCCGAGCCGATGAGCCCGTTGGCGACCTCGGCGATGGTGCCGTCACCGCCGGCGGCGACGACCATGAGCTCGCCATCCGCCGCGGCGGTGCGGGCCAATGCGGTGGCATGGCCGGCATGCTGGGTTTCGGCCACTTCCACCTTCACGCCATTTTCCACCAGCAGGTCGAGCACTTTCCATAGCGAGGCCGCGCGCCGGCGCCCCGCCACGGGGTTGAAAATGACCAGCATTATGCGATTCTCCCGGAGAGTGGCGTAAACTTTACGCAAAGCATTTTATCCATGACGCCATAATGACGCTTTCGTGACCGGAACATGACAATCTGATTTGCAAACTTCGTTGAAACCGTCACGGAATTATCACTGTGCCCGGCGCGTGGGCGGGGGTTAAAGCCTGCGCTCATGAATGCAATGGTACCGCCCCGCATGAGCCCGACCGTATATCGCAGCGTTTTCATCTCGGATACGCATCTAGGCACGCGCGGCTGCCGCGCTGAATTTTTGGCCGGATTTCTCAAGTCGATGACTTGCGAGAATCTTTTCCTGGTCGGTGATATCATCGACGGCTGGCGGCTGAAGCGCAGCTGGTTCTGGGATAAATACCACGACAAGGTTTTGCGCCGCGTGTTAAAATTTGCCCGTAATGGCACGAATGTCGTGTATGTGCCGGGTAATCACGATGAGATGTTGCGCAAGTTTCTGAACCTCGGTGTCGAGGTTTGCGGTGTCAAGATCCAGATGGAGGCCGAGCATACCACGGCCGATGGCAAGCGGCTGCTGATTACGCATGGCGACATGTTCGACAGCGTGGTGCGCCATGCCCGTGTGCTCGCCCTGCTGGGCGACTGGGCCTACACCGTGGTGCTGGAGATAAACCGCTATTTCAACATGGTGCGCACACGCTTAGGCTATCCGTACTGGTCGCTTTCCGCCTGGCTGAAATTGCAGGTTAAGGAGGCGGTCAAGGCGATTGACCGTTTCGAGACCGCGATTGCCGATGACGCCAAGTCGCGCGGGTTTGATGGCGTGGTGTGCGGGCATATTCACCATGCCGAGATGCGCATGGTGAATGGCGTGCTGTACCTGAACGACGGCGATTGGGTGGAGAGCTGCACAGCACTTGTGGAACACATGGATGGGCGGCTGGAGCTGATCGACTGGGTGGCGCAAAACAAGCTTTCGATGCTGGCCAAACCCGCCGCGCGGATGAGTGCGGCACAGTCCACGGCGATCCAGAGTGTTGCCTCCGAGATTTCTAATATGCAACGCTCGCTGGATCCGGTTAGTGCTTTATCAGCCGGAGCCTGAGCCCCTGCCCCCGTTTCCTGGTCTGACCCGTATCCTGATTGTTTCGGATGCGTGGACGCCGCAGGTGAATGGCGTGGTCCGTACGCTGCGCACGGTGACCGATGAGATCCGTGCCATGGGGGTTGCCGTTGAGGTGATTGGGCCGGACCGGTTTAAAACCATTCCGATGCCGAGCTATCCGGAAATTCGGCTGGCGATACGGCCGGCCAAACTTCTGGCACGGCTTATTGAAGAGTTCGCGCCGGATGCTTTGCATATCGCGACCGAGGGGCCGTTGGGCATGGCGGCGCGCTCTTATGCCAAGCGCCACAAATTTGCATTTACCACGGCGTTTCATACGCGGTTTGCAGAATATTTAAAGGCACGCACGGGGATTCCTGAGTTCTTGACCTATATCTGGCTGCGGCGTTTTCATGGCGCGGCGGCAGCGGTGATGGTGGCAACGCAGTCGCTGCGCGAGGAGTTGACGGCGCGCGGGTTTAAGAATGTCCGGCCGTGGTCGCGCGGCGTGGATCTGGCGGCGTTTCATCCGGAGCCGAAGGAAGATTGGAATTTGCCGCGCCCGATTTTTGCTTATGTCGGGCGGGTGGCGGTTGAGAAGAATTTGAAGGCGTTTTTGAAGCTTGATCTGCCGGGCTCGAAATTGATTGTCGGGGATGGGCCGCAGCGTAAATCGCTGGAGCGGGATTTTCCCAAGGCGCATTTTGCAGGCGCCCGGTTTGGGGAAGAATTGGCGGCGGCTTATGCGGGGGCGGATGTGTTCGTGTTTCCATCGCGGACCGATACTTTTGGGCTGGTGGTGCTGGAGGCTTTGGCTTCGGGCCTGCCGGTGGCGGCTTATCCTGTAACGGGACCGAAAGATATTTTGGGTGAGGCGCCTGTGCCGGTGGGCACGCTGGATGTGGATTTGCGCAAGGCTTGTATTGCGGCGCTGGATATTGATAGGGCGAATTGCCGGCCGTTTGCTGAGACGTATTCTTGGCGCGCTTGTGCGGAACGGTTTATGGATAATCTGGTGCCGATGCGGGTGCTGGCTTGAACGAATTTAGGATGGATGCAGCGCAGCCCATCAACCATTACGATAATGCAACCATCACGATGCGGCACGAAGCGATGGGTTGCTCTGCCTGCTAAATGTCCAATTTCGCCCAACCTCGCCATTTCGAGACACTATTGCGGGCCGGGACCGGTTATTCCCGCCGGCCAGGTGTTTTCGAATTTCAAGGGTTTCCCATTGGCCGCCCCGATGAGTCTGCCACTGCGATGATCTTGCGAATCATGCCGGGAATGTTTTCCGGTGAAAGAATATGATCGATACATCCACTGCCTATCGCGCTGGCGGGCATGTCCGGTTCTTGGGCCGTATCTAGCCTCTGCGCTATGGTTACGCCACCGACGTCTCGTATCTCGCAAAGAGCGGCCGCGCCGTCGCCGTCAAAACCGGAGACGATGACAGCGATTAGCTTACCGTCCCAGTGCTGCGCCAGAGAACGCAAAAAGACCGTGATTACGTCAGGCCACCCCCTTGGTTTTGATATCGGCTTAAGACGGAACTCGCCATTGAGTACGTGCAGATCACGTTGCGCTGGGATGATGAACACACAATTTGGTTTGATATGCAGGCCCTCGGTAATGAGTTCGACTGGCATCTGCGTATAATGCGGCAGGATTTCATGAAGGAGCGTGGCGGTCGTTCTAAGGTGGTTAACGATTACGACCGCTATGCCGAGATCGGCTGGAAGATTCCGGAGCAGGCGTGTGTATGCGTCAAGTCCTCCGGCGGAGCCACCTACGCAAACCAAAGGAAAAGCTTGATTCATTTTTTTCCATAACTGGCCGAAGGCCCGCCCAGTTACAGCCTAGCACTGGTCTGCCGCACTTCCAAATTCTTGTCGATCTGCGTAAACGTCCGCTTAGAGATATATTCGCTCTGAAGCCGCCGGTTCGCTACCGGCCCATTTCAATCGTTCAACTTCAGCGCATCCTCAATGCCAAACTCGCCCGGCAGGCTGCCTTTTGGAAACAGCCGGTTGAAATGCCCCATCTTTCGTCCCGGGCGGGCTTCGGTTTTGCCGTAGTGGTGGGGGATCAGTCCTGGTGTGGCGAGGATGCGAGGCCAGAGGGCGATGTCTTCGGGGCCGATCAGGTTTTTCATCACGGCATCGGAGTGGCGCACCGCCGGCGGGAGGGGCAGGCCGGCGATGGCGCGGATGTGCATTTCGAACTGGCTGCAGGGGCAGGCGTCCATGGTCCAGTGGCCGGAGTTGTGCGGGCGGGGGGCGATTTCGTTTACCAGTACGGTGCCGTCAGACGTTACGAACATTTCCACGCCGAGCAGGCCGACCAGTTCCAGGCGCTCGGCGATTTTGCGGGCGATGGATTGGGCTTCCTCCAGCACCGCGAGCGGCAGGGGGGCGGGAGCAAAGGTGAGGTCGAGGATGTGGTGTTTGTGGCGGTTTTCCACGGCGTCGTAGGTAACCACGGTGCCGTCCACGCCGCGCGCGACCATGACGGAGATTTCGGCGGCGAAGTTGACGAAGCCTTCGAGCACGAGGGGTTTGGGGTCCAGGCTGGCGAAGGCGGGGGCCAAGCCGTCCGGGGTGCGGAGCATGGTCTGGCCCTTACCGTCGTAGCCTAGCCTAGTGGTTTTCAGCACCGCGGGCAGGCCTAGTTTGGCTACGGCGGCTACCAGCTCTTCTTCGCTTGTCACGGCGGCCCAGGGGGCGGTGGCGATGCCGGCATCGTTCAGAAACTGCTTTTCCAGCAGGCGGTCCTGGCTGATGGCGAGGATTTTGGCGCCCGGGCGGACGGGTTTGAGGCTTTCCAGCAGTTCCAGCGAGACGGCCGGGATGTTCTCGAACTCGAAGGTGACGACATCGACCGCGCGGGCAAACATCTCCAGCATGGGGAGGTGGGTGTAGTCCCCCACCGTGCCGGCGGTGGCCACCTGGGCAGCCGGGCCGTTGAACTCGGGCGAGAAAATATGCGTGCGGTAGCCCAGCCGCGCCGCCGCAAGGGCGGACATGCGGCCGAGCTGGCCGCCGCCGATGATGCCGATGGTTGAACCGGGGGGTAGGCCTTGTTGCAAACCGCGCGTCATACAGGGCTCTCCGGAACCTCATCCGTTTGTGCCGCGCGCAATGCCGCGACGCGGGCGCGTAATTCGGGGTCGGACAGGGCCAGGATGGAGGCGGCCAAAATGCCGGCGTTGATGGCGCCGGGCTTGCCGATGGCCAGCGTACCCACGGGGACGCCGCCTGGCATCTGCACGATGGCCAGCAGCGCGTCCTGCCCCTGCAAAGCGGTGGCGGCTACCGGTACGCCCAGCACGGGCAGGTTGGTCATGGCGGCGGCCATGCCCGGCAGGTGGGCGGCCCCGCCGGCGCCGGCGATGATGATTTTTAAGCCCCGCGCTTCGGCCGAGCTGGCGTATTCATACAGGCGCTTGGGCGTGCGGTGGGCTGACACCACCTTGGCCTCGAACGGTACGCCAAGCTTTTCAAGCATTTGGGCTGCATGCTCCATCACGGGCCAGTCCGAACGGCTGCCCATGATGATGCCGACTAACGGCTTGGTCATGCCGTGCGGTCCGGGATCAGCCGGCTTTCCAGCCGCGCGATCTCATCCTTCAGCCCCAGTTTGCGCTTTTTCAGCCGCTGGATTTGCAGCTGGTCAACCGGCCCGTGCTCGGTAATGCGGGCGATGACGGTATCCAGGTCCCGGTGCTCGCTACGCAAAGCGTGCAGGCGGCGCAGCAAATTGTCTTTATCAGTCAGCATGAAGGGAGCATTTAGAGGGAAACGCGCCGGGCTGAAACCGAAATCTTAGTGATCGGTAGGGATTCTCGCGGCTTGTGTCCCAGCGCCACAGGCTGGGGGAGCGCGTTCCCGAAATTCGGGCCACCAAGGCCATTTTTAAGGTGACATTCCCGTGGCACCGGGATTAGCCTAGCAGGTCTGGGCGAAGCCCGACGATGAAGGGGCGTACCCAGGGTCTGAGTGGCCTAGTTGTGTTCAACAGTCCTACTTTTTTCAAAGGAGACACCATGAACCTGCAATCGCATATCGACGCCTTAAAAGGGCGGCATGCCAGCCTGGACAGCAAAATTATGGCGGAGGGCCGCCGGCCCAGCCCCGATAGCGCTACACTCTCCCGCATGAAGCTCGAAAAGCTGCGGTTAAAGGAAGAAATGGAACGGCTGCAAAGCTGACGGATTAAGGGAAAAAGGCGAGGGGCTTTGCCCCCTCGTGCCGAAGGCACGCCTTCGGCGTGACGCCCCCAACTGGGCCTGAGGCCCAGACCCCATTAGTTTTTAAAGAATTGAAAAGGGCCCTGCCACCTAGCTGTTGAAACAGCGAAATGGCAGGGCCCTTTTCAATTCTTAAGCTATCGGGGGGCTGGGGCCTCAGGCCCCAGCGGGGTCGTCACGCCGGAGGCGTGCTTCGCACGAGGGGCAGAGCCCTCGCCTTTTTCCCTTAAGCTGCTTCGGACGACGGCGGGGGTGGTGGGGGCGGGGTTAGGCCTTCGCGGGTTAGGCGGTCGTTGGCGGCGTGTACCGCGTCGTTCAGGTCTGATTGTTTGCACAGGCCGAGGATGACCGGGTCGCGCGGTTTGATGTTGGCGCTGTTCCAATGCGAGCGGTCGCGGATTTTCTGGATGGTGTCCTTGGTGGTGCCGAGCAGCTTGATGACCTGGGCATCGGTGAGATGCGGGTAGCTGCGGAGCAGGAAGGCGATGGCGTCTGGGCGGTCGTTGCGCTTGGCCACGGGGGTGTAGCGGCCGCCTTTTTGCTTTTTGTGCATGGATTCGGGGGCGGCCAGCAGTTTCAGGCGCAGTTCGGGGTTTTTCTCGGCACGCGCGATGTCATCGGCCGAGACCTGCTTGTTCAGCACCGGGTCGTAGCCGTTAATGCCTTGCGCCACCTCGCCATCGGCGATTGCCTGCACTTCCAGCGGGTGCATGCCGCAGAAATCGGCGATCTGTTCGAAGGTCAGCCCGGTCTTGTCAATCAACCAGACTGCGGTAGCTTTGGGCATAAGGGGTAGAGACATGGATAGAACACCTTTTATAGACGAGAGTCTTCTCGCGGGCCCTGCGGCCCGGAGCGGACATAATCATTCGCCTGCGGGAGACAAGTTAAACTTGGCCCGCGTATGGAGCCCGCGCCACCTCCGGGTCAAGATCGTTCCATGATATTTTCCGAGGATGACCCGCCGCCACGGGCGAAAAAGCTGCTTATTCCGCCGGGTTTGGACCTGTTGGGGGTGGAGGAGCTCGCCGAGTACGTGGCTGAGTTGCAGGGCGAGATTGCCCGGGTGGAGGGGGCCATGGCGAAGAAGAGGGCACATAAGGACGCTGCTTCGGCATTTTTTAAGAATAAGTAGCAAGTTTTTGTGAACAAAAAAATGCGCCGAAAAAAACTTTTATTAATTTGGGCTTTGGGCTGTGAACAGCCCAAAGCCCAAATTAATAAAAGTTTTTGGTGCAGCTTTTTTCAAAAAGCTGCGTACTGTATGCTTCGCTAAGCGGCCAATACGGCCGGAAGGACAAGCAGTTTGAAAATCGCGGTCGGTTACGAGTTCATCTACCAGCTTCCGCAACCCACCCCCATGATTCTGGCGCTGAATGTCCATTCGAGCCGTGCGGGTGACATTATTGTGGCGGATGTGATGACCACCTTCCCGGTGGTGCCGATTACTTTTCATCTGGACGGATTTGGTAACCAATGCGCCAGGCTTGTGGCCCCGGCCGGGCAATTCCGGCTGGCGAGTGCCGGCACGGTGATCGATTCCGATACGCCGGACCCGGTGGTGGCCGATGCCGTGCAGCATGCGGTGGAGGATTTGCCGCTGGCCACTTTGCCGTTTTTGCTCGGCAGCCGTTATTGCGAGACCGATGTGCTGGGCGACATTGCCTGGAACCTGTTTGGCGACACCAAGCCGGGCTGGGCGCGGGTGCAGGCGGTGTGTGACTTTGTGCATAAACGCATTAAATTCGACTATATGCAGGCGCGTAACACCCGTACGGCACTGCAGGGTTACCAGGAGCAGGTGGGGGTGTGCCGGGATTATGCGCATCTCGGCGTGGCACTCTGCCGGGCGTTAAATATACCGGCGCGCTATTGCACGGGGTATTTGAGCGATATCGGCGAGCCTTTGCCGCACCCGCCGGGGGATTTTGCCGGCTGGTTCGAGGCTTATCTGGGCGGGGCGTGGCATACGTTCGATCCGCGCAACAACAAGCCGCGGCTGGGGCGTATTTTGATGGCCTATGGGCGCGATGCGGCCGATGTGGCGCTGTGCAATATTTTCGGGCCCAGCGTGCTGGAAAGCTTTACGGTCTGGACCCACGAGGCGATTTGACGAATATTTTGCGTCATGGCCCGGCGCAAAGGATTTTCTGAGGATGATTTGCGGCTGTGGGCGGCCTATGGCCGGACGCTGACGCGGCTTATGCCGGGCCGCAAGCTGGGTTTGGCGATCGAAGAGCTGCCCCCTGCCCCGCCGCCGCCTGCCGTAGCCATACCTGCACCGTTGGTGGCGCAAAAACCCAGCCTGGCGCGGATGCCGGCCGAGGTTGGGCTGAATGCAGCGCCTGCCGGGCTTGATAAAGCCACCTGGAAGAATTTTTACGCCGGCAAGACCAGGGTTGAGGCCAGGTTGGATTTGCACGGGCATACGGCTTCCAGGGCGCATAATGAGGTGCGGCATTTTCTGGAGCTGGCCTATGGGTCTGGGTTGCGCAATGTCGAGATCATTACCGGCAAGGGGGAGATTTTGGCGCGTGAGCTGCCGCATTGGCTTAACGCGCCGGGGCTACGGCCGCTGATATTGGCGCTGGTGCATTCGCATGCGGCCAATACGGGCTCGGTGCGCGTTTTGCTCCGGCGGCGGCGGGGGTGAGGCGTTTCGGTGATTGCGCTCGTCACGGCCGCGAGATCCCCGCTTTCGCGGGGATGACGGGGGCTTTCGCGGGGATGACTTGGGTGTCGCGGAGATGATTTGGGTGGATCCATGACCCCGTTTGGTGAAAAACTGCGGCAGTTGCGCCAGGCGCGGGGGATTTTGCAGCGGGAGATGGCGGCGGCACTTGAGATATCCGCTCCTTATCTCTCCGCACTTGAGCATGGCCGGCGGGGGACGCCTTCGGCCGGGCTGATCCACCAGGTTTGCCAGTATTTTGGCCTGATCTGGGATGAGGCGGATGAGCTGACGGCACTGGCCAAGACCTCACGCCCGCGGTTGCGGCTGAATGCGGCCGGGCTGACGCCGGCGCAGACCGCACTTGCCAACCGGTTGACGCGCGAGCTGCGGCATCTCGATGCACAGACTATAGAGACGATGCGGGAATTGCTGGACCAGGCGCGGGCGTCTCAGCCGGCCAGCGCGCCCAGCCCGCGTAAAAAGCCGAGCAAGGGGAGCAAGGGCAGGCCGAGAATGGTGAAATAATCGCCTTCGACGTGCTCGAATAACTGCGCGCCAAGCCCTTCCAGCCGGTAGGCGCCGACGCAGCCGAGGATTTTGGTCCCCTCCGCCGCGAGGTAGCTGGCGATAAAGGCTTCGCTTAGGGGGCGGATTGTGAGGCGGGCCGATTCCACGTGCGTCCACAACACCGTACCGGCTTGCAGTACGCAGACGGCGGTTATGAGCTCATGGGCGCGCCCTGAGAGCGCGCGCAGATGCGTTGCGGCCTCGGCCAGATCCGACGGCTTGTCGAAAATATTACCATCACATACGAGTAATTGGTCAGCACCAATAACAAAGGCGCCAGGGTGAGCCTGGGCCACGGAGCGTGCCTTTGCCTGGGCCAAAGCCAGCGCCAGTGCAGGCGGGGGACCGGTAAAACCGGCCTTGAGCGCCGCCTCATCTACGCCTGAGGCGATAAACTGCGCCTCGATGCCGGCGGAGCAAAACATTTCCTGCCGGGCGGCGGAGGTGCTGGCCAGAATCAGCTGCATGGGCGCCATTCCCGCATTTTGAAGAAACAAATTTTATTCCTGCTCAAAAAATAAACCCTCCATTACAGAATTGTGCAAATAATTGTCATCTGACGATCAAATCCCGCTCACTTGTTTGCCGCAATACCCCCACGCGGGGCTTGAGACCAGCGGTTTGCTGCATATGCGAAGGCTGGCTCAGCTCCGGCATGGCATTTGCATTATTTTAAACAGAGACCGCTTAAACAGAGACCGCGTGTGCGGTGAATTTTCAACCCGGAGACAGACAGCATGGTCGCCACCACAGACATTGCCGCGCACGCCGCCGCGCAAGCAGCGCCACAACTAAAACACGGCGCGCTCAACAAGATCGAGACGCTCGGCCAATCCATCGCCAATATCGCGCCGACCATGACGCCGGCGCTGAACATCACCGTCGTCGCCGGTCTGGCCGGCGTCGGCTCCTGGGTTGCCTATGCGCTGGCCACCCTCGGCCTCATCTTCGTCGGCGCCTCCATCTCCAGCCTGGCCAAGCGCCATCCGGAAGCCGGCTCCTTCTTTGTTTATATCGGCCGCAATTTCGGCCCCGTGAGCGGCGCGCTGGCCGGCTGGGCCATGGTGCTGGCCTACACCACCACCGCCGTGGCGGTGCTGATGAGCGAGCCGCTCTTCCTCAACAACGTGCTCGCCGTGTTCGGCATGTCGCTCGGCTTCGGCGCCGAGACGTTCATCTCCTTCCTGGTGCTGGCCTTGGTCGTGTTTGCCGCCTATCGCGACATCACCTTCTCCTCGCGCATGGGTCTGGTGCTGGAATGCGTCTCCGTCGGCATCATCGTCGTGATCACCGCCCTTGTGGTGGCCAAGCACGGCACGGTGGTGGACCCGGTGCAGCTCCACGTCACCAAACTTCCGGTCGGCGGCATCATGTCCGCCATGGCGTTTGCCGTGTTCAGCTGGGTGGGTTTCGAAAGCTCCGCGACGCTGGCCAAGGAATCGGCTGATCCGGTGAAAAACATCCCCTACGCGGTGGTCGGTTCGGCCGCCATCGTCGGCGTGTTCTTCACCATCCTGGCCTATTTCATGGTCATGGCGATGGGCGACAATACCGGAGCCATCGCCGGCTCCTCCTCGCCGTTTGCCGACATGACCAACAAGGCGGGTCTGCCCTGGGCTGCCGGCATCGTGTATTTCGCCGCCATCATCAGCGCGTTTGCCTGCGCTCTGGCCTGCCTGAACGCCAGCTCGCGCATGCTCTACTCCATGGGCCGCTACCAGTTCCTGCACGGCTCCATGGGCCTGGTGCATAAGGTCCACAAAACCCCGCACATGGCTGTGTATGCTTCCGGCGTCATCACCGGGCTGATCATTCTCGCACTTCTGCCCGAAGGCTTCCTCAACGGGTTCGGCCTGTCCGGCACCATCGCCACCTATGGCTTCGTGGTCGTGTATTTCGGCATCTGCCTTGCCGCCCCGGTGGATCTGTACCGCGGCGGTGTGCTCAAGGCGCAGCATGTGATCTACACCATCATCGGTGCCGGCATGATGGCCTTCGTGATCTACGCCAGCCTGTTCCCCTACCCGGCAGCGCCGTTCAACATGCTGCCGCCGGTGTTCGCTGCGTACATGGGCATCGGGCTGGTCTGGTTCCTGGTGCTGAAGTCGAAATCGCCGCAGATCCTCGCCAGCATCGGCGCCGATATGGAAGGCTGATTTCCAGCCTTCCTGAAAGGGCCCCGGACGCGAGTCCGGGGCCTCTTTTTTGGGTGGGTGTTTGGTGCTTGTCCCAATTGACTTCCCCTGCTGGCCGGGGTACCCGGCTGGCTTACGGTTTGGCGGCGTAGCTCAGCGGTAGAGCAGGAGAATCATAATCTCTTGGCCGGCAGTTCAAATCTGTCCGTCGCTACCAACCGGAATTCGGGTAAAACAACAGATTTTCCTGCTTATTCAAGCGCCTCGACGCTGCCCCAGCCGAACCTCACACTATGTGCTTCGATTTCCTCTCGCACGGCCGTTAAGGCCAGTTGGAGGCAAGCGAGTTCGTTCAAGGCGTTGGGATTATCGGCGGTATCGGTTGACGCCAAGGTTTGAATGGCGCTGAGGCGCTGGTCTTCAAGCTTGGCGCGCAGGGCTTGTACGGGGTGGTTGTTGTCCAAGAATCTCTCTCCTTTGCTGGATTGCCGTTATTGGGCGGAACCCGCTACTGGGCAGAACCCGCTACTGGGCGGAACCGTAGACGCGGCTGCCGTCATTGCCGGGGCAATAGCACCGCCCGCCTACCGGGACGGTGACCTCCATGGGGCAGACGTAAGTGCCGGCGTTGCAGGATTCCGCTGAAGCACTGCTCTGCACCGGGCCGGGTGACTCCTGTGAAGCGGGCGCCTGAGGTGCAGGGGCCTGCTGGATGTAGCCGGGATAGGGCGAATAATAGCCGGGCGGGGGCGGGTAATAGGCCGGGGCCGGGGGATAATAGACCGGCGGCGGGTAATAATACGGGCCCGGGACATAGGCCGGCGCGATGCCGATGCCGACACCCCAGCCCCAACCGCCGTGCCAGCCGCCACCCCAGCCACCACCGCCGCGCCAGCCACCACCGCCATTCCAGCCGCCACCACCGCCATGCCAACCGCCGTCTCCACCCCCGCCGTGTGCCGAGGCTGGTGCCGCCGCAACGCCGGTTATGGCCAGGCAGGTCATCGCAACCGTTAGAATTTTCGCAAATCGTCTCATGATGCTGGTTCCCGCATGCTTACCGGGTGAGAAGATGATCTACTGCACTTCGGGGCTGTTGCGCTGTTTTCAAGCGCGTTTTAGGCGGCAGCCGTGAAGGATTGGCTAAGCGAAGTTTCATCCCGCCGTAGTTTATGCTGTCTGCGCCATAAAACTCGTATTGTTTCAATGAATTATAGGCATGTCGATGGGCTGGCGCGGCGGCATCGGCCACCCAGATGCCAGCATTGTGCCCAGCATTGCGCATTGAAGCGCATGCAGCGCCGCACCACTTTTAGTCTCATCATAATGGAGGACACCATGCAATTGACCAAAAAAACCGGCACGTTGAAGCGCCACCTGTTATCGCCTTTTGCGCTGGCCGCCGCCCTGACCGTTTGCGCGCCCATGGCAGCACTTGCCATGCCGGTGGCACCGCAGCCCGTTAGCGCCGTATCCAGCGCCGCTACCCCGGCGGATTACCTCTACCAGGGGCATCATTATCATTATCGTAATAATGGGCATTATTATAACCATCGTACGCGTAAGGGCTCGAATTGGTCGTATAACTGATCATCTCAGCTTAAGAAGCTGGCCATAAAAAACCGGCCTTCCCTTGCGGGAAGGCCGGTTTTTTATGGGATACGCCGCGGCAGCTGGTTTTTAGAAACCCAGATGCTTAGAAACCTAAATCTACAATCTTGCCGTCGAAATTGCCGCCGAGCAGATGCTGTGCCTTGGCAAGCTTCTGTGCGTCCACGCCGCCGAGATAACCGTCGATGATGCGCTCGTAATTGCTGATCAGCCCTTCGACATTCTCCGCCAGGCGCATGAATTCAAAACCCTGCGCGTGTACACCCTTCTGCTGGATGGGGATGTTGGAATAATCCTGCTGCGGGATGGCGGGGAAGTCCTTGCTGTCATAGGGCAGCTCGATCGGCGCCATGACCACCGGGGGCTCTTGGCCGGGCGCGCTCGGGGTGAGCGACCAGATTTCAAAATAGCAGCTTTCCGGACCCAGCGGGCGGATGCGGTAGGCTGACATCGAGGTGAACATCGGCAGCAGGAAGTAATGCGGGAAGATGAATTCCACCGCATGGATGGGGTCTGAGACCGCAACGGCATTGAGATCCGGCACCGGCTCGCCCTTGGCACTCAGACGCTTGGTGATCTGATCCTGGAAGATGCCGTACCAGGTCTGCACCGCCAGCATCGGGTCTTCCGGCAGCTCGACCTCCAGCAGTTCCTTGGCGATCTCGATCTCCTTGGCATGCACCATGCCGGCCATGCCCTCGCTGAGCAGTTCGAGATGCTTGACCTGGGCCTTCACGTTTTCACGCCCGGTGAGGTACGGGTTGGTCGGCAGGCCGACGCCGCCCGTGTCCTGCATGTTGAAGGCGTACATTGAGTTGTACAGCCCGGGCAGCGTGCGCTGCAGCTGCGGATGCGTTTTCATCACGTGATAGCCTTCCATGAAGGCTTCCATCGCGATTTTCCAATTGGCCGGCAGCGTTGTGGCGTAGCACCATTCGGCGCGCAAATTGCTCAGGCCGTGCGCTTCGAGGCGCTGGGCCAGCGGGCCGATGGAATCCAGCAGGCTGGGGGCGTTATCGTCGAGATTGATGAAGGCGCAGGCGCCCCAGATTTCGACGCGGCAGGTTTTGAGGGCGAGATCGGCCTTGTCGAGCTGGCGCTCGCTGAATTTCTGCTTGCCGTACACAAAGGTGTTCTGGCCCTCGATGTTCCAGCGCCAGCCGTGGAAGGGGCAGGTGAAACCCTCGTTCTCGCAGGAGCCATGCGCCTTGCCCTCGGTGATCGGCACACCGCGATGGCGGCAGGCGTTGTGGAAGGCCTTGATGCCCTTGGCGGCATGCATGATGATGATCGATTTTTCGAGGATCTTATACTCGATCCAATCGCCGGCATTGGGGATCTGCTCCAGTCGGCAGGCCATCTGCCACACATGCGGCCAGAGGCGCTCGGTTTCGGCCTTGTAGAAGGTCTCGTCGTAATAGCGCTGCACGGGGATGCGTTCCGGATCGGTGATCGGGAAAGGGACGCTGCCGTCCTGGATGTCTTTCACCTGGGTCATTATTGTCATGCTTCGTCCCTCTCGCAGGTCTTACTGTTGCCTTGATGCTCTTTGGGTGCCGCTTATATTGCTGGTGCGGTCAGCTGACTTGTTGAGAAGTCTGAACACCCTCTTAGCTTTTATACGTCGCTTCGGGTAACGCTATCTTCTGGTCACTGTCAATGTCGCCATAAGCGGGTATTGTCCGTATGAGTTTCCGGCGCCGGCGGCTTCCCAAGACGGTTTGCGCGCCTCAGCGAAGTCCTTTCAGCGCCTCGAAAATCCGCGGTTCAACGCGGGGACGGTAAAGCGGGGGTTTGGCCCGTTGCTGTTTAAGCATACTGTTCAAACCCAGCCGGCTTAAAGATGCTTTTCCGTTCATGTCGTAACTTGTTGCAGTCCGACCCGGTTTCAGCATAGGCTGGCTCATAACAAGATCAAAAAAGACGGCAAGGGAGTAACCGTGATGGTTCCCATTAACCATACAAATAATTTTTTCGACGAGTTGTCACCAGAGCTGCAAAATGCGTTCGACGAGATCAGCTACGAGCGAAACGCCGCCGCCGGCGAGGAGCTGCTGCACTCGGGCTGCCAGTGCTCCCAGCTGTACCAGTTGCGCGCGGGTAAGGTGGAATACCGCGTGCCGGATGGCAAAGGCGGCGAGACCGTGGCCGCGACCATGAACAAGGGCGATTGGATCGGCCTGCCGGAGGCTTTTACGGGCTTGCCGGCCACGGCGGATGTGATGGCGGTAACGCCGGTGCTGTTGCGGATCATCCCGCACCGGGATTTTGAGCTGTTGCTCGACCGCCACCCGGTGCTGGCGCGCCGGTTGTTGCAGCTTTTCAGCCTCAGCCTCTCGGCCGTGTACCACCAGGCGCGCGACCGCAATGCGTTGCCGTTGAAGGAGCGCCTGTTGCGCACGCTCTACATGCTTGCCTTCAGCCATGGCAAAACCTTGCGCCAGCAGCAGGGCATACTCATTGAAATGCCGCAGGAGGAGCTGAGCCAGCGCCTGGCCGCGGCCCGCCAGACCCTCAACCGCCAGCTGAAGGCGCTGGAGCGTGAGGGGCTGATCCGGGTGAATTACGGCTCGATTACCGTGCTCGGCCTGCACCGGCTGGCTGAGCGGCAGCTCAACCCGCCGGTTAGTGCCAAGTTTAGCCCCAAACTTAACTAAGCGAGCTTAACTAGGGACGCACGGGGTCAGAGGCGCTACCGGGCGCGTCATGACCTCGGAGCGGCCGAACAAAGGCACACCGATAAAGCCGCGCACATGCAATTTGCCGTCATCGCCAACATGCATGTTGGATTTATAGGTGTTGCCGGAGTCGGGATCGTAGATCCAGCCGCCGCCCCATGAGCCGTCGGCATTCGGGGTGAAATTGCCCAGCATGGTCAGGTCGCAGACCTGGCGGGGGCGCAGGGTGGCATCCGGGTTGTGGATGTCGGTTTTGGGTTTGCCCGTATTGGGGTCCAGCGGCTCTTTGAGCCATTCCACCTTGCCGCAGAGCTGCGTGCCGCAGGGGGCGATGTTGATGGCGGCTTTGCCGTCCGTGGTGAGCCACCAGCCATAGACCGCTTGATTAGTGGTCTGGGCCCGCACGGTGGAGGTGCCGCCGAAACTGGCCAGAGCCAGCACCGCGGCACATGCGATCAGTCTTGTGAAAGGTGTAGCTTGCATTTCATCCCCATTTGGTATTTAACATACACTATACGTAAGGTGCCCGCCATAACCTTGTTAATGGGCGTAACCATAAAAATATATGGCGTGCGTATTCGTTACAGGAGGAAGGCGTGAATAAAAAAGTCGTAAGAAAGAAAAACTTCTCTAAAGCCCATCTGCTTTCGGCGGTTGCGGGGTTTGGCGGGGTGTTGGTGCTGGGCATGCCGGCGCATGCCAGCGGCTTCGGCCTGCGCGAGAGCTCGGCCGATTCGTTGGGCAATGCGTTTACCGGCAGCGAGGCCAAGGCCTATGACGCCAGCACGGTGTGGAACAACCCGGCGGGCATGGCTTTGCTCAACAATGACGAGATCGACGGCGCGATCAGCCTGATCGCCCCTTCCGCGCATTTTACCGGCAGTGCCACCAATGCGCAGACCGGCGGCAATGTGAGCGGTAGCCAAGGCGGCAATGCCGTGGCCCCCGCGGCCTCGGGCGCTACATTCGGGGTGATGACTTTGGGCCCCAACTGGCGGCTCGGCTTTTCCGTCACCTCGCCTTTCGGCGAGCGCACCAATTATCCCGGGGATTTCGTCGGGCGCTATCAGGGGCTTTCGTCCAGCATCACCGATATCAATTTCGGGCTGGCCCTGTCCTATAAGGTCAACGACCATCTCTCGATCGGCGGCGGGCCGAATTTCGATTATTTCCAGGCCCGGCTTACCGAAGCCGTGAACGTGCCGATACTGAGTGCCGCCACCGGGCAGGATCCCACGGGCGAGATCCGCGGCACCAATCTGGGTGTCGGCTATAATCTCGGCGTGCTCTACCAGTTCGATGATGCCACGCGCATCGGTCTCGATTACCACTCGCGCATCCGCCATAACATCAGCGGCGGGCAATATGTGTCCGTCCCCGGCAGCTACAGCGCGATACCGGCGGTGGTGGGGCTGCTAAGCCAGGCCAACACCAAGGCGACCACCAGCATCACTCTGCCCGATAGTGCCGGGCTTGGCATCTATCATCAGATCAACCCGCAATGGGCCGTGATGGGCAGTGTGGAATGGACCGAATGGTCGCTGCTGAAGACCATCAATATCACCGCCCAGAATGGTTCGGGCAATACCACGATCCAGGAGAACTGGCGTAACACCTGGTTTGCCGGGGTGGGTACGAATTACCAGCTGACGGACAAGCTCATGCTGCAAGGCGGCTTCGCCTATGATGAATCGCCGGTGACGGATGCCAACCGTACCGTGCGCATTCCAGATTCGGACCATTACGATCTCGGCTTCGGCGCGCAATACCAGCTGCTGCCCAACACCAAGCTCGAGCTGGCTTACGGCCATGTGTTCACACCTGGCGGGTCTATCCACGGCAGTGCCGCAGCGTCTGCGCTTACGCCGGCGGGGAGCATTGATGGTGAATATTCGGCTTCCGATAATTCGGTGACGGCCGGCATGAATATGATTTTTTGAAATCCGGCGTTGACCGTGAGGTCAACGCCAAAGTTTGAAGACCGGAAGTGAAGAATGACGAACCTTGATCAACTCTATACCGTAACCCAGCTCGGCGCCGAGCTGGGGATTACGGTACGGACCCTGCATTTTTACGAGACGCAAGGGCTGATCACACCGCGCCGGGCGGGCAATACCAGGGTGTATTCGCAGCGCGACCGCGCCCGCATGATTTTAATTTTACGTGGCAAAAGCCTGGGGTTTTCGATCAAGGAGATCAGAGAGTATCTGGAACTTTACGATATGGACCCGACCCATGCGCAACAGACGAAAGCGCTGATTAAATCTGTGCATGAGCGCATACAAAAGCTGGCCGAGCAGCAGCTGGCGCTGACGCAGACTTTGCTGGAATTGAATGAGATTGAGCAGCTGGCCATGGCGGCGCTGCGTAATATGGAGACCGCGGCTTTGGCTAATAGCGAGCCAAAGCCTGCAACAACCGGGAGGCAATTGTGAATCAAGCCGTGAATCAAGCTGTTATCGTGGGCTATGTGCGCTCGCCGTTTACTCTGGCTGGCAGAGGCGCTTTGGCGCATACGCGGCCTGATGATCTGGCAGCTGCCGTGGTGGCCGAACTGGTGAAGCGCTCCGGGGTGAAGCCGGAAGATATCGAGGCGCTGGTGCTGGGCTGCGCTTTTCCGGAGGCCGAGCAGGGGCTGAATGTGGCGCGGCTGATTGTACTGCTGGCGGGGCTGCCGCAATCGGTGGCAGGCTATACGGTCAATCAGTTCTGCGGCTCCTCGATGCAGGCTGTGCATATTGCGGCGGGGCACATCGCCACCGGTGCGGGTGAGGTTTTCATCGCCGGCGGGGTGGAGAGCATGAGCCGCGTGCCGATGCCGGGGTTTAATATTCTACCCAATCCGAGGCTCTCGAAAGAAGTTCCCGGCGCTTATATGGGCATGGGGCAGACCGCTGAGAATGTTGCCAAGAAATGGAAAATTTCGCGCGAAACGCAGGATGGTTTTGCATTGCGCAGCCAGCAGCGTACAGCCGCCGCGATTACCGCCGGGTATTTTGCCGATGAGATCGTGCCGGTGCAGACACGCAACGGTGTGGTGGATAAGGATGGTTGCCCGCGCCCCAGCAGCAATGCTGCCGACCTTGCCGGGCTGAAGCCGGTGTTCGATACCGAGGGCAGCGTTACCGCTGCGACCTCGTCGCCGCTGACTGATGGTGCAAGCGCCGTGTTGGTGTGCAGTGCCGATTATGCGGCCAAGCATGGGTTGAAGCCACTGGCACGGATTGTTGCCACCGCCAGTGCCGGTTGCGCGCCGGAGATTATGGGCATCGGCCCGGTGGCGGCCAGCCGCAAGGCGCTGGCACGGGCCGGGATTGATATTTCCGCGATTGATGTGGTCGAGCTGAACGAGGCGTTTGCTTCGCAGTCGCTGGCCTGCGTGCAGGAGCTGGGGATTCGCGATGAGATTCTGAACATTGATGGTGGTGCCATCGCTCTTGGGCATCCGCTGGGTGCGACGGGCGCGCGGCTGGTGGGTAAGGCTGCCAGTTTGCTGGCGCGTACCGGGGGGCGTTATGCGCTGGCGACGCAGTGCATTGGTGGCGGGCAGGGCATCGCCACCGTGCTGGAGCGGGTGTGATGGGCGATATTCGTAAAGCCGCGGTTATTGGCGCGGGCACCATGGGGGCGGCGATTGCCGCGCAGTTTGCCAATGCCGGCACGCCGGTGTTGTTGCTGGATATCGTGCCTGCCGGGGCAAAGAGCCGCAACGCGCTGGCCGAGGGCGCCATTGCCAAAATGCTGAAGACCGATCCGGCGCCGTTCATGTCCAAATCCGCCGCGAAACTGGTGGCGCCGGGCAATATTGAGGATGATCTTGGCAAACTTGCTGAGTGTGACTGGATTGTTGAGGCGATCGTCGAGCGGCTGGATATTAAGCAGGATCTTTACCGCAAGATCGAGACGGTGCGGAAGCCGGGTTGTGCGGTGTCGTCCAACACCTCGACCATTCCTTTGGCAAAACTTGTTGAGGGTATGGGCGAGGGTTTTGCGCGCGATTTTCTGATCACGCATTTCTTTAATCCGCCGCGTTATATGCGGCTGCTGGAACTGGTGACGGGGCCTGCCACCGATGCGGCTTTGGCTGATTCTGTAGAAAAATTTGCCGATGTGCGGCTCGGAAAATCCATTGTGCGGACCAAGGATTCGCCGGGGTTCATTGCCAATCGTTTGGGTGTGTACTGGCTGATGCTGGGTGTGATCGAGGCCTTGGATGCTGGGCTGACCATCGAGGGTGCCGATGCGGTGATGAGCAAGCCGATGGGGATTCCCAAAACCGGTGTGTTCGGGCTGATCGATCTGGTCGGGCTGGATTTGATGCCGCATATCAATGCGAGTCTGGGTGCCACGTTGCCGAAGGGCGATGCGTTCCATGCGGCAAATCGGGATTTGCCACTGATTAAGAAGATGATCGCGGAGGGGTATATCGGCCGCAAGGGCAAGGGCGGGTTTTACCGCAAGACGGCAGCCGGACGCGAGGCGATTGATCTGGCCAGCGGCGATTACCGGCCGGTGCAGAAATCCAATTTGCGCGAAGCCGAGGCGAAATTGGGCAAGCTGCTCAGCTTCGATACCAAGGCCGCGAAATATGCGTGGCGCGTGCTGGGGCAGACACTGAGCTATGCCGCCAGTCTGGTGGGCGATGCGGCGGACAATATCGATGCGATCGATACGGCGATGCGGCTGGGGTATAACTGGCGGTATGGGCCGTTCGAGCTGATCGATCTGATTGGCGTGGACGTGCTGGTGGAAAAACTGGCGAAGGACGGGTTTGCCGTGCCGGCTTTCCTTAACGCTGCTAGGGGCAAGAAGTTTTATCAGCTGACCGGTGGCAAGCGTGAGTATTTTGGCGCGGATGGTGTGTATCATCCGTTGCAGCGCCCGGCTGGCGTGCTGCTGCTGGAGGATATCAAGCGCACGGGCAAGCCTGTGCTGAAGAATGCTTCAGCATCCGTGTGGGATGTTGGCGACGGCGTGCTGTGTTTTGAGTATACTTCCAAGAGCAACTCGCTCGATGCGCAGAATTTGGAATTGCTGAGCCAGACCATTGATTTTCTGCCGAAAGCGCATAAGGCGCTGGTGATTTATAACGAGGGACAGAATTTTTCCGCCGGTGCCAATCTTGGCCTTGGGTTGTTTGCTGCGAACATTGCGGCATGGAGTGAGATTGAGAAACTCGTTACCGCCGGGCATGATGTTTACAAGAAACTGAAATACGCGCCCTTCCCTTCCGTGGCCGCCCCGTTCGGCATGGCGCTGGGCGGCGGGTGCGAGATTCTGCTGCATACATCCGCCGTGCAGGCGCATGCCGAGGCCTATGTCGGGCTGGTGGAATGCGGCGTGGGGCTGGTGCCGGCCTGGGGCGGGTGCTCGGAAATGCTGGCGCGCTGGGCGGCTAACCCCAGAATGCCGCACGGGCCGATGCCGGCTGCGGCGAAGGTGTTTGAGATCGTCAGTACGGCTACGGTTTCGAAATCTGCTGCTGAGGCCAAGGAGTTTATGTTCCTGAAGGCCGATGACGGGATTTCCATGAACCGCGACCGGTTACTGGCCGATGCCAAGGCGCGCGCTTTGGCACTGGTGGAGGGCTATGCGGCACCCGTGCCGGCAACCTACCGCCTGCCTGGCGCCTCGGGTGCCGTGGCCATGGGCATCGCCGCTGATGAGTTCCGGCGCAAGGGTGTTGCGACCACTTACGATATGGTGGTGGCGGGCGAGCTTGCCGGTGTGCTTTCGGGTGGTGCGGCCGATATTATCGACGAGGTGACGGAGAAGGAAATTCTGGCACTGGAGCGCGCCGCGTTCATGCGGCTGATCAAGAACCAGGGCACGCTGGCGCGCATCGAAACGATGCTGACCACCGGCAAGCCTTTGCGGAATTAGGAGGAAACCATGCAAAATTACACCGCACCTTTGCGCGACATGCGCTTTGTGCTGCACGAATTGCACGGCGCAGAACCACTGCCGGGGCAGGAGGAATTTTCAGTCGAACTTCTGGATACGATTCTGGAAGAGGCGGGGAAATTCTGCACCGAGCAGCTTCTGCCGATCAATGCCAGCGGCGATCTTGAAGGCTGCACCTACGAGAATGGCGTGGTGCATACGCCCAAAGGTTTCAAGGAGGCTTACAAGGGCTTCTCCGAAGCTGGTTGGGGCGCGCTGAATGCCGCGCAGAAATACGGCGGCCAGGGCGCGCCGGAGACGATCGCGAAACTGGTGGAGGAGATGATTTGCTCCACCAATCTTTCCTTCGGGCTGTATCCGGGGCTAACGCATGGCGCCTCTTTGGCGCTGGAGAGCCATGGTTCGGAAGAGCTCAAGGATTTCTATCTGCCCAAAATGGTATCCGGTGAATGGTCTGGCACCATGTGCCTGACCGAACCGCATTGCGGCACGGATTTGGGCCTGCTGCGCACCAAAGCCGCGCCGCAGAATGACGGCAGCTATAAGATCAGTGGTGCCAAAATTTTCATCTCCGCCGGTGAGCATGATCTGACCGAGAATATCATCCATCTGGTGCTGGCGCGCCTGCCGGATGCGCCCGCGGGCGTGAAGGGTATTTCGCTTTTCCTGGTACCAAAATTTTTGCCGAATGCCGAGGGCAGACCTGGGGCGCGCAACGGCGTATCCTGTGCCGCCATCGAGCATAAAATGGGCATCAAGGCCTCGGCCACGTGCCAGATGAATTTCGACGACGCCACGGGCTGGCTCGTCGGTACGCCGCATAAGGGCATGCAGGCGATGTTCGTGATGATGAACAGCGAGCGGCTCTCTGTGGGCACGCAAGGGCTGGGCATTGGCGAGATCGCGTATCAGAGCGCTGTTTCCTATGCGCGGGAGCGGTTGCAGGGGCGTTCGCTGTCGGGTGTGAAACATCCTGACAAGCCGGCGGACCCGTTGATCGTGCATCCGGATATTCGCCGCATGTTGTTGACGATGCGCGCGAATAACGAGGGCTGCCGGGCGCTGTGCGTTTGGGTGGCGCAGGCGATGGACCGCGCGGCACTTGCGGCTGATCCGGTGGAGCGTGCCGAGTATGAGGAGTTTGTGGCACTGCTGACACCGGTGGTGAAGGCGCTGTTTACGGACCTTGGTTTCGAGAGTGCCAGCACCGCCATGCAGGTTTACGGCGGGCATGGTTATATTCGCGACCATGGCATCGAGCAGTTGGCGCGCGATGCGCGGATTGCGATGATTTATGAGGGCACCAACGGGATTCAGGCGCTGGACCTGGTGGGGCGCAAACTGCCGGCGAATTTGGGGCGGAGTCTGCGGCGGTTTTTCCATCCAGTTTCCGAGTTCATCGAGGCACACAGTGGACATCCGGCACTTGGCAAGCTTGTGCAGGGTTATGCGCGGGCGTTCGGTGCGCTGCAGCTGGCGACTGCGTATATTGCCGAGAAGGGGATGAGCGATCCTGAGGAGGCTGGTGCCGCGGCGACGGATTATCTGCGCCTGTTCGGGCTCGTGGCACTTGGCTTCATGTGGGTGCGCATGGCGGTTATCGCGGTGGACAAAATGGGCGGGGAGGATGCCGAGTTCTACCAGGCCAAGATCGTCACCGCGCGTTTCTTCATGCAGCGTATTCTGCCGCAGGCCGGCGCGTTGCTGTTTACCATCAAGGCCGGCAAGGCGCCGTTGATGGACATGGCGGAGGCTGCATTCTAGCCTGCGGGCATGGATGATCTGGTCCGCCAGCTGCGCGCGATTGCCGGGGCACGGCATGTGCTTACCGGTTCGCGCGCGACGGCCAGGTTTTGCGCGGGGTTTCGGTTTGGTCAAGGGCCCGTGCTGGCGGTGGTGCGGCCGGGCGGGCTCGTGGAGCAGTGGCGGGCGCTTAAGGCGTGCCATGCGGCTGGGGCCGCCATTATCATGCAGGCGGCCAATACCGGCTTGACAGGCGGCTCCACGCCGGATGGGGATGATTACGGCCGGAAGGTGGTGATCATCAACTGTATGCGGATGAAAGCGATCCATGTGCTGCCGGGTGCGGCGCAGGTTGTGTGTCTGCCGGGGGCGACACTTTTTCAGTTGGAAAAGCTGTTGCGGCCGCTGGGGCGCGAGCCGCATTCGGTTATTGGATCGTCCTGCCTGGGGGCATCGGTTGCTGGTGGCATCTGCAATAATTCGGGCGGGGCGCTTATCCGGCGCGGGCCGGCGTTTTCGCAGCTGGCGGTTTATGCGCAAGTGAATGAGGGCAATGAGCTTGAGCTGGTCAATCATATTGGCTTGCGTTTAGGGGATGAGCCGGAAGAGGTTTTGGCGCGGCTGGAGGCGGGGCATTTTATCCCGGATGAGATTGAGCATCCGGTGGACCGTGCGGCGTCGGACCCGGATTACGCCACCCATGTTCGCGATATTTCTGCTCCCACCCCTGCCCGGTTTAATGCCGATCCGCGCCGGTTATTTGAGGCTTCGGGCAGTGCGGGTAAGCTGGCGTTGTTCGCGGTGCGGCTGGATAGTTTTGCCAGCGATGAGAATACCGCCGTGTTCTATATCGGCAGTAATAACGCGGATGAGTTGACGCAACTACGCAGGCATATACTGGGGAGTTTCAAAAATCTGCCGGTGGCGGGGGAGTATATTCATCGCGACGCTTTCGATCTTGCGGCGCGCTATGGCAAGGATATGTTTCTGGCGATTGAGAAGCTCGGCACGGACCGGCTGCCTGCTTTGTTCGCGCTGAAAGCCCGGTTCGATTCTTTTGCGAGCCGCTTGAGCTTCCTGCCACGCGATTTTTCGGATCGGTTGATGCAGGCTGCGAGCCATCTTTTCCCTGAGCATTTGCCGAGGCGGATGCGCGCCTATCGGGACCGGTTCGCGCATCATCTGCTGTTGAAAATGTCCGGGGACGGCATTGCGGAAGCGCGTGATTGGCTGGCGCGACAATATCCGTCGGCTACCGGGGATTTTTTTGAATGCACGACGGAGGAAGGATCAAAGGCTTTTCTGCATCGCTTTGCCGTGGCCGGGGCCGCCGTGCGTTACCGTGCCATGCATCGCGATACGGTGCAGGATATCGTAGCGCTGGATATAGCTCTGCGGCGGGATGATACCGCATGGGAAGAGCATCTGCCCGCGGATATCTCAACGCCGATCAGCCTGAAACTCTATTACGGGCATTTTTTCTGCCATGTGTTTCATCAGGATTATATCGTCGCCAAGGGGCACGACCCGGTGGCGATTGAGCATCGTATGTGGGAACTGCTCGATGCGCGCGGGGCGGAATATCCGGCGGAACATAATGTGGGGCATTTGTATAAGGCCAAGCCGGCGCTGGCGGCGCATTACCGCGCGCTGGACCCGTGCAATTGTTTTAATCCGGGTATCGGGGGCACGAGCAAGCGAGTTTGCTGGAGTTAAGCAGTACTTTTTGCGAACAAGTACTGCTTAACGCGCTCGAACCAGTGGCGCGCGTTTCGCAGACCCAAAAAACTTTTGGCCCTGTGGGCGTTGGCGAGGCCAACGCCCACAGGGCCAAAAGTTTTTGGTGCAGCTTTTTTCAAAAAGCTGCGGTTACTTAATCTTCCGGCGCAATAATCGTTTTCAGGCCGTTCAGCGCGTCAGTTACCTTCACCTGGCAGGAGAGGCGCGAGTTTTCGGTGCGGTGTGAGGTGCTGTCCAGCAGCTCGTTTTCGTCTTCGCTCATGGCCGGGAGTTTGCCGAGGAATTCCGGGGCGATGTAGACGTGGCAGGTGGCGCAGGAGCAGCAGCCGCCGCACAGGGCCAGCAGCTCGTCATGTCCGCCGTCACGCAGCGCCTCCATCAGGCTGACCCCGGCCTTGACGGTGAGGGAAGAGGTCGCGCCCTCGCGCGTGGTGACGAATATCTCAGGCATTCGGAAGCTCTCCTTGGATTCTATTGGTATGGCCGCCCCATTTTCGACGAGGCTTGGCCGGATGTCTAGCGCCCCGGATGTTTAGCGCACACCCATGCGGATGCCGCCGTCGAGGCGGATGGACTCGGCGTTGAAATAGGTGTTGCGGACCAGCTCCAGCGCCAGGCTGGCGTATTCGGCGGCATACCCAAGGCGCTTGGGGTACAGCACCGTGGCGCCCAGCGAGTCGCGCATGGCCTGGGTGGCGCCGGCCATGGCGGGGGTGTCGAAAATACCGGGCAGGATGGTGTTGATGCGGATGCCCCAGCGCGAGAGGTCGCGGGCGATGGGCAGGGTCATGCCGGCGATGGCGGCTTTGCCGGCGGAATAGGCGGCCTGGCCCTGCTGGCCGTCTTGCGCTGCCGCGGACGCCGTGCAGACGATGGCGCCGCGCTCACCGTCGATAAGCTCCAGCTCGGCGATGTCCCGGGCGAAGCGGGTGATGGTGGCGAAGGTGCCGGCGGCGTTGAGCGTGAGCACGCGGATAAAGTCGGCGGTAGGGAACACCTTGATTTCGCCGCTTTCCTTGTCCTTGCGGATGGTGGTGTGGGCGTTGCCGCCGCCGGCGCAGGCGATGAGGATGCGGGCTGGGCCGTGGGCGGCGCTGGCCTTGGCGAAGGCGGCGTCCAGGCTGGCGTCGGACATCACATCGGCTTCGCAGAAGATGGAGCCGGTCAGCTCAGCCATTTTTTCGCCGGTTTCCGGGTTGCGGTCGAAGATCGCGACTTTTACGCCGGCGGCGCGCAGGGCTTGCACGCTGCCGAGGCCAAGGCCGGAGGCGCCGCCTGTTACGATCGCCGCGACGCTGGAATCGATCTTCATTGGCCGAAAACTCCTTGAACCCGGTTGAATCCCCCTCTCCTCGCCGGACGCGGCGCTCAGGGCAAGGGAGGCCTGCCATCATCGCCGCAGCGATGCCAAACTGAGATTGCTTCAGAAGCCGCTTTGGCGGCCGTCTAGCGGCGATTTCCTGCGCGCTGGTGCTCACGTACTTAAGTACGCTGCGCTCCAGTGCTCGAAAATCACCACTATACGACTCGCCAGAGCGGCTTCTGAAGCAATCTCAGGGGCCACGCTTGTTTCGGCGGTCCGGCGATGACATTCTGCCCGCCATTGGAATGCTGGGAGCAAATACGTGAGCACTGAGAATACGCCCGAGGCCTATTTCGCGCAGTTTGGCGAGATCGAGACGGTCAAACGCACCCGCTTCCAGAAGATCGTGGCCAAGACCATGGTCAATAATGCCAGCACCATCCCGCACGTAACCCACCAGGACGACGCCGATGTGACCGGGCTGGAGGCGTATCGCAAGTCGGTGGAGGTGAAGGCCTCGCCGTTGATTTACCTCATCAAGGCGGTGGTTGAGGCGCTGAAGGCGTATCCGCAGTTCAATGCCTCGCTCACCCCGGATGGCGAGACTTTGGTGCTGAAGAAGTTCTTCCACATCGGCATTGCCGTGGATGGGCCGCTCGGCCTGCTGGTGCCGGTGCTGCGCGATGCCGACCAGAAAGACATTCCCACGCTGGCGGCGGAGCTGAAGGAGATTTCCGGCCTGGCGCGGAGCAAGGGCCTGCCGATGGATAAAATGCAGGGCGGGTGCTTCTCGATCTCCTCGCTCGGCGGTATTGGCGGCACGTATTTCTCGCCGATCATCAATGCGCCGGAGGTGGCGATTTTGGGCGTGACCGGGATTCAGACCAAGCCGGTTTGGGATGGGCATGCTTTCCAGCCTCGTAAGGTGCTGCCGTTGTCGCTTAGCTATGATCATCGGGTGATTAATGGGGCTGATGCGGCGCGGTTTGTTAACAAGATTGCTGAAGCCATGAAGCAATGGGATGCGGCTTGAAAAAAAAACAGCCGCTTTTTGTAAAAAGCGACTCCAAAAACTTTTGATTCTTAAGCGCTGGGGCGAATGGGCCTTGGCGGTGCCTAATAAAACGGGGGAAACATGGCAGCTTTGGTACGCCGCAAGGCGCTTATTACCGGTGCGGCGGGCGGCATGGGGCGGGCTTGCGCAAGGCTGTTCGGGCAGACGCAGGACCTGGTGCTGACCGATGCCATCGCGCCCGGACTGGAGAAATTTACCGCTGAACTGCGGGCGGATGGGTTTACCGTGCTCGGCGCCCATGCCGGGGATCTCGGCAGCGAGGCGGTGCTGGCCGCGATCATGGCCGATATGGCAGGCGAAGGCCCGCTTACTCTGATCCATACCGCCGGTCTCTCGCCCTCGCTGGCGGATGCCGGCGCCATTATGAGGATCAACCTGGTCGCCACGGTGAAACTGCTGGATGCCATCGAGCCGATCTTACGGCCCGGTTCGGCCGGCGTGCTCATCGCCTCCTCCGCCGGGCATCTCATCCCGCCGATTCCGGATGCGCTGGCGCTGATGGCCAACCCGCTGGCACCGGATTTCCTGGCCCGGATAAATACGTTGATTGAGACCATGGCACAGGGAGACGCCGTGAAGACGGCCGGCATTAGCTATTCGCTGAGCAAACAGGCGGTGCATACGCTTACCCAGAGCCGCGCCCTCACCTGGGGGCCGCGCGGCGCCCGGATCACCTCTATATCGCCAGGCATGATATTGACGCCGATGGGGCGCAAGGAGGCGGAGACGCCCGGCGGCGCCCAGATGCAGAATGCGGCACCGCTCGGCCGGCCGGGCGTGGCGGCGGATATCGCGCTCGCAGCACTGTTCCTCGCCAGCGACCAGGCAAGCTTCATCACCGGCTCCGATTTGCTCGTGGACGGCGGCTCGGTGGCCGTCTTCCGCCAAGGCGCGGTCAGCATGGGCTGAGCACCCGCTTGATCGCCCCCGCTTGATCGCGCTTGATCGCGCTTGATCGCAGGTGCGGTATTTTGGTTTTGCCGTTGAACCGTGCCGTCTTCGCCGTCATGATTCGCGCGAAATGAGGTGACTTGAGTGTTTGATCCATACTGTATCAAACACTACCCTTGTCACCATGCCGCGAGAGACGGCGCGGCGGCCCGAAATTGAGGAGTTCGATGTACCATGGACACAATTGCACCTGACATGCTGAGCCCCGCCGTGCCCAGACCGGACCATGTGCCGGTCGAGGCGGTGTATGATTTCGACATGCATCTCGACCCCGGACTGCTGCGCGACCCGCATGAGCGCGTGCGCGAGCTGCTGCGCGTCGCACCGCCGGTGTTCTGGACGCCGCGCAACCGCGGCCATTGGATGGTGACCGGGCACCTGGAAAACTACACGCTCTCGCGCGATCCGGTGAATTTCACCTCCGAGGTGATGACCGCCGCGCAGTCCGCCATGTTCCTGCAGCATCTGCCGCCGGATTTCGGGCATGTGCCCATTGCCTTCCCCATCCAACTCGACCCGCCGGCGCATGGCATCTACCGCGCCCCGCTCCAGGCCGCTTTCTCGCCCAAGGCGATTCTCGCCCGCAAGGAGAAGATCCGCGCGCTGGCCAATGAGCTGATCGACGCCGTGATCGACCAGGGGCATTGCGATTTCGTGCCCGCCATCGCCGAGCCCCTGCCCGTAAAAGTGTTTCTTGAGATGCTCGGCCTGCCGGTGGAGCGCCTGACCGAATTCCGCCAGCTGGTGACCGAGCATATGGCGCCGGCCAAGAGCCCCATGGATTTTGTTTTCCGCTCGCGTAAAGTGGCGGATGCGATGGGTGAAACCATCGATGCACGCAGACTGGAGCCGAAGGACGATCTGATCAGCCTGCTCTGGCAGTCGGAGATCGACGGCAAGCCGATGACCAAGGAGATGATGGAGAATTTCGGCGTTCTGCTGTTCATCGCGGGGCTGGATACCGTGATCAACGGCATGGGCTTCGGGATTCGCCATCTGGCGAAAAATCCCGGTTTCCAGAACGAGCTGCGCGCCAATCCGAAGTTGATCGTGGAAGCTGCCGAAGAGATTCTGCGCCGCTATACATTTACCGTGCCGGTGCGCCGGGTGGCGCAGGATACCGAGCTGGGTGGATTTGCGCTGAAGCAGAATGACATCGTTATGATCTTCCTGCCTGGGGCTGATCTGGATGCGCGCGAATTCCCGAACCCGGAAGTGTTCGACATGAAGCGCGAGAATAACGTGCATATTGCCTTCGGTGCAGGTCCGCACCGCTGCTTAGGGTCGCATCTCGCGCGCATCGAATTGCAGGTGATCTATGAGCAGATGCTCGCGCGCCTGCCGGAATTCCGCCTGGACGAGACCAAGCCCGCCAAATTCCATGCCGGTAATATCATCGCGATCGACTCACTCACCATTCGTTGGGATTAATAATGTCTGCTGCTAGGCCCCTGCCCCGGCTCGAACCGGATAACCGGTTTTTCTGGACGAGTGGGGAGGATGGCAAATTGCGGTTTCTGCAATGCAGCGACTGCAAAACCTTCATCCATCCGCCGCGCCCGATCTGCTTCAACTGCCTGTCGGAAAACGTCGCACCCGCGGTTGTGCCAGGCACCGGCGTTGTGGATACGTTCACCATCAACCACCAGAAATGGAGCCCCAATATGGAGGTTCCGTTTATTATCGCCCGCGTTGCCATCGATGGCGCGCCGGGGGTGATCCTGACCACCAACATCATCGACTGCCCGGTGGATGCGGTGGAATTCGGTGACAAGGTTGTGGTTTCATTCGAACAGCAGGACGATGTCTTTCTGCCGCTGTTCAAGAAGGTGATCTAAAATGGCGCTTCCCGAAGCTTATATCACCGGCATTGGCCAATCTAAGATCGGCCAGAAGACAACGCGCCATCCGCTGTTGCTCACCACCGATGCGATCCGCGAAGCACTGGATGATTCCGGGCTGACATTGGCCGATATCGACGGCATTTCCACCTATCCGGGCAAGATGAGCGGCTATCTCGGCTTCTCACCGGTGGGCTGCGAGGATCTGATCGACGCGCTGCGCCTCAACATCCGCTGGTTCAACGGCAGCGGGGAAATCTCCTCGCAGCTCGGCGCCGTGGCTGTGGCGGCGCACGCGGTGCGGGCCGGTGCCGCCCGTCATGTCATCTGCTTTCGCACCGTTTACGAATCCGCCGCGATGTCCCGCCCGCAGGATTACCCGATGAACCGCGCCCCGCGTGTTGAGGGCATGAGCCAGTGGACCGCCCCCTTCAACGCTACCTCCGCCGTAACCTGGGTGGCGCAATACGCGATGCGCCATGTTAAAAAATACGGGATGAAGCGCGAGCAGCTGGCGCAGATTGCGCTGACCGACCGCAAGAATGCCATGCTGAACCCGCGCGCTCTGGTGCGTGAGCCGCTCAGCCTGGAGCAGTACATGGAGGCGCGGATGATTGCCGAGCCGATGTGCCTGTTCGATTGCGACCGCTTCTCCGACGCCTCGACCGTGCTGATCGTCTCGGCCGGCGATGCTTTGGGCGATGTGAAATGCACCCCCGTGCGCATTGCCGCCACGGCCTATCAGTCCGACGGCCGGCATAGCTGGGACCAGCCTGAGGTCATGGCCTCCTACCCGACCGGCGCTGAGCTGTGGAAGTACACAGACTATACGGCCAAGGATGTGGACACGGTGCAGCTGTATGACGGCTTCGCCTTCCTCACCATCACCTGGCTTGAAGCCCTGGGTTTCTGCGGCATTGGCGAGGGCGGGCAGTTCATCGAGGGCGGGCACAGGATTGCGCTGGATGGCGAACTGCCGCTGAACACGTTTGGCGGGCAGATTGGCGCCGGGCGGCTGCACGGGTTCGGGTTTGCGCATGAAGCCGTGGTGCAGTTGCGCAGCCAGGGTGGCGAACGGCAGATCAAGGGTAACCCGAAGGTTGCTGTCGCGGCTTCGGGCGGCGGGCCTTTGGCGACTGCACTTCTACTGGCGCGGGATTAAGCCGGTGGAATCGGGATATCGCCGCCGCATTCTTATTGAACCAGGGGCTGGGGCGGTGAGCGCCGAGCTGGAGGATGATTACCACCGCATGGTGGTGATTCTGACGCATGAGGATAGGGTGGTGACTTCGGTGGCGAGCGAGATGAAGCGCTCGCCCTGGACCATGTGCCCGGGGGCGATGGACCAGCTGGCGCAGACCTTTACCGGCGTGCCGCTGGCGGGGTTCGCCAAGCGCGGCGAGAAGACGGCGAATTGCACCCATCTGCATGATCTGGCGCTGTTTGCAGCGGCGCATGCTAGCGATATGGTGCCGGTATCCTATGATATTCTGGTCGGCGATGCGGTGGATGGAGCGCGCCGCGCGACCCTGGCGCGTAATGGTGCGCCGATGCTGGATTGGGTGCTGGAAGGCCCGCCAATGCGCGAGGTTTTCGCGGCACCCGAGGCGCTCGCGGGCAAGCCGATGAGCCAGCTCAACGAGTTCATCGCCACACAGGACAAGCCCACCGCCGAAGCCATCCGCATTTTGCGCTGGGCCAGCATGATCGCGCATGGGCGGGTGCGGGATATGCCCGCCGGCATGTCCGCCACCGAATTCCCGGGCGGGTCATGCTATAATTTCCAGCCCGATCGCGCGCCCGTTTCAACCCGCCGCCCAGGGGCTGATATCGATTTCAGCAAGCCCGGCGCGGCGCCAATGGCTGACCGGGCAGAGGCGTTTTCCGCCTCGTAAACAATTAGGGAGACAGCAAATGCTGACCATCCACCATCTCGGCCTCTCGCAATCCGAACGCATCATCTGGCTCTGCGAAGAACTCGGCGTGCCCTACGAACTCATCCGCTACGAGCGCGAACCAACCATGGCCGCCCCGCCCGCATATAAGGCGCTCCACCCGCTAGGCACCGCGCCTACCATTAGCGATGGCGGCCTCGTGCTGGCCGAAACCAACGCCGTGGCCGAATACATCGTCCGCAAATACGGCGGCGGCCGGCTGTTCCTGAACCCGGACCACAAGGATTTCGCCAACTTCCTGTTCTGGTACCACTACGCCAACGGCACCGTGCTGCCCGCCTTCATGATGGACATGACCGCCAAACGCGCCGGCGCACCACCCATGACCGGACGCACCGACCTCGCCTTCAAACTCATTGAAGAACGCCTGGGCCAAGCCAAATGGTTCGCCGGTGACGAATTCACCGCCGCCGACATCATGATGGGCTTCCCCCTCACCCGCGCCCGCCTGGTATCAAACCGCGATATCTCAGACATGCCCAACCTGCTGGCCTACCTGAAACGCATCGGCGAACGCCCCACCTACCGCAAAGCCATGACCATAGCCGAACCCAACATGCCGCCACGGCTGGATTAGGGTTTGGGGCGTTCCACGGAAAAAGGCGAGGGCTCCGCCCCTCGACCCCGCTGGGGCCTGAGAGCCCATCCAAGAAGTTTCTCATGAGACCTTCCTTGCGAGTCTTCGGAGCATGATTTTGATCATGGCTAGTTTGACGAAGGCGGCGACGCTTTTGATATGGC
>JAMFRU010000099.1 GCA_026224875.1 Acidocella sp.
AAACTTACGAACAGATCGTCGAAGCCTGCAAAACCGCCTGGAACTGGCTCATCGCAGACCCAAACCAAATCAACTCAATCGGAAGCCGAGATTGGATATGTGTCAACCTTTAGATGAACTGGTATTAGGCAGATGCTCGACGGCAGCCTTCCGCCGCATAGCCCTCAGCATTTTACAACGGACTTGACGACTGCTTGGCAATACAAATACTGCCACGGCAAGGTTTAAATTGTTTAATTTCAATGACTTAAGTTGGTTGAAACGCCCCATTTATGGCTATACAAACCCTAGACACCGCAGCAATTCGTGCGTTTTCAATGCGGTTCTAGACAGATGTTATAGTGAATCACATTAAGAATATGACGACATTAACTCGTCCACGGATTTTCCGGAGAAGATTCTCTGTCGTTTGAGGATGGCGAAAGCCTTTTCGATTGGGTTGAAGTCAGGCGAGTACCTGGGCAGCGGCAGCAGGCGGTGACCATGCTCGGCAAGCATTTCGGCGATTTTGGGCTTGTTATGGAAGGGGGCCTTGTCCCTGCTCTTCGGTGGCTTTGCAAAGCGCCAGTTATAATCCTTCATGAATATCGGAAGCCATTCGTTCGCGGCTTTGATCGTGTCGATTCCTGCCAATCTGAGCTCTTTAACCAGGCGGTCCTGCAACGTGCCGAATGCTCGCTCGACCCGGCCTTTAGCTTGAGGGGAGTTGGCGCAGATGATGTCGATGTTCAACTCATGCAGTGCCCGCCCAAACTGCGTCATCCCATTGCCGCCCTTGGCATCACGCTTATTAACCCGAAAGACGCTGAATTTATCGGAATAGAATGCTACCGGCTTACCCCACCGCTCCAAATAGGTCCGGGTGATCCGGAAATAGTCGAAAGTAATCTCGTCACCCACGAAGCGCAGGGCCATCAGCCGGCTGGTCGCGTCGTCGACAAAAGCTATGAGCGTGCTGCGCGGCCTGCGGTCCTCGAACCAGGCATGGTCGGAGCCGTCGATCTGCACCAGCTCGCCCACGCATTCGCGGCGATTGCGGGGCTGATGAACAGAGGGGAGGCGGTGCCGGCGGTCCACCCACAGCCCATCTTCGATCATCCAGTACTGCAAGGTCTCGCGGGAAATGCCAAAGCCGTGCAGCTCCGTCAGCTTCTCGGCCGCCAGTGTCGGGCCAAAGTCAGCGTAGCGCTCACGCACCAGCGCCATCGCCAGTTCCCGGTACTCAGGGGGCAAGCGCCGGTTGCTCGGGCGGCCACGGCGCTTGGAGATCAGCCCGGCAGGCCCAGATACCCGGATATCCTTCAAGAGCCTAAATACCTGACGGCGCCCAAGGCCTATGAGCTGAGTCGCATCCTCGACCCGCAGTCTGCCAGACTGGACATCAAGAAGGACCTGCAGCCGCGTAAATTCCTGCGTGCTCATCGACACCACCGTCATGCCAAATCCTCCGGACCCTGGGCTTGGAGGACAGTGACATTTCTAATTTGCAGAACGGTGACATCTCTATATTGCGGCTACAAGCCTTGCGGCAGACATGTCAGTTAGGGTCATTCTTTCGCAGGGGAGACATCAAAGCAAAATAGACGAGGCCTGACCTCTTTTTCAATGTGGCGCAGCTGTGCAAAAACGGATGACTTTAACGGCGGCGATAACGAGCGCTATCCAAAGCCACGGCGTTAGACCCTAGTCTATCGCATCTGCTGCCGCATCCAAGGGAGCCGCAGCAACATGGCCGGCGACCGGCACGACTTTTACGACGGCGCTCGTCATACGGAATGGCAGTGCCACCACGCCGCAACCGGTCAAAGCAGCTGCCATGGGCAGGATGAACAACATTCCGAGCGAGCGACCGGCTCGTGTGCGACGGGTCATGATATCATATCCTCATACTATCGTTGATGAAAGCCATCGTTGATGAAAACCAGGGCACATGTTCGATTCCGAATACGATTTGGCCGGCACGATGACAGGAGCCACCGTGCCGGCCGCCAACGCTCGATCTACCGTTGTTAATCGAGTTGCGCGACCAAAGCGTTTGCCCCCTTATCAAGGCCGGTTTTGGCTGCGGTAAGCGTACCGAAACTCGCCAAGATATTTTCGGAATTTGGATACTGCTTGGTTACGTAGGATTCGAGCAGCACGTTACTCTGCGCGTCATAGATTTCCACACTGTATAGCACGCTGCCCATCATCGCACCTGGTCCGCCTCTCACGAGCTGCACGCCATTATACAGATTGCCGGCAATGTCTGCATGCATGAGCGTACTTAACCCAAAGGTAGACTTCGCCGCTCCCGTCAGCGTCAGGTGAATGCGAAGCGTATTTGCATCGGGCGTATTGGTAATCGTAAACCGCTGGATAAGTTTTTTACTGAAAACAGCCTGCATGTAGTCTGCCAGATCAGTCTGCTCAGCCGACGACACTTTTTCGAAAGTATTGTCAGAACCTTGATAGATGACAACGGGGTCGATAATGACTTTCGAATAATGTTGCCAGTCCACCTGAGTCGTATAGGCATAGGGTATTTTAGGTGGGCCACCGGTATTGGGCTTCAAATAGCTCGCCGAGGAGAGCCCGCGGTATGGAACGGGCTGCGGGCCCGCACAGCCCGCCAGCAGTGCCACGGCGGCGAGGGCAAAAATCGGTTTGGTCGTAGCTGTTTTTAGCATTTGAATTTTCCGTTTTTAAAGTTGAGAAAGGGCGCGCGATTGGACGGACTCTTTATGGAGTCGATCTGAAATCGTTCTGTGCGAGTCACAGGTGGGGAGGTTTGACCGAAAATATATCGATCAAGAACCGCTATTCAGACGCTTAGAGAAGGGGCATCCGAGACTAATCGCCGATGCCGGCTGCCCATAACGAAAACGCGGCCGCTGGGATTATGACCAGCAGGGCCCAGGGTAATATCGCAAGGACGGAAAGTATAAACGCGACAAACTTACGACGCATCAGGCGCGGTCTTTCAGAAGATGGAGATGCCTTCGGTTGAGAAAGTAAACGCGACACAGGAATTGCCCGAGCCGCACGACGCTGTGGGTGCATCAAAGGTAAAGCCAGTAGCTTACTGCAACGAAAGCTACTGTGAGGCCAAAGATGAATACGATCTCCCAGCCATTTATTTCAAACCAGTCGTCTTTGGCTTCCGCATACTGTACGCAACGGCATGCCAAAGTCTGCGTTGCTTCGGAAGATCGCAATGGCAGAGCGCATTCAAGGCATATGCGATAGCGAGCCGTATTGCTTTCCGATGGTGCCTAATCAGAAATGACCGGGCGGCTGTTTGCGATAGGGCCACTGCGGCACATGTCGAAAGTGCTATCAAAATCGTGCTTGCCACCAGCACTCAGCCTACCCATGAAAGCGGAATGTCCTGCAGACTTATGCGTTGTAAGCGCCATAATCTATGTCCTTCACGTTCAAAGCGGCCATTTTCAAAGCGACGTACGGGTGAGAATGATCAAAAACCAACGGGATGGTTTGTTGTGGGATAAGAACCGAAGCCCACGACTGGGCTCATGAGACTCATTTACGTGGGAATATTTCCCACGTCAAGTCAAAATGATCAAACTTCTCCACAAACATGCGCATGCCGCTCCCCGCATAATGCGAGGCGATAGATCAAGAGTGGTGGAGAACCGGCGTTACCGGCCACACGGAGGAGCGGGGGAACGCGCCGGCGCCGCAAGCATGCGTAAATTCTACGCCGCTCTTTACGGCCGTTACAGGCTAATCAGGAGCAGCAGCGTGCCTGCCCAATTGGTTCAACGCGGCGGCGGCGTGTCTTCGCCGTTTTGCGCCGGCCCGCTGCGGAAGGGGTTAACCTCATTTCCGGCCGCCCCCAGCATTTGGCCGACTTCCACCAGCGTGCCGCGTGGCGACACGATCAGTGAGAACAGCGACGGCCCGGACGAATTGTAGAAAAGCTTCCCTTCCGCCAGATAGATGCTGGTGCCCACAGCAATATATACAGGGCCACCGACGGTATAGACATAGGACTGGATCAGCAGTTTTTTGACGGACGGTCCGAAATACGCCTGCGGATTGCTGTAGAGTAAATCAGGAGAGATGGACGCGACATCAAGCTCGGTGCCAGATAAAGTGCCGGTTACGGTAACGGCTTCGCCCTTCCGCGGAGACCGGGATACCAACGGCACATACAACTGTAGTTTGCCAATCCAAAATCCGCCGGATTTTTTAACGATTGTGCCGTGTACCGTAACGCTCCCGGGGGCTTGCGGGTCAATCCGGGTGGCCACGATTACGCCCGCATGATTGCGAAACCCGCTGACGGCAATCCAATCACCAAGCATGATATGCCGCATACCGCGCGTATCGGCACGCCATGTGACTGTTTGCCCCGCAACCGTCAGCGTGTTCGCATCCACGGCGCTAACCGGGCCTGCGACCTCATGACGGATTGAAACGACCGCCGCCAGCAGCCCATCCCCCGCTTTCGCATTGGAGCCGGCCGCGTTGGGACCAGCCGTAACGGCGGCGATCTGCCCGGCACGCAATGCGGCGGGCGGCTCAGCCTGGCCGTCAATATAAATGACGGTTTCCGGATCATAGGCCACCTCGACGCCATTCAGGCAAACAGACGCAAAACCTGTGATCTCGCCGATAATGCCGGTATTGCCCGCAGCCGCTTTTGTGCCCGCACCCAAAGGCTGCGCGCCAGTGCCGCCAATGCCCCGGTTCTGCCCCGCGGGTGATGCCGCCGGGGCAGTGGCTGCCGGAACCGCGACACTGAACGGTGGCATGCCGGTCCCGCCAATGCCGCGTTCCGCCAAAATCGGGCCGTCATTCGGCCCGACACGGCAGACATTGGGCGTGGCCGCCGCTGTTATTGTGCGGCTGGACGGCGGCGGGACGTTCTGCCCAGATCCACAAGCGGTACAGATGAGCGACAACAAAAGCAGGGCCCAGCGCATCAGTTATCCTCTTCCGGGACTGCGGCGTCGTCCTCCGTATAGAGATATATGCCAAAGTTCACCCTGCGCGTTACTGCCGGCTGCACCGCTTGGCTGCCGGCGGGTTCAGCCAGGCCGATTGCCGCGCGGTTAACATCGAGCAGCGCCTGCGCCGCCGTGGACTGCGCAATCGCCATCAACTGCGCCGCTGCCACGCTGGTCAATTGGTCATAATGTACGCTGCTGTCGATGAACTTTGCCTCACCGCTGGCGGCCACATTGGCAACTGCCGCCGCGATATGGTCATGTAGGTTCCGCCCGAAGAAAAACAACTGCTCGGCACTCCCGGGGCGCGGAATGAAGGCGGCTTGATTTAGCCTCACCTGATCACCGGGTTCTAAAATAACAATACCATGCGCGAGAAGACCATCGAGCACGGCGCGCGGCCGGACATCGGTTGTGACAGATTCCACCAGGGTTTCGAAAGACGGTCCCACCTCGGCGGGACGCAGGCGCGGCAACACAAGCGGACCGCCTTTTGCGTTCGAATATTGTTTTGCCCCGAGCCAAAGAGCGATAATCTGGCTGCTGATGGTCACAACAGGCGGGATCACATCCCCGGCCGGCATCTCCAGCCTCAACCTGCGGATTTCCTTGCGATGCACGCCGGTAAGCAGGCTGATGCGGCTGTCGGTCCGGGATGCCGCATCCGTCAGAAGGTCGCGGGATGCAACTTCGACGAACAGACCGCGCAATAAATCCGTCATCACGGGAAACGTCACGCCGCTGAGAATCGCGAGCCGGACAAGCGGGCGCAGCAGACGCCGCAAAGGCTGCAGGAGCATCCGCGGCGGGGGCGGCGTCATAATTCCAGATGACTGCTATAAAAGTTACGGTGCAATTTTACGTCTACTCGATCATGTTTACGTGGGAATTTTTCACACAAATGCCGGGTGATGTCAAATGGGGACGCACACCAGGCCGTCTAACGGGAAACGACTCACCAGAGCGACCTCTGAAACAGTCTCCAAGGTCTCATCTTACAAGTAAACCCAGCCTCACCCCCACCAATCATCCTTATCCGTAACCGGCTTCAGATTGGTGGAAAACCCGCCGCCGGTTTTCTCTTTCGGCACGGACAGCACCATTTGTGAAACGACATTCCCCGGCGCCCAATGGTTAACCGGATTGTCGAAAAAATTCTGCGGTTCGAAAATCGGCGCCGGGTGCCAGTAGAGTTGATACTCCAGCCGCATCAGATATTCGAGCAGCGCCGCCGATTTATCTTTCAGATCATTTTCGAAATAAATTACCGGCCTGGTCGCGGCAATGGTCTTGGCGGCACTGCGCAGTACCTCCAGCTCCTTACCATCCACGTCGATTTTAATGAAGGCGCAGGAAGTCAGGTTCAGAGCATCGATGGCAAGAAAAGGCGGCGCCCAGGTCTCGCTCACATAGCCATGTTTGCCCCAGGGGCCGCTGGTATCCACATCCACCGAATCCGCCACGAAAGCATTGATCGCCTTGGTGTTTTTAATCTCATTGAGGGCCAAATTGGCGGTCAGGATATGATAGGTATCGCTATGCGACTCAATGGCATAAACCCGCCCAGTCTCGCCCGCGCACAAAGCCATCGGCAAGGTCAAATCACCAATATTGGCGCCAATATCAAGAGCCGTGTCACCCAGGCGCACAAAGCTGCGGATAACCCGAACCTCGGCCTCGCTATACTGCCCATAAAGCTCAAAACATTTGCCAATATACGGGCCATGATACAGCATCCACCCGTATTTGCAGCGTTTGATCTTGTTCTTGCCAAAATCCATAACCGATCTTTCCCACCCCGCACCAAAACCAAACTACCATGCGCGTTTGGATGGTCAATGCGACCATGGACGGGGGTTGTTTCACGGAAAAGGCGGGGGCTCCGCCCCTCGACCCCGCTGGGGCCTGAGGCCCTTAGCGGGTCCAGGGCAGAGCCCTGGCCTTTTTCCGTGAAACTACCAAGCCAATGGCACGTCCTTGGGCCCGACCACGCCGCCTGGCCAGTACTCGATTTTGGCGCCGGGTTTGATGGTGAAATTGGGAATGCGGCGCAGGAATTCCTGGATGCAGATTCTCACTTCCAACCGGGCGAGATGTGCGCCCAGGCAGCTATGCGCGCCGCCGGCAAAGGTTAGCACCGGCTTGCGCGGGCGGTGAAAATTCACCTCGGTCGGGTTGGGGAAAACATCCGGGTCGTAGTTGCAGCTTGGCAGAATGCTGGTGATCCTGTCACCCTTCTTCATTTGTATGCCGCGAAATTCAATATCATCACGCACCGTGCGGCCCGAGAAGGTCACCGTAAACACGCGCAGCAATTCCTCGACAACATTGTTGATATTGTCGGGTGTATCGATGATTTCCTGGCGCCGTTCGGGATTTTCCGCCAGCCAGACAAAAATATTGTTCAGCGTCGCGAATACAGTATCCAACCCCGCAATGAACAGGAAGAACACGAAGCCAAAAGTCTCCTTGGCACTCATCTCCTGGCCGCCGGGGCGCCCATGCACAATGGCGCTCACGACCCCATCATCGGGGTTCGCCCGTTTTTCCTGGATCACCGTGCCCAGATACGCGGTCACCTCGGCCATCACCTGGCCGGCGATCTGCCGGTCCTGCGCGTGCAGCAGGCCCATCGCCCAGCGCACGAACTCGTCCATCATATCGCGCGGCAGGCCCATGATATCGAGAAACACGCACACCGGGAGCGGGCGGCCGAATTCCTTGGCGAATTCGCATTCGCCCTTGCCGATAAAACCATCGATCAGCTCATTCGCAAACGCGCGAATGGAGGTTTCCATCGCCACCACCGTCTTGGGCGAGACCAGCGGATCGATAATGGCGCGGTATTTCCGGTGCTCCGGCGGCTCTATCTCAAGCGGAATGATTTTCCAATAGTCATTCGGGTCGCGCGGGAACGGTCCGGTGCCTTCGGTGGTGAAAAACTCAGGATGGCGCAGCACAAAATACGCATCCTCATATTTCAGAAGATTCCACGCCGCCGGACTATGGTCGCCGTAGGAGTATACGATCGGCGGGCAGGTGTTGTGCAGTTCCGCCATGAACTTATGCGGGTTGGCAAGAAATTCCGGGCTCTCGGTAATGCCGAGCTTACGCACCAGCTCGGGCGGCACATGTGCGGGAATTTGAAACGGGCCGGAGGCCGGCGCGGTAGTGGCCATGGTGGCTCTCCTTAAAACTGCGTAGCGGGCAGGTAAATCACAATGCCGTCGAGCTCTTCGGTCATCGTAATCTGGCAGCTCAACCGGCTGGTGGTTTTACGCTCGGCGGACACAGCCTCCAGCATATCGTTCTCGACCTCCGAAGCCTCGCCGGTTTTTTCACTCCAGTCGTCGGCCACGTAGCAATGGCATGTGGCGCAGGCGAGCCCGCCGCCGCATTCGGCAACAATACCGTCAACCATGTTGTTAACCGCGCCCTGCATGATGGTATCGCCAACCGGCACATCCACATCCTGCCGCGCGCCGTCATGCTGCACATAAGTTACCAACGCCATCGTAAACTCCCCTTGAACCCCATCGGGGCGCCTTCTGCTCCGGGCCAGTAGCATTTGTCCGCCTGAGTTAAAAGATGAGGGGGTCTCAGTATTTGCAAATCGCTGGTCACGAAAAGACGTAAAAACTGGCGCGGCGGCACAATCATGAGAATATTCGATCGATTGCCAACAATACACAAATTTTACCTATTAATCGCCAATTTCACACATTGGCCTGCGCCAAAGCGGCCAGAATCGTCTCACCATAGCGTTCCAGCTTGCTGCGCCCTATCCCTGGCACCTCGCCCAACGCCGCCAGGCTCGCGGGCTTAGCCTCGGCTATGGCGGCCAGCGTGGCATCGTGGAAAATCACATAGGCCGGCACTTTCTGTTCCTTGGCGATGCGCGCGCGCTCCTGCCGCAAAACCTCGAACAGCGCCGTATCCCCACCGGCGGCAAAGGCACGGTCGGCGCGCCTGGCGGTCCGCACCCGTACGTCACGGCGCAAATGCACCTCCTGCTCGCCGCGCAGAATCGGGCGTCCGGTCTCGGTCATCACCAGCGCGCCAAATTGGTCATGGTCGGTCTCCACCACACCGCGGGCGGCAAGCTGGCGGAACAATGTCTGCCACGCTTTGCGATCCAGCTCCTTGCCCACGCCAAAAGTCGGCAATTTGTCATGCCCAAAGCGGATGATCTTCTCCGTCCCCTCCCCCAGCAGCACGTCAACCAGATGCCCCACGCCAAAACGCTGCCCGGTCCGCAGCATGGCCGAGAGCGCCTTACGCGCGCAGATGGTCGCATCCCAGGTCTCGGCCGGGGTGATGCAGCTGTCGCAATTGCCGCAGGGCTCGGGTAAAACCTCGCCAAAACAGGCAAGTATGGCCTGGCGCCGGCAGCCCGCCGTCTCGCACACGCCAAGCAGGGCTTCCATTTTGCTGAGCTCAACCCGCTTGACCTCCTCCGGCGCCTCGCCATCGGTAATCATTTTTTTGCGCAACATCAGGTCTTGCATACCGTACAGCAGCAATGTCTCGGCAGGCGCCCCGTCGCGCCCGGCGCGGCCCGTCTCCTGGTAAAACGCCTCCAGGCTGCCGGGCAGATCCATATGCACCACAAACCGCACATCCGGCTTGTCGATGCCCATGCCGAACGCGATCGTTGCCACCAGCACCGGCCCGTCATCCGCCAGAAACGCGTCCTGATTGGCGGCGCGAATCCCCGGGCTTAGCTTGGCATGATACGGGAGCGCCTTTATGCCATGGGTGTTGAGTGCTGCCGCCGTCTCCTCCACCGCATTGCGGCTGAGGCAATACACAATGCCGCTCTCCCCCTCATGCGTCTTCAAAAACGCCAATAACTGGCGCATCGGCGAGGCTTTGGGGGTGATGTTGTAGCGAATATTCGGCCGGTCGAAGCTGGAGATGAACATTTCTGCCCCCTCCAGCGCCAGGCGCTGGCGTATTTCCACCCGCGACTGCACATCCGCCGTCGCCGTCAGCGCAATGCGCGGCACGCCGGGGAAACACTCCCGCAACGCCGCCAGCATCAGATATTCCTTGCGGAAATCATGCCCCCATTGGCTGACGCAATGCGCTTCATCGATGGCGATGATGGAAATCTGGCGCCGGGTCAGATTTTCGAGAAAATCAGGGATCATCAGCCGCTCGGGCGCCACATAGAGCAGATCCAGCCGGTCAGCCCGCAAATCATCCCAGATCCGGCTACGCTCCTCGGCCGTGATCGCCGAATTCAGCGCCGCCGCATTCACGCCCAGCTGGCGCATCGCCGCCACCTGGTTGCGCATCAGCGCAATCAACGGCGAGACGATAATGCCCAAGCCGGGGCGGCAGAGTGCCGGCAGCTGATAACACAAGGACTTACCGCCCCCGGTCGGCATCAGCACAATCGCATCGCCGCCCGCCATAACATGCGAAACCACCTCCTCCTGCCGGCCGCGAAAGCCGCGCAGGCCAAACACCGTCCGCAGCAACTCATGCGGGGCAGTAGGGGCAATCATGTCCATCGGAAGCACGGTAGACTGTGGACTCGTTTTTAGGGAAGTGGCCAGGAGTACCAAGCCGATGCGGCCGGGCGAACTTCATTCTAGGTTCAGATCAATAATTGAAGGCGGTCCCGGCGCGGCCAGCCGCAGACTTCAACAGAAAATCGCGATTATTTTCATTGGACAAATCATAATTCGATCTATCAAGCCGATTGCAGCCGTGCTCGCTGGCCGGGCGGTATCGTTGTCGTCAAGCTTGGCGATCCGGGGTTATAAATCGATGCCGTTTCCGTCCCGTTGCGAAACGCGCCATCTGGCCTTCTTCTCAAAAACATGCACCATGCGCCCATGCTTCTCACCGGAACCTGCCTCTGCGGCGCCGTAGCGTACGAGGTTAACACCATAGCAGGCGATGTCGCGGATATTTGCCATTGCGTGCAATGCCGCCGCGCGAGTGGTGCGGCATCACTGCCTTGGGTGCAGGTGCCGCCTGAGCGGTTTCGCATCACACGCGGCACGGCCAAGGCCTTTGCCTCCTCGGCCCATGCCACGCGCTGGTTTTGTGGCAACTGCGGCACGCCTCTGTACATGACAGACGATGCCAACCGTTCGGTCGGCGTCACTCTGGGCACGCTGGACCAACCCGATTCCATCCACCCCACCGTACACGGCTGGCTATCCGAGCATGTCGCCTGGGCAGCGCTGGAAGATTTGCCCGGCTACGGCCAAGCCCCGCCCTATGATTTGTGAGCCGCTTCTTCCGCGATCAGCTCCTTCTTGGAGAATTTGCCGACCATGGTTTTGGGCAGGCTCTCGCGGATTTCCACCGACTTGGGCACTTCGATGCGGTTGAGATGCGCCTTTAAATACGCAAGCATCTCTTCCACCGTCACCTCCACCCCCGGCCTGAGCGTGATAAACAGTTTCGGCGACTGCCCGCGATAGGCATCAGGAATGCCAATCGCCACCGCATCCTGCACGGCGGGGTGCTGATAAGCCGCCTCCTCAATCACCCGCGGATAGACCTTGAAGCCGCCGCAGATGATCACGTCCTTCAGCCGGTCAACGATGAACAGGCAGCCGTCCTCATCGAGATAGCCGATATCGCCCGTACGGAAGGCGCCATCTGTAAAGGTCGCTTCGGTTTCGCGCGGCTGGTTGTAATAGCCCAGCATCACCTGTGGCCCGCGCGCGCAAATCTCGCCGCGCTCGCCCTGGGGCAGTAGAATTTCCGGGTTGGCCGGGTCGCGGATTTCCAGCGTGGTGCCCGGCACGGCCGGCCCCACGGTACCGGGTTTCTCCTGCCCCTGCAGGGTGAAACACAGCACCGGCGAGGTCTCGCTCAACCCATAGCCTTCCATGATATGGCTGCCAGAAACCTTCTCAAACCGCTCTTTCACCTCCGCCGAAAGGGCAGCGCCGCCTGAAACACAGAGTTTAATAAAACTCAAATCCGTCCTCCCGCTCTTCTCGGCAGCGGCGGCAATGGCGGTGAACAGGGTCGGCACACCAGGCACGACGGTGGGTTTGCGCTTATAAAGCGTGCTCATCAGCTGCTTGATGTCGAGCCGGGGCAGCAGGATCAACTCGGCGCCAATGCGCAGGCCGAGGTTCATCACCGCCGTCATGCAGAACACATGGAAGAACGGCAGCAAAGCGAGAAAGCGCTCTTCCCCCTTCTTAAGCCCGGGCATCACCTGCTCGGACTGCCATAAATTCGCGGTGATATTGGCATGGCTCAGCATGGCCGCTTTCGGCGTGCCGGTGGTGCCGCCGGTAAACTGCAGCACCGCCATATCCGTCAACGGCTCGATGGCAACCGGGGCCGGCGTTTTGGGCCCGGCGATGAGCTTGGCATATTCCACATAAGGCGCATGCTCCGGCACGCGGCCGAGGCTTTTGCGCCCGAACACCCGCAGCGCCAGCCCCTTCAGCGTGGGGAGCGCGTCCGCCAGCCGGCAGACGATAACGCGTTTGAACATCCCCTGTGCGGCCAGCCGGGCAATGGTGTTGAACACCACGGCCACGTCGGTCGTCACCATCATGGAGACGTCCGCCTCCCGCACCATCGTCTCCATCTCTTTGAGCGTATACAGCGGGTTGAAATTCACCACCGTGCCGCCGGCCTTGAGAATGGCGAAATACATGATGATGGAATACGGGCAATTGGGCAGGCACAGCCCGATTTTCGTGCCTTTCACCACGCCGAGCTTCTGCAAACCGGCGGCGGCGGCATTGGTCAGCCGGCCAAGCTCAGCGTAATCCATCCGCCGGCCGAGGAAGTCCAGGGCCTTATGGCCGGGGAATTGCCGCACCGCCTGGTCCATAATTTCGCCGGCGGCGTAAGGCGTAAAATCAGGCGTAAGGCCAGGCTTGGCGCCTGGCATGGTTAGGCCGGTCATCGTCTCTCCCAATGCTGGCGGCCCGTAACCCCTTGAAGTTAAGGAGTACAGGACCGCGCGCAGGCTTGTTGCTCTGCCTACAGTTTACGTAAGGCTAGAGCGGAAGAGAGAAGATGGCAATAAGAACCACTGGCCCGCCCGCCGCAGGGCCACCAAGCTTCCGTTCGGGTAAAGCCGGGTCAGTCCGGCTTCAGATTGATCGCGGCGGCCTTACCGCGCTCCATCGCCACCTCATAGGTGATCTTCTGCCCCTCATTCAGCCCGCGCAAACCGGCGGCCTGCACGGCGGTGATATGAACAAAAACATCCTTGCCGCCATCCTGCGGCACGATGAAGCCAAAGCCCTTGGTCGTATTGAACCATTTGACGGTACCGGTAGCCATTCTTCTGCGTCGCTCCTCAACATGATTTGGCCGAATATTATTTACCGCCCCCGCCTCCCTGGATGAGGGGACAACCGCCGTCTGGCTTGTCTTGTGCGTCCGCGCGGCTGCGAAACCAAGTCAAGCCATTACCGATTGCCTTAAAATCTCGCGCAGAAAGATGCGGAATTGTCAACGATTCCGTTATGGCCCGTTTCATTAGGCTGAGCCGCCCCCTGCCCTCTTCATGCAAGCATCATCACGGCGTGGAACACGGGCCTGAGTCCCGCCCAGGCCCGGTTTCCGTCTTGCCCGATTTTAGGCATACTCGGCCCAGCTTTAAAAAAACCGTTCAGGAGGAAAGCATGTCGGATGCCGATATCGTACCGGTCAAACCCGAGATCGAAGCGGGCGCGCTGGTGAACAAAGCCGGTTATGAGGACATGTACGCGCGGGCGTCAGCGGACCCCGATGCCTTCTGGGCGCAAGAATGCAAGCGCATCGACTGGATCAAACCCCCAACCAAGATCAAGAACACCAGCTTCCACGGCGATGTCTCGATCAAATGGTTCGAGGACGGCACGCTGAATGCCGCCGCCAATTGCCTGGACCGGCATCTGGCCGAGCGCGGCGACCAGGTGGCGATCATCTGGGAAGGCGATGACCCGAATGTGTCAGCAAAGGTAACCTACCGTGAGCTGCACGAAAAAGTTTGCCGCCTGGCCAATGCGCTCACCACGCAAGGGGTGAAGAAGGGCGATGTCGTCACCGTGTATCTGCCCATGGTGGTTGAAGCGGCGGTCGCCCTGCTGGCCTGCGCGCGCATCGGCGCGATCCATTCCGTAGTGTTCGGCGGCTTCTCACCCGACAGCCTCGCCAACCGCATGCAGGATTGCAACTCGGTAGCCCTCATCACCGCCGATGAAGGGCGCCGCGGCGGCCGCAAGGTCGGCCTCAAAATCAACGCCGATGAGGCGCTGAAGACCTGCCCCTCCATCAAAACCGTAATCGTCGCCAAGGTAACCGGCGGCGCGGTGGAGATGCAGGCAGGGCGCGACCATTGGTATGAAGAACTAACCCAAGCCGCATCGCCCACGCATGAGGCGGTAGAGATGGGTGCGGAGGATCCGCTGTTCATCCTCTACACCTCCGGCTCAACCGGCAAGCCGAAGGGCGTGCTGCACACCACCGGCGGCTACATGGTGTGGGCAAGTTTCACGCATGAAGTCGTGTTCGACTACCACCCCGGCGAAATCTACTGGTGCACGGCCGATGTCGGCTGGGTGACCGGGCATAGCTACATCGTGTACGGCCCGCTCGCCAACGGCGCGACCACGCTGATGTTCGAGGGCGTACCGAACTACCCCACCAGCTCGCGCTTCTGGGAGGTGATCGACAAACATCAGGTGAATATCTTCTACACCGCCCCCACGGCCATTCGCGCGCTGATGCGCGACGGCGAGGGCCCCGTGAAGAAGACCTCGCGTAAATCACTTCGCATTCTGGGGTCCGTCGGAGAACCCATCAATCCGGAAGCGTGGAACTGGTACGACCGCGTGGTCGGCGAGCATCGCTGCCCGATTGTGGATACCTGGTGGCAGACCGAAACGGGTGGCATTCTGATCAGCCCGCTCCCCGGCGCAACCGCGTTGAAACCCGGCTCGGCCACACTGCCGCTGCCCGCGGTAAAGCCCCTGCTGGTGGATGGCGAGGGCAAGGAGCTTACCGGCGCCACCGAGGGTAATCTCTGCATCAGCGATTCATGGCCCGGGCAGATGCGCAGCCTCTATGGCGACCATGCGCGGTTTGTGCAGACGTATTTTGCCACGTTCAAAGGCCTGTACTTTACCGGCGATGGTGCCAGGCGCGATACCGATGGGTATTACTGGATTACTGGGCGCGTTGACGACGTGATCAACGTGTCGGGGCATCGCATGGGTACCGCAGAGGTGGAGTCCGCGCTGGTTGCGCATACCGCGGTGGCCGAAGCCGCGGTGGTTGGGTTCCCGCATGACATCAAGGGCCAGGGGATTTACGCTTATGTGACCCTGGTGGCGGATGTGGAGCCGACCGAGGCTTTGCGTAAGGAGCTCATCGCCTGGGTGCGCAAGGAGATTGGGCCGATTGCAGCGCCGGACGTGATCCAATGGGCGCCGGGCCTGCCGAAGACGCGATCGGGCAAGATCATGCGGCGCATCCTGCGCAAGATTGCGGCCAACGAGACGGATAGTCTCGGCGATACTTCGACGCTGGCAGACCCCGGTGTAGTAAAAGACCTCGTAGATAACAGGTAAAAGCAGTACAGTTTTGTGAACAAAAAGGCACCAAAAAAACTTTGACTCTTTAAGGCATGCCCACAGGATCAAAAGTTTTTTGGCTACTTTTTTCAAAAAAGTAGCTGCTTCTTCCTAACTTGTCCGGCCCTGATGTTCCTCTTGGAACATCAGGGTAAAATCAAAACTCCCGCATGCTCCGCCTTATCCTCAGGCTCGATATGGATGGTGATAACCGCCCCCTCCATCTCCGCCATCAATGCCGCTTCGATACGGTCGCAAATATCATGCGCCTCGTTCACGGTCATGATGCCAGGCACGATCAGATGAAACTCCAAAAACGACGTATTCCCGTATTGCCGCATCCGCAGATCATGCGCCTCGATCGCCCCAACGGCATATTCGCGCACCAGATCATGCACGCGCGCGGTCATCTCCGGCGGCGGCGCTTCGTCAAGCAGGCCGCTGATGGAGCGCAGCACGGTCTGCCCACCCATGAAGGCGATCTGCCCGGCGATGAAGATGGCGATAACAGGGTCGAGTATGGGCAATTTAAGCCAGGCCGCCGCAAGCAGCGCCACCAGAATGCCGGCGGTGGTGTAGAGGTCGCTCAACAGATGCCCGGCATCGGCGATAAGCGCCGGGGAGCGCTCGCGTTTGCCAATGCGAAACAGCACGAACGCCCAGAGCCCGTTGAAACCGCCGCCCAAGGTGTTGAGCGCAAGCCCCACCCCCAAAGCCCCGGCCAGAGGTGCAAGCGCATGCGGGTGGCGCAGCACGATAACGGCGCGCTCAAAGATCAGTGCTGCGGCAACCAGGATCATCACCCCGGTGGCAACGGCGCTCAGCAGCTCGGCCTTGCCATGGCCGTAATTATGCTCGCGGTCCGCCGGCCTGGCGGCGACGATAAGCGCGTATAGCGCCAGGCTGGATGAGGCGACGTTGACCAGCGTCTCCAGCGCGTCGGAAAGCAGCGCGGTACTGCCGCTGATGCGGGCCGCCAGCAGCTTGCACGCCAGAATAAGCACGCCGGCCACGATACTCCCAATGGCGGCTTTGATGACCGGTCTCATCCCCCCTGCCTACCAGCGCTGCAAGCCCAGACGCAACGCCCACTTACCACTCTCCGCTTGGAAATCCCGGCTTGGATATTCTCGGCAGTATTGTATGGAGGACTTGTCATATGCCTTAAGCGGCGATGAAACCGCGAGGAGGTGGCGTTGAGTCTATCCGTGTTACGCACCGTGTTACGCAAAAGCCTGGCTATGGCCGGCTTTTCATTATTGCTGGGCGCGCGCGCGGCCCTTGCCTCCGACCCGCTGCCGGGCGACGCCATAGCACCCCCGCCCAATCTCAACATCGTGCTCTACTACAATATTTTTACCGATGCCGGCGTGCTGGAGCCGCCGCATGGCGATGGCTATGACAAGGACACCCATGTGTCGCTGGACATCCAGGCTTTGCGCTATATCCGCACCTTCAATGTGGATGGCATGCTGAGCGGGGTGCAGGTTGTGCAGCCTTACGTCACGTATATCGGCCATCAGCAGCGCGGCTTTCCGCAGCTGCCGCCCAGCGGCGCGCCGGGGAAAATCAATCTCAGCCATTCGGGCGGCTTCATCCAGCCCACGCTCGGCGCGTTCATCTTCCCCGTAGCACATCCCGATACCGGCACATATTTGGTTACCGCCTTCTGGCTCTCACCGCCCATCGGCAATTACGACAAGGACGCCAATATAAGCCTGACGCAAAACCTGTTAACCGCCGAGCTTGAGGTCGGCGGGCGGGTGCTGCTGCTGGGCACGCCGGCCGGGCAGAATCTCGGCATGGAATTATGGGGCGAAGGATATGTTTTCGGCAGCAATGACAATGCCACACTGGCCGGGCTCGGCGCCACGGCGCCGGCGCGGCTGAGCAAACAGCCAAGCGGCGAATTCCGTGCCTATTTCCCCTATCAGTTTTACCCGCGCACCTGCGCCGTTCTCGTTCCCGGCTTTTTCCAATCATACGGCGGCAAGGAATATTATACCGTTGGTGACGGCGAAAAACTGGACGCCAACCTGCGCACGCAAGAGACGCAAGCGCGCCTCCTGCTCTCCACCTATATAACGCCGCACTGGCAAATGCTGCTGGACGGGCAATATGACATCATCGCGCACGGCGGCCCGCTCAACCGGCAGGTCGAACTGCGCGTGGGGATGGCATATTAGCTAGCAAGAAATCTCTTGATCCCCTGCACCGCCTCGGCGAGACCGGAGCGAATGATGGGCGCACCTTCGGGAAAAGCAGAGAACAGCCGCGAGGGCACCTGCCGGTCCAACAGCACAAACACGCCTTTGTCATCAGCCCGGCGGATGAGCCTGCCAAAAGCCTGACGCAGGCGCAGGCGCACGATGGCGTCGTCATAATTCTTCGGCACGCCGTGGCTCAAATGCGTGCGGCGGACACGGTGCAGAATATCCGGGCGCGGCCAGGGTGTGCGCTCGAACACCACCAAACGTAAAGCATTGCCGGGAATATCCACACCGTCGCGCATCGCATCGGTGCCGAGCAGGCATGAGTGTTCCTCGGCACGGAAAATATCGACTAGCGTGGCGTTATCCATGGCATCCACATGCTGCGCATAGAGCGGAATGCCCGCCTCTTCCAGCTTGGGCGCAATGCGTGCCTGCACGGCCTTGAGCCGCGAGATAGCAGTGAACAGGCCGAGCCCGCCACCGCCGGAAGCCTGGAACAAAGCCTGATACGCCCCGGCAAGCTGCCCCATGTCCTGGCCGTTAACATCCGACACCAGCACGATGCGTGTGCGCTCGGCATAGTCAAACGGTGAGTCAAAAGCGGCACGAATGGCGGGCGAAGCCAAATGCGTGGTGCCGGTGCGGGCCTCGGCATTTTCCCAGGCGGTTTCAGCATCCGCGCCATCGCGCAACGTAGCGGAGGTAATAAGCAGCCCATGCGCCGGCACCGCAATGCTTTGGGTGAACGCCTCGGTCGGGTCCAGCATATGCGAAAGCAAGGCAACATCCCGGTCCATCCCAGCCTCGCGCTCCAGCCGCAAAAATTCTATGCGCGCGGGGCGTTCTCCTGGAGCGGCGGCGTTGGGCAGGCCATCGAGAATGCGGCGCCAGGACGTAACCGGATCGATGCCCCGGCGCTTCAAGCTGCGGGTAACACCCTCCAGCCGTTGCGTGGTCGGCTCGTCCAGCAGCCCGGCCTCTTCATCCAGCCGGTCGAGGAAGTAATCGCGCAAGGCCGTAAGGGCCTGCCGCAAAATCTCCAGCGCAACAGAGAGTTTTTCGGCAACCGGCAGCAAATCCGGGTTGGTGGGGTGCAGATCAACCTCAAACCCCATGGCGCCCAACAAATCGTTTTCCGTAGCGCGGGCGCGGGCCTGAATGCGCAAGGCACGCAAAAACATCTCGGCCTGGTTTTCGCCGGCGGTCAGCTCGGGGTCCAGCCTGGTTGAGAACATCGGCGCCGGCAGCGCCTTGGCGGCGTGGCGCACGGCCTCCACCTTGCCGACAGCCAATTTGTCGTCAGCGATGATGTCTTCCAGCCGTTTGGCCAGCCCCCGTGCGCGCGAGCGTGTGCCCTCCGCACCCAGCAGCCAGCGGCGCAATTCCGCCATGGCACTGCCGGAAAGCTCCACGGCAAACGCAGAATCCGCGGCGTCAAAAATATGGTGCCCTTCGTCGAACACATAGCGTGTGGGCACATAATCATCATCCAGCCCGCCCCACACCGATTGCGCCATAACCAGCGCATGGTTGGCGATAACCAGCTCGGCTTCGCGTGCGTTTCGCACGACGCGCTCGATAACGCAGCAGTAAAAATGCGGGCAGGCGGCGTGGATGCATTCACCGCGCCGGTCGGCAATTTGGGCGAGCAACGCGCCGCCAAAAAGCTCCGGAAACCAGCCGGGCAGGTCCCCGCCGAACAGATCGCCATCGGCACTCACAATGGCCCAGCGCGAGATCAGGCCAAGCGGAATGGCATAACGGTCCACACTCGACGCGTCCTCATAGTTCAGCAGGCACAGGTAGTTTTCCCGCCCCTTGCGCAGCACGACTTTAACATTGGCCGGCAGGCGCTTGGCCTCCTGCTCGATCTGCCGCTGCAAATGCCGGGTGAAGGTAGATATCCACACAGCCCCCTTGTTCTGCTCGGCCCAGATAGACGCGGGAGCGAGGTAGCCCAAGGTTTTGCCCGTCCCCGTACCCGCTTCCGCAATCACGGCATGCGGGTGGTCTTCATGAATGCGCGGCGCGAAGGCTTCCGTGACGGCGGAGGCATAATCGGCCTGAGCAGGGCGTTGCTCGGCGCCAGGGCCAAGCAGTGTTGCAAGCCGGGCGCGGGCCTGGGCCGAGGTTACGGGATGCGCCGAAGGCGGCGGCCGGGGTGCTGTTTCCTCCCATTTCGGCAGGCGCTTCCACAGCCGCATGGCCATACCATCCGGCCGCGCCGCGGGCTGGCCGAGGGCGGCGAGCACGTAGGGAGCCCAGCCCCAGCCCTGGCCACCCATGCGGGCGGCAAGGCCGGCGGCATCGCGGTTAAGAGGCGTGTCCTTGCCTGCCTCCAATCGCGCAAGCAGAATCTCGGCCATTTCCGCGAGTGTGGCGGCGGATTCCTCCAAACTGGCGGGAATTTCAATATCCAACGCGCGGGCGAGGCCCGCAGGTGTAGGAGCAAGGCTTTGCGCCGGGCAGACGAAGGCAAAAAGCTCCAGCAGGTCGAGCACGTTGATCGCCGGGTTGCCCAGGCGCTGCAGCGTCGCGGGGCCATGCACCACCAAAGCGGTGGCGTTGCCAAGCTGCTTGGAGACAAGCCCGGGTTTAACCTGCGCAATCGCACCGTCCGCGCCCAGCAGCACGGCGCGGCCATGGCCGGCGGCAAGGGCTGGCAGAGGGGGGAGAATCGGCATACTCGCTTCGTTATACGGGGGTGTTCTTGGTTTGTCTTGCCCTGGATGGACCCCATCGCTGCTGAAACACAGTTGGTAAAAGCCGGGCCCACCAGTTGCCCGAGCCCGAATCCGGCTCTACAGCAAGCGCATCATGAGCGAAAACACCCCCGCCCCCCTGTCCTGGCCCTTCCGTGAAGCTGAACGTATCGCCGAGCGGCTGAAACAGAAGGGCAAAGACCACGCTCTGTTCGAAACCGGCTACGGCCCCTCCGGCCTGCCGCATATCGGCACATTCGGCGAAGTCGCCCGCACCAGCTGGGTGCGCAAGGCGTTCACAGACCTCACCGGCCTGCCCTCGCGCCTGCTCGCCTTCTCGGACGACATGGACGGCCTGCGCAAAGTACCGGACAACGTGCCGAACAAGGCCATGCTCAAGGAATATTTGGGCCGCCCGCTCACCAAAATCCCCGACCCGTTCGAAAAATTCGAGAGCTTTGGCGCGCATAACAACAACCGGCTGCAGGAATTCCTGCGCACCTTCGGCTTCGAATTCGAGTTCGCCTCAGCGTCGGACTACTACACCTCCGGCCGGTTCGACGACGCGCTGCTGCACGTGCTGCGCCACCACGAGGAGATCGTGAACATCATCCTGCCCACGCTGGGCACAGAGCGCCGCGCGACCTATTCGCCCATATTGCCCATCCACCCGCGCACCGGCGTGGTCATGCAGGTGCCCATTGAGCAGGTGGATGTGGATAACGGCAGCGTGGTGTGGACCGACCCGGCGGACGGCACCAAATACGAAACAGCCGTGACCGGCGGTGCCGCAAAGCTGCAATGGAAAGCCGATTGGGCGATGCGCTGGTACGCGCTGGATGTCGATTACGAGATGTCCGGCAAAGACCTCATCGATTCGGTAAAACTCTCCTCCTCCATCTGCCGCGCTCTGGGCAAGGAACCGCCTGTCACCCTCACCTACGAGCTGTTCCTCGACGAGAAGGGTCAAAAGATCTCCAAATCCAAGGGCAACGGCCTCTCCATCGACGAATGGCTGACCTACGCGCCCAAGGAGAGCCTCTCGCAGTTCATGTACCACGCCCCGCAGCGTGCCAAAAAACTGTTCTTCGATGTCATCCCGCGCGCCACGGACGACTACATCGCCGCCGCCACCGCGCTGCCCACGGCCGAAAAGCCGCATGACAACCCGGCCTGGCATATCCATGGCGGCGTATTGCCCGAGCATGCCGGCTCGCCGATCGGCTTCGGCATGCTGCTCAACCTCGCCTCGGTCATCAACGCCGACAGCCCGGAAATGCTCTGGGGCTTTATCCGCGCCTACATCCCGGGCGCGGATGCCGAGAGCTACCCATTCCTCGCCCGGCTGGTCCACCACGCCATCGCCTACAACCGCGACTTCGTAGCGCCCGCCAAAAAATTCCGCGCCCCAACCAAAGTGGAGCGTGCGGGTCTGACTGATCTGGCCAAAAGCCTGGCCGCCGATGAGCAGGCGCAATACCCCGGCGAAACACCGGCCGAAAAACTGCAAAACCTGGTCTACGCCGTAGGCAAACGCCACCCGTTCGCGCCGCTGAAATCCTGGTTCGACTGCCTGTACCAGGTGCTGCTCGGCACCACCGAGGGACCGCGCTTCGGCGGGTTTATCGCGCTCTACGGCGTGGAACGCACCGTGGCACTCATCGAAACCGCGCTGGCACGGGGCTAAACCTGACCCTTCATACGCGCAAAATCCTCAAATACCTGCCGCCGGCACTGGGGCTTCTGGTGCTGGCGGGGGTCATCTTCGGGCTGCATGGCGCGCTGAAAAAAGTCGGCATAGCCGATGTAATCGCGGCTTTCAGAGAAACACCGCGCCACCAAGTGCATCATGCCGAGCTGCTGCTGATAATCTCCATCTGCATCATGTGCATTTACGACATCCCCGGCATTATCTTCGCCCGCCGGGCTGAGAATTTCCCCAGGCTCGGGCTGCACCGCGTCGGCCTGGCCTCATTCTGCGCCTATGCGCTGAGCCATGTGCTCGGCGCACCAGCCATTTCCTCCGCCGCCATCCGCCTGCGGCTCTATGCACAATGGGGCGTGCCGCGTGCCGGCATCGGGCGCATCATGGCGCTGTCGGGCAGCAGTTTTTTCCTCGGCATGGCCACCATGCTGGGGTTTCTGCTGCTCATCCACCCGCATGCGATACCGGTATTCGGTGGCGCGCCCGGCATGCTGCGCCTGGGCGGGGCGGCGCTGGCCGGTACCGCCGCAGCCTATGTGCTGGCCGCGCGCGGGCGGGAGTCGGTCACCATATTCGGGCGCAATATCCCGCTGCCCGGCGCACGGCTGGCGCTGTTGCAAATCCTCCTGGCCGTGGCGGACATCTCCGTCTCCTCGGCCATTCTCTACGCCGTGCTGCCCGATGCACCGGGCCTGACGTATTTCCACGTGCTCAGCATCTTTCTCGCAGGCTTCGCCTCGGGCCTGTTCTCGGGGCTCCCCGGCGGCGTCGGCGTGTTCGACTCCGTGCTGCTGCTCGGCCTGTCCGCATACCTGCCCCCCGCCACCGTGCTGGGGGCTATTTTGTTATTCAGGGTCATGTATTTTCTGGCCCCGGCATGCTTGGCCGGCATCTGCTACGCCGGCCACGAGCTTTGGACGCATACAAAAGCGTCAGGAGAGACAAAATGAATACCCAGCAGACGGCTACCCAGCAAACGATCACCCCGGTTGACGGCAGTGTCTACGTTGAACGCCCCTACGCCACGCCCACCCAGCTCGACGCGGTGTTCGACCGCGCCGTAAAAGCCCAGACCTCCTGGGCCCTCACCACGCTGGAACAGCGCGCCGCCCTCTGCCACCGCTTCTGCGACGCTCTGCTGACCCACACCGATGAAATCGCCCTGGAAATCTCCTGGTCCATGGGCCGCCCGATCAGCCAGACCCCCGGCGAAGTGCGCAGCTGCGCCGAACGCGCCCGCTTCATGATCGACGAAGCCCCCGCCGGCCTCGCCACCTACGACCCCGGCCCCAAACCCGGCTTCAAACGCTACATCAAGCGCACGCCGCTGGGTGTCATCTTCGTTATCGCACCCTGGAACTACCCGCTGCTCACCACGGTCAACTCCGTCATCCCCGCCATCATGGCCGGCAATGCGGTGGTGCTGAAACACGCCCCCCAGACCCAGCTCTGCGCCGAACGCTTCGCCCAGGCTTTTACGGAGGCCGGGCTGCCCGAGGGCGTGTTCCAATACATCCACGTCAACAACAGCGATGCCGAAGCCCTGATCAAAGACACCCGCGTGTCCCATGTAAGCTTCACCGGCTCCGTCGCCACCGGCCATTTGGTACAGCGCGCCGCCGCCGACCGCTTCATCTCAGTAGGCTTAGAGCTCGGCGGCAAAGACCCCGGCTACGTCCGCCCCGATGCCGACATCAAATCCGCCGCCGAAACCCTCCTCGACGGCGCCTTCTTCAACTCCGGCCAATGCTGCTGCGGCATCGAGCGCATCTACGCGCATGAAAGCGTATACGAAGAATTCCTCGAACACGCCGTAAACTTCGCCAATTCCTACCGCCTCGGCAACCCGATGCGGCAGGACACCAACCTCGGCCCGGTGGTAACGGCAAAAGCCGCCGCCAACATCCGCGCGCAAATGGAAGAAGCCATAGCCCAAGGTGCTACCCCCCTCATCGGCACCCAGAACTTCGCCGCCGACCAGCCCGGCTCCCCCTACATGCAGCCGCAAATCCTCATCAACGTCGACCACTCAATGCGCTTCATGACCCAGGAAACCTTCGGCCCCACAGTCGGCATCATGAAGGTCAAAAACGACATCGAGGCCATCCGCCTGATGAACGACAGCACCTACGGCCTCACAGCCGCCATCTTCACCCGCGACCTCGAAGCCGCCGAAAGCATAGGTGACCGCGTAGAAACCGGCACCGTCTTCCTCAACCGCTGCGACGCCCTCGACCCCGCCCTCCCCTGGGTCGGCGTAAAAGACACCGGCCGAGGCCACACATTGTCCCGCTGGGGCTACGAGACACTGACCCGGCCTAAGAGCTACCATCTGAAGCTGGCTTAAGGAAAAAAGGCCGAGGGCGCCGCCCCTGGCCCCCGCTACCTAATACCAGTCATCTTAGCCTCTGACACACGCCCATCCCCTTGTTCCGATTGAAATGATTCTGGCTGGGTCGTTGACCAAGAAGAGCCATGCCTGTTTGCAAGCTTCGAGCATTGCCTCGTAGCTA
>JAMFRU010000100.1 GCA_026224875.1 Acidocella sp.
CAGCGACATCATCAAAGCAAGACCCAAACCAACCCATTCAGCCTCTCCAAATTGAGAAGCCAAATCAGAATCAATGTGAAGCCGTGCCGCAAGAGCCAGGAAAAATCCTAATGCGATTCCCCTGCGGTACCATGCGCACCCCCTTGCAGTTGCTGCGCATATGCAACCATGCTGGGTCACGGTTACGCAAGAGAATTACAGCCCGCCACACCTGTGGTGCTTGACAGCAGCAGGGGGGCGGCAATAGCTGCCCGGAGCAAATATGTCCGGTCAACAAGCGAGGAAGCATGGCGGTCTCAAAGATTTTTCCCGATGCGACGGCGGCACTAGCCGGGCTTCTCAAGGATGACATGACGATCATGGCCGGCGGCTTCGGCCTGTGCGGCATCCCCGAGGCGCTGATCTACGCCATCCGGGATTCCGGCGTAAAAGGCCTCACCATCATATCCAACAACGCCGGCATCGACGGCATCGGCCTCGGCATTTTGCTGGAAACCCGGCAGGTGAAAAAGATGATCTCTTCCTACGTCGGCGAGAACGCGACCTTCGCGAAACAATACCTCGCCGGCGAGCTGGAAATCGAGTTCAACCCGCAGGGCACTTTGGCCGAACGCATCCGCGCGGGCGGGGCCGGCATCCCGGCGTTCTACACCGCCACCGGCTACGGCACGCTCATCGCCGAGGGCAAGGACACACGTGAATTCAACGGCCGCCATTACGTAATGGAGCAAGGCCTGTTCGCGGACCTCGCCATCATCCACGCCTGGAAGGCCGATACCGAAGGCAACCTCGTGTACCGCAAAACCGCGCGCAATTTTAACCCGGTGATGGCCACCGCCGCAAAAGTCACCGTGGCGCAGATCGAGCATCTGGTAGAGCCGGGCGAGATCGACCCCGACCATGTCCACACCCCCGGCGTGTTCATCAAGCGCATGGTCAAACTCGACCATGTGGAAAAACGCATCGAACAGCGCACCACACGTAAGAGGGCCGCATAATATGCCGTGGACACGCGATGAAATGGCCATCAAGGCCGCCGCCGAGCTGGAAGATGGCTTCTACGTCAACCTGGGCATCGGCATCCCGACACTGGTTGCCAATAACCTGCCCGAGGGCATCAGCATCCAGCTGCAGTCTGAGAACGGCATGCTAGGCATGGGCCCCTTCCCCTATGAGGGCGAGGAAGATGCCGACCTGATCAACGCCGGCAAACAAACAGTCACAACCCTGCCGACCACCAGCTTCTTCTCCTCGGCTGATAGCTTTGCCATGATCCGCGGCGGGCATATCGACATTTCCATCCTCGGCGCCCTGCAGGTCTCGGAACAAGGCGACCTCGCCAACTGGATGGTGCCAGGCAAAATGGTCAAAGGCATGGGCGGCGCCATGGACCTCGTGGCGGGCGTAAAACGCGTGGTGATCCTCATGGAGCACACCGCCAAAGGCGAGCCGAAACTGCTTAAGACATGCACTTTGCCACTTACAGGTAAGGGTGTCGTGAGCAAGATCATCACTGACCTGGCGGTTTTCGAAGTGCGCAAGGGCGAGACACCGGGCCTCGTGCTCATCGAGCACGCGCCGGACGTCACCATCGAGCAGATCAAGGCGCAGACCGAGGCTGATTTCTCAGTCGCTTAGCGCGGGCCGTCCAGACTTTGACAGTTTCGCCCCGTCATCCCCGGATAAGCAGGGAATCTGCCACTCCCGGGACATGGGTGGGAGGAGATTCCCGCTTTCGCGGGAATGACGGCCTTGGCGAGAAGCTTGTTTCGTTGAGTCCAGGAGGAATTGATGTCGCAAACGCTCAGTAAAAGCCCGCGTCCAGTTTAAGTACCTCACCGGCCAAATAAAGACTGCCGCAGATCAGCACCCGCGTTGGGTGCTGGATTTGGCTCAGCGCCCCGCGCACGTCCGGGCCGGGGATCGCCACACCGCCCGAAGCTTCAATGATTTTCTCCACTGGCAGCGCCAGATGCTGCCCAGGTTCGACGACGGCGTAGATGACGGCGGCATTGGGCATGAGGATACGCAGAACCTCGCCGACATCCTTGCTTTGCTTCATGCCCAAAATGAGGGTGGTGGGGGTTCTCCATTCCAGCAGTTGGTCGGCCAGAATTTCAGCGCCGCCGGGGTTGTGGGCGCCGTCGAGCCAGAGTTCGGAGCCCTCGGGCAGCAGCACTGCCAAAGCACCGCGCAGGCGTTGCAGCCGGGCGGGCCATTCGGCTTCCGCCACGCCGCGCGCCAGTACCTCCGGATTGGGCCAGACGCCCGCCGCGCGAAGGGTAGCCACCGCAATCCCAGCATTTTCCACCTGATGCACGCCCTTAAGGCCAAGCTCTGGAAGCAAGATACCGTCGAAAATAGCGCCTTCGCCTTGGGGCAGAATGCTCCAGTCGATGTTTTTACGAAGCAGCGGCGCGCCGAGTGCCAAGGCTTCGGCCACAATGCGGTCTGCCACGGCCGGGGGCTGGTATCCTATCACCACCGGCACGCCAGGCTTGATGATCCCGGCTTTTTCCCCAGCGATTTCCACCAATGTGAGCCCGAGAAAATCCTGATGGTCCAGCGAGATGGAGGTAATGGCGCAGGCAACGGGGCTGACCACGTTGGTCGCATCCAGCCTTCCGCCGAGCCCCACTTCAACGATGCATAAATCCGCCGGCACACGCGCAAACAGCCAAAACGCCGCGGCGGCAATGGCCTCGAACACGGTAATCTGGTTGCCGGCATTCACCGCCTCAATAGCATCCAGCGCTTCGGCCAGCTGCTCATCGGTAACCAGCTCCCCGGCCAGCCGTATCCGCTCGTTAAACCGCACCAGATGCGGCGAGGTGAACACATGCACCCGCAACCCCGCAGCCTCCGCCACAGCACGGGCAAAAGCGCAGACCGAGCCTTTGCCATTGGTCCCGGCCACATGGATAACCGGCGGCAACTGCCGCTCCGGATTACCCAAATCAGCCAGCAGCCGCTGCAGCCGCTCCAGTTTCAGGTCGATCAGCTTGGGATACAGCCCATGCAGCCGCGCCAAAGCCGCATCGGCCCGCACACGGCTGGACGTTACCGGCTCCCGCTGTATCTCGTTGCTCAAGCGGCGCGCTTATTCGCCGTGGTGAGAGCAATCAGCCGCGCCAGCGTGGCGGTAAGGTCGCCGCGCTTCACCACCATGTCGATAATCCCATGCTCGAACAAATACTCCGCGCGCTGGAACCCAACCGGGAGTTTTTCGCGCACAGTCTGCTCAATCACCCGCGGGCCGGCAAAAGCAATCATCGCATTCGGCTCGGCGATATGAATATCCCCCAGCATGGCGAAGGACGCGGTAATCCCGCCGGTGGTGGGGTCCGTGAGCACCACAATAAACGGCAGCCCAGCTTCCTTCACCATCTGCGTGGCAATAACCGAGCGTGGCATCTGCATCAGGCTGATCGCGCCCTCCTGCATGCGCGCACCGCCGCCAACTGTGTACACAACCAGCGGGGCCGCCTGCAGCACGGCCAGTTTGGCCGCCGCCACCAGGCCTTCACCCACGCCGGAGCCCATGGAACCGGTCATGAAATCGAACGACATCGCCGCCACAACCGCACGGTTGCCACCGATCGTGCCATGCGCCACCAGCACGGCGTCGTCCTGCTTGGTCTTATCCCGGGCATCCTTCAGCCGGTCGGTATATTTTTTCTGGTCGCGGAATTTCAGCGGATCGACCACGCCCTTCGGCAGATCGATGCGGGTATACGCGCCCTCATCAAAGGTCCAGGCCAGCCGCTCGGTGGAGGTCGCCTGCATATGGTGGCCGCAATGCGGGCAAACCTTGCGCGCCGCCTCCAGCTCACGATGAAAAATCATCTGCTTGCAGGAAGGGCATTGGTGCCAGAGATTATCCGGCGCCTCCTTGCGGCCCAGGAGAGTGCGGATTTTGGGACGGACGAATTCGGTAAGCCAGCTCATGGGCGCAGGGATTAACCTTTTTGGCGCTCGAAGGGAAGCAGATCGTCACAAAGGCTTCATGCCGGCGCTCATGCCAAGCGGGGCTTTCCCCGGCGCGGCGGCTTTGTTACGGTTAAGCAGGCGCACCGTTCCGGGGCACCAACCACTCGTCCAGGAGCACGAATGTCCCCCATCATCCAGCGGCTGCGCCATGATAACGAGCTTGTTTACAAAATCTTCCTGATGATTTTCGGCAGCATGTTCTGGCTGATCCTGCTTTTCGGCCTGTTGGGCGCACTCGCCAAGCACGACAACAAAATATTGCTCGACTATATCCTCTACGGCCTCGGCATCCCGGCCTTTATCCTCATCTCCGCCGCACTCTACCGGGCGCGCGCCTATGGCAACATGATCCTGCTCGGGCCCAAACAACTCCCCGAACTTTACCAGGCCGTCGTCGAAGGCGCGGAAAAACTCAGCCTGCCGGTGCCGCAGGTGTTCCTGTACAATTCCAACGGGGTGATGAACGCCTTCGCCCGCCGGCTGCTGGGCGGGCGCTACGTGTTTCTCACCTCAGCACTGGTGGAAGTACAAAACGACGCGCAGGTGCGCTTCGTCATCGGCCATGAGCTCGGGCACCATGCCGCCGGACATCTGGACCCCATGAAAAACCTCATCATGCTTCCCGGGCATTTCGTGCCGTTTCTGGGCAAGGCCTATTCGCGCACGCGGGAATATACATGCGATTCCATCGGCGCCTTTCTGTGCGGCGATCCGGCCGCGGCCGAAAGCTCGCTGCAGATGCTCGGTTGCGGCTGCCAGCGGCTGAATGCCAGCCTGAACGGCGAGGCCTTCGTGGCGCAGGAACAGATGATGCCGCCCGTGGCCGGCTTCGTGGCTGAGATTTTCCGCACCCATCCGCGGCTCACACGCCGTGTGCTGGCTTTGCGCGGGCCACGGTTGGATTAACAAAAGCGGCAGCTTTTTGAAAAAAGCTGCACCAAAAACTTTTAATTTAGGCTTAGGCGGCGCACGGCCCAGGCGCCAGCTTCCGCTACCATGGCGTTTTCATCCGCCGCCAGGGCCAACGCCGAAGGCAGCAAAGCGGGGGCGGCGCTGTTGCCGATTGCTATGGCGACGTTGCGCACAAACCGGTTGCGGCCACTGCGTTTTACCGGCGAGCCCGAGAATTTTTCACGAAAAGCGGCATCATCCAGCAAAGCCAATTCCGCCAGCAGTGGGGCGGTAAGGTCCTCGCGATGGTGCAGTTTAACCTCATGCCCGGCGGCGGCAAACTTGTTCCAAGGGCAGACCGCCAGGCAATCATCACAGCCGTAAATCCGGTTGCCCATAGCGATGCGAAACTCTTCGGGGATCGGCCCGTCATGCTCGATGGTGAGGTAGGAGATGCACCGGCGCGCATCGAGCCTGTACGGGGCGGGAAAAGCATCGGTCGGGCAGGCAGAAAGACAGGCATGGCAGGTGCCGCAATGGTCTTCGGCGGGCGTGTCCGGGGCGATGTCCAGCGTGGTGAAAATCTCACCCAGAAACAGCCACGAACCATGTTCGCGCGAAACCAGATTGGTGTGCTTGCCCTGCCAGCCCAGCCCAGCCTGCTCTGCCAGGGGCTTTTCCATCACCGGCGCGGTATCCACAAACACTTTCACACCCTCGCCCAACGCCGCGATGTATTGCGCCAGATGTTTGAGCTTGCCCTTGATGATATCGTGATAGTCGCGGTTGCGAGCATATACGGAAATATTGCCGACTTCAGGCTTTCTCAGATTTTCCAGCGAATCCATACCCGGGGCATAGGAAAAGCCGAGCGAAATGACGGACAGCGCCTCGGGCCAGAGCATCTGCGGGTCAGCGCGTTGCTCAGCGCGCTCTGCCATCCATCCCATGGTACCGTGGTGCCCGGCCGTTAAAAAATCCTGCAACCAGCGCCGGCGCTCCGGCGGCAGGCTGGCGCGTGTAAACCCCGTGGCGGCGAAGCCAAGGACCTCGGCGCGGGCGGCGATTTTCGCTTTAAGGTCAGCCCCGGCCACGATACGACGGCACGTCCTGGCTCGGAATCCAGGCGCCCTCGGGCGGGTTGCCGGTCTGCCAGAATACATCGATGGGAATACCGCCGCGCGGATACCAATACGCACCTATGCGCAGCCATTTGGGCGCCAGCAAATCGATCAGCCGGTCCGCGATCATCAGCGTACAGGCTTCATGAAACCCGCCGTGATTGCGGAAGGAATGGAAAAACAGTTTGAGCGACTTGCTCTCCACCAGCCACTCATCGGGAATATAGTCGATAACGATATGCGCGAAATCCGGCTGTCCGGTCATCGGGCAGAGCGAGGTGAATTCCGGGCAAACGAAACGCACCATGGCATTCTTGCCGCCCGTCTCCGCCGCCACGCGCTCCAGCACGGCGTCATCCGGGTTGGCCGGCGCCGCGGTTTTGGCGCCCAATTGTTGCAGCCCGGCGTAGCGGTCTTCGTTCATGGTTCGGTTCCCTGGGTCCAGCCATCGCGGACATTATCGCAATAGGTGGTGTATTCGCCAGCAAGAATATTTTTGCGCGCCCCCTGCATCAGCGACTGGTAGTAGGTGAGGTTGTGCGCGGTAAGCAGCATCGGCCCAAGCATCTCCTCGCAGCGGAACAGATGATGCAAATACGCCCGGGTATGGCGCGTGCAGGCCAGGCACGGGCAACCTTCGTCCAGCGGCCTGCTGTCATCCTGAAATTTGGCATTACGCATGTTGAAAATACCGCGCGAAGTAAACGCACGGGCAGTGCGGCCGGCACGCGTCGGCATCACGCAGTCGAACATATCCACCCCACGCGCCACGGAGCCAAGCAGGTCATCGGGCGTGCCCACACCCATGAGGTAGCGAGGCTTTTGCGCCGGCAGCAGGTCCGTGGCGTAATCCAGCACCTCGAACATCGCCTCCTGGCCCTCACCCACGGCAAGCCCGCCGATGGCATAGCCTTCAAATTCCAGCTCGCTCAGCGTGGCAGCCGACTCCTGGCGCAAATCCTTGAAGGTAGAGCCTTGCATGATCCCGAACTGCCCATAACCCTCGCGCCGCACAAACGCATCGCGCGATCGCTTGGCCCAGCGGGTGGAGAGGCGCATGGACACCGCCGCCTCCTCATGGGTCGCGGGAAACTTCGTGCATTCATCCAGCACCATGGTGATGGTGGCATCCAACTGATACTGAATTTCCATCGAGCGCTCAGGCGTGAGGTGATACGCCGTACCATCAATATGCGATTGGAACGTCACCCCGGTTTCATCCAGCTTGCGCAATTTGGCGAGCGACATAATCTGGAAGCCGCCGGAATCCGTCAGGATCGGCCCAGACCAGTCCATCATTTTATGCAAACCACCCAGCCGCGCCACACGCTCGGCACCGGGCCGCAGCATGAGGTGATAGGTATTGCCCAGCACGATGTTGGCACCCGTCGCGCGCACGGCATCGGCGGTCATCGCCTTCACCGTGCCGGCGGTACCGACGGCCATGAAGGTGGGGGTGGGAACATCGCCATGCGCGGTATGCAGCAGGCCTGCACGGGCTGCGCCGTCCTTGGCCAGAAGATCAAACGAGAAACTCATGCGCGCTCCAGCAAACAGGCATCGCCATAGGAATAAAAACGATATTTGGCGCCGATGGCATAGGCATAAGCGCTCCGGATGCGCTCTATACCAGCAAAAGCGGAAACCAGCATCAGCAAGGTCGATTTCGGCAGATGAAAATTTGTGAACAGCAAATCCGCGACTTTGAAGCGGTAGCCGGGAAGGATAAAAATATCGGTTTCGGCATCGAAGGGATGGACCACGCCCGCATCGTCGGCAGCTGATTCGATCAGCCGCAACGCCGTGGTGCCGACAGGAATAATACGCCCCCCCGCCACGCGCGTTGCATTGATTTTGTCCGCCACATCCTGCGTCACAAAGCCACGCTCGGCATGCATCACATGCTGCGACAAATCCTCAACCCGCACCGGCAAAAACGTGCCCGCACCCACATGCAAGGTAACCCGCACAATTTCCACACCACGCGCCTGCAATGCCGCCAGAAGCTCCGGCGTAAAATGCAGCCCCGCCGTGGGGGCCGCAACCGCGCCCTCATGCGCCGCGAACATGGTCTGATAATCAGCCTTGTCGCGCTCGGTAACCCCCTCCGGCCGGGCGATATAGGGCGGCAATGCCAGCGCCCCACTGCGCGCCAGCGCGGCATAAAAATCATCCGCCACAAACCGCAAATAAGCAGCCCCGCCTTCCAGAACTTCCAGCACCTCAGCCGAAAATTCCGGATCAATCACCAGCACATCACCCGCCCGCACACGCTTGGAGTTACGCAGCAAAACCCGCCACGAACCATCATCCAACCGCCTGTCCAGCGTAATCCCAATCTTCGCCTCGCCACGCATGGCAGAGAGCTGTGCCGGGATCACCTTGGTATCATTCACCACCAGCAAATCGCCGGCCCGCAACAGCCCCGGCAAATCCCGCACCACATAATCCGCCAGCCCAGCGCCCACATGCAGCAACCGCGCGCTATCCCGCGGCCGCGCCGGCTCAACGCCAATGCGGTCAGATGGCAGCTCGTAATCGAACTCAGATAAATTCATGGCGCGCGGCCCATGAATTTATGCCCCGAGATACGATGCGAGTTCGATCAGATTACCATCTGGATCGCGGCAATAGACGGACATGATATCCCCCAGCGCGCCAATGCGCGACACCGGCCCGCGTTCAATGGAAACACCACACGAGTGCAACTGTGCAATGACATCTTCCGGCCCCACGGCAACCACAAGGCACAAATCCAGCGTCCCCGGCTTGGCCTCATGCGCGTGCGGGACAACCTCGTGCCCCACCTCGTGCAAATTAATCTTCTGCGCCCCGAAACGCAGCGCGGTACGGTTTTTACCGCCGTATTCCTCGCGTTCCATGCCCAGCACGCGCTGGTACCAGCCGGCGGTTACTTGTAAGTCGCGGCAGGTCATCACGACATGGTCGATGCGGTCTACGGTGAATTTCATGATACCTCAGGCAAGATCGGCAAAGAAATCATTGCCTTTGTCATCAACCACGATGAAGGCGGGGAAATCCTTAACCTCGATTTTCCACACCGCTTCCATGCCAAGCTCCGGATACTCCAGAATCTCGACTTTCGTAATGTTATTCTGCGCCAGCACCGCGGCCGGCCCGCCAATGGAGCCGAGATAGAAGCCGCCATATTTATGGCAGGCATCACGCACGGCTTTGGAGCGATTACCCTTCGCCAGCATCACCAGCGACCCACCGGCTGCCTGGAATTCATCCACATAGGAATCCATACGCCCGGCAGTCGTGGGGCCAAAACTCCCCGTAGCCAGACCTTCAGGCGTCTTCGCCGGGCCGGCATAATAAACGGGGTGATTTTTAATATACTCCGGCATGCCCTGCCCGGCATCAAGGCGCTCTTTGAGCTTGGCATGAGCAATATCGCGCGCCACGACGATGGTGCCAGTCAGCGCCACCCGCGTCTTAATCGGATATTGCGAGAGCTTGGCCAGAATATCCGCCATCGGCTGGTTCAAATCGATCGCCACCACATCCCCGCCCAGATGCTCTTCAGTAATCTCAGGCAAATATTTTTGCGGGTTAGTCTCCAGCTGCTCCAGAAACACGCCGTCCTTGGTAATCTTAGCCTTAACCTGGCGGTCGGCGGAGCAAGAAACCCCCAGCCCAATTGGCAAGCTCGCACCATGGCGCGGCAGGCGGATCACCCGCACATCATGGCAGAAATACTTGCCGCCAAACTGCGCGCCAATACCGATGTTCTGCGTCAACTCCAGCACTTTACGTTCCATCTCCAAATCGCGGAAAGCATGGCCGGTAGCATCGCCGGTGGTGGGCAAATGATCGTAATATTTGGTCGAGCCCAGCTTCACCGTCTTCAAATTCAGCTCAGCCGAAGTACCGCCGATAACGATACACAGATGATACGGCGGGCAAGCCGAGGTCCCGAGCGTTTTAATCTTCTGTTCCAGAAAATTATAAATTTTCTCGGGCGTCAAAACCGCCCGGGTTTCCTGAAACAAATAAGTCTTGTTCGCCGATCCACCGCCCTTGGCAATGAACTGCAGATGAAATTCATCCGCATGATACTCGCCTGGCTGCGCCATAATGTCGAACTGCACCGGCAGATTGTTGCCCGTATTCTTCTCATCGAACATGGTAATCGGCGCCATCTGCGAATAACGCAGATTGGTCTCGGTATAGGTGCGCGACACACCCCAGGAGAACGCCTCCTCCTCATTGCCCTCAACCCACACACGCTGGCCTTTTTTGCCAAACACCATCGCCGTGCCGGTATCCTGGCACATCGGCAAAACGCCGCGCGCCGCAATCACCGCATTCTTCAAAAACTCCATCGCCACATAGCGGTCGTTCTCGGAAGCTTCGGCATCGTCGAGAATCTTCGCCAACTGCGCCAAATGCGCCGGCCGCAGCAAATGCGAAACATCATGAAACGCCGCAAACGCCAGCTCCGAAAGCGCATCGCCGGTCACCTTAAGCACCGTCTTGCCCTCAACCTCGATGGTGCTCACACCAGCGATATCAAGCTTGCGATAAACCGTCGTGTCCTCGCCCAGCGGGAACATCGGCGAATAGGCGAAACCGGGACTGCGTTTGCTTGTCGCGTTCATGGGCTTTAGTCTTTCTGTCTCTTCCGGAAAGCATCCAGGCTTACCACATCGGCGGGGCCGTCATTCGGGCGCGAGGGTACGTCATCGCCCTCCGGCTCCGGTATTTCCGCAATCACCACCGGCTCGGGAATCGTCACCTCAAACTGCAGGCCAAAGCGCACTTCCGGGTCCGCGAAGCTGGTAATCGCGGTAATGGGGATGATCAGCGTCGAGGGTATGCCGGAAAAGCTCAAGCCCACGGATACGGCATAGCCGGCATCGTCCACGCTCAGCCCATGGTACTGGTGCTGCAGCACAATCGTCATCTCATCGGGATACTGCACGCGCAGCCGCTCGGGTATCTGCACCCCCGGGTAATTGGTCTTGAAGGTGACGTAAAAATGATGACCGCCCGGCAGCCCCTGCACCTCGGCATGGCGCAGCGCGCTCACCACCACATGGCGCAGCGCATCCTGCGTCCACTCATCATAGGGCAATAGCGATTCCGGTACGCTCAGATCATCATCAGCCATTCTGCAATCCTTGTGCAAACCGTCTACAAACGCCGCGGTTAACGCGCTTCGCGCTCGTAATGCCGGTAATATTTATCGGTGACCAGATCGGTCTGCACCACAATCGAAATATCGGTGGTGTTGAACTGATGGTCGATAACCGCCCCTTCGCCGACAAACCCGCCCAGGCGCAAATAGCCTTTTACCAGCGGCGGCAGGCGCAGCAATGCCTGTTTGGGGTTAACCTCTTCCGGGTCGGTACGGCGCATTTCCACATAACGGCTGGGCAGCGCGCGCGGGCGGATCGCCTCTGGTGCCATATGGTGGGTGGCCAGGTAAGTCAGCTCGCCGGCCAACGCATCCGGGTCCGTGCCGGCGAGGCTGGCGCAACCGAACATCAGGTCGATGCCATAATGGAACACATAGGCCGCGATGCCGCGCCACAGCAGCTGCATCACCGAGCGGCTGCGGTAGGCCTCGGCCGTGCAGCTGCGCCCCAGCTCCAACGTGCGGCCGGGGAAATCCTTGAGCATCGAAATATCGTACTCACCCTCGGAATAGAAACGCCCAAACTTCAGCGCCGGCTCTTCGCGGATCAGCCGGTAGGTGCCGACAACGCTGCTCGCCCCCTCACCAAGGTCGTGGTCCACAACCAGCAGATGGTCGGCAATGGCGTCAAACTCGTCGCAATCGCGGTGGCTGGCCGATGTCGCCGCATCCGCTTTGGCGCCCATTTCCCCGTAAAATACCTGGTAGCGCAGGGCCTGCACCGCATCCAGCTCATCAGCACTCACCGCCAGCCGCACACCCAGATTGCTGGCACGCAGCTCGGCAAAACCGGGGGCGGCGTTACCGACGGTAAAACGCGGCAGGCCGGATACGACGTTCTGGTTCACTTGGCGGTCCGCCGGCCGTACAGCTCGATTTTAATGACATCGAGATCAAACCCCTGCCCCGCCGCGATATCGCGCAGCATCGCCTCTGCCTGGGGGGCGGAAAATTCGACAACCGAGCCATTATCCTTATCGACCAGATGGAAATGGTGCTTATCGGCACTGGGCTCATAGCGGGCACGCCGGCTGCCGAGGTCCCGGCGCGACAAAATTCCCTTTGCTTCCAACAACCTAACGGTACGGTACACGGTCGCGAGCGAAATCCCCGGATCGACGCGATTCGCCCGCCGGTGCAGCTCGTCCACATCCGGGTGGTCGGTCGCCTCGGACAACACGCGCGCAATCACCCGGCGCGGGCCTGTCATCTTCAACCCGTTCTCTATGCACAGGCGCTCGATGCTTATATCCATCGGGGAGCCTTGTGGCCCAAGTTGTTGCTCCGGTCCAGCCTTATCAGAGAATGAATATGCCATTATCCACCCTCCCAGCGCATGACAAAGCCATAGATATCACAGCCGAAACCTGCCCCATGACCTATGTGCGCACGCGGCTGGCGCTGGATACGATCGAGACCGGGCAAATCCTGCTGGTGCGCCTCAAAGGCGAAGACCCGTTGCGCAACGTGCCGCGGGCGGCGGCTGACCAGGGGCATGACCCGTTGGAGCTGCTGGAGCAGGACGATGGGAGCTGGCTTTTAGTGATTCAGAAGGGCTAAGCAGTACCTTTTTGTGAACAAAAAGATACCTAAAAAAACTTTGGCCCTGTGGGCGTTGGCCTAACCAACGCCCACAGGGCCAAAAGTTTTTGGTCCAGCTTTTTCAAAAAGCTGGAAACCTTAGAAGCCTTCGCGCTCGATGCGCTTGCGCTCCATCTTGCGGGCGCGGCGTACAGCCTCGGCGGCTTCGCGCGCGCGGCGCTCGGAGGGCTTCTCATAATGGCGGCGGAGCTTCATCTCGCGGAACACACCCTCGCGCTGCAGCTTCTTCTTGAGCGCCTTGAGCGCCTGGTCGACATTGTTGTCACGAACGAGAACTTGCACTGGGCTATACGCTCCACAAAAAATTAAAACCGGCAAACGCGGAGCGCGGCCGATTGGGGCCGTGTCCGCGAACTGTGGGGCGCCTATAGCACAAAATTCCCACTCGCCAAATCATTTCTGGCAGGGCAATCATGCACCCATGGCGATCCTTAAAATAGCCCGCATGGGCCACCCAATACTGCGCGAGGTCGCGGCCCCGGTAACTGACCCAACCTCCCCCGAGATCCGGCAGCTGATTGCAGACATGGTGGAGACACTGGAAGATGCCGGCGGCGTGGGCCTGGCGGCCACACAGGTACACGTGCCGCTCCGGCTGCTTATCTTCCATGTGCCCGCCAGCCGCACGGGCACTGGAGAGGACATGCCGCTGCGCGCCATCATCAACCCCGTGCTCACCCCGCTCTCCGACGATATGGTAACCGGCTGGGAAGGCTGCCTTTCCGTGCCCGGACTGCGCGGTACCGTGCCGCGTTACAATAAACTACGTTTAACCGGCCTGACCGCCGAGGGTAAGCCAATAGACGAAGTGCTCGAAGGGTTCCCGGCCCGCGTGCTCCAGCATGAGGCGGACCATCTGGACGGCGTACTCTACCCCGCCCGCGTGGAAGATTTCCGCACCTTCGGCTATAATGAAGAGCTGGACCGCCACCCTATGGACCTGATCTGATGGACCTTATTTGATGGAAATAGATCCGGAAACCGCCAAACTCCTGGACGCGCTGCTGCCGAACACAGCGTTCGACGGCTGGACCACGCAAGCCCTGCGCCAGGCGCTCACCAGCCTCGGCCGAGACCCGGATGAGGCCAAACTGCTGTTCGCCTCGGATACGGATATGATCGAGGCGTATTTTGCCTTGGCCGACCAGCGCATGATCGAGGCGGCAACCGGCCTGGAAGGCGGCCTCACCTCCCGCGTGCGAAAAACAATTACCCTCCGGCTGGAGCAAATGGCCGGCGACAAAGAAGCCATCCGCCGCGCCATCTCCCGCCTCACTTTGCCCAGCCAGGCCCCGCGCCTGGCCCGTATCATCGCAGCATCCGCCGACTCCATCTGGTTTGCCGCAGGCGACACCTCGGCCGATTTCTCCTGGTATACCAAACGCTTCACCCTCGGCACCGTCTGGCTCGCCACGCTTCTCTTCTGGCTCAGCGACGACTCCCCCGAGGCCGAAGCCACGCTCGCCTTCCTCAACCGGCGGCTGGAAGGGGTTGGGCGCATCGGGAAAGCCCGCGCCAAAGCCAGTGAACGGCTGAGCCGCCTCATCCCCCGCCGCCCTGCCTGGACCGCATAATGAATGCTCTAATCAGAGCCGTAATGGACGCGGCGCCGGTTCACGGCTAATCAGCCTGATCATACCAGTCAGCTGTTAAAATAGTCTTAGGGGCGTCCCACCTTGCAAACCCGTCTCCGCCTTGCCGCTTGCTTTGTCGCAACTGCCTCCCTCACCCTGCTCACCAGCTGCGGCGTTGGCCATAGTGTCGGCCACCAGCTGCTGGGGTGGAACTCCACTGGCGCCGCCAGCAGCACGCAAACCGTGTTCGGCTACGCCGTGGCCGATGAACCGCAGGCCGCCATCGTGGCCCGGCAAATCCTTAACCAAGGCGGCAATGCGGCCGACGCCGCGGCAGCCGCCGGCTTTGCCCAGGCGGTAACCCTGCCCTCACGCGGCGGCCTCGGCGGCGGCGGCGCCTGCCTCATCAAAATGCCCGACAGCACCGGCAAGATGCAGCCGCCCGTCGCCCTCATATTCCCCGCCGGCGCCCCTTCTGCTTCGGGCGGCGACCGCCCCGCCGCGGTGCCAACCCTGGCGCGCGGCCTGCTGGCCATGCAGGCACGCTTCGGCCTGATGCCCTCCGCCTCCGTCGTCGTTCCGGCCGAACGCCTGGCCGCCAGCGCCCAGCTCTCCGCCGTGCTGGAAACCGACCTGCAAACCGTCGGCCCGGCTTTGCTGGCAGACCCCGCCGCCGGCACCATTTTCGCTCCCAACGGCACGCTGCTGCCCGCCAACGCCACACTGCAGCAGCCGGACCTCACCGCCACGCTGGAAGTGCTGCGCACCCAAAGCATCCAAGGCTTCTACGCAGGCAGCTTCGCCCAAACCTTCGTTACCGCCGCGGACGCCGCCGGTGGCGGCCTGACCATCGCCGACCTCACCGCCATAGCACCGCAATACGCCAACCCGATTATCAGCAGCGCCGGCGGTTACGCCGTCGCCAGCCTGCCCACCACCACCGCCACCGTGGAAACCCTGCCCGCCTCCGCCGGCTTCATGGCGCTCGATAAAAACGGCGGCAGCGTCATCTGCGTCACCTCCATGAACAACCTCTTCGGCACCGGCCGCATCGCCGCCGGCACCGGCCTGCTCCTCGCCGCCTCCCCCCGCACCAACCCCACCCCGGACCTGGCCGCCGCAATGGCCTATCTGCCCGGCTCCCTGAACTTCCGCGCGGCCACCACCGGCACCGGCCAGGCCGCAGCCACCCAGGCCGCCACAATCGGCCTAGCCAACGCCCTAACCAAAACCCAAGCCCCCATCCCCCCCCCAGGCCGCACCAACACCATCTCCTGCCCCGGCACAGTCCCCGGCGGCGAAGCCACCTGCACCGCTACAGCCGACCCGCAGGGCCAAGGCCTGGCCATCGGTGGGCGGTAGGTTAGGTAAAAAAGGCCAGGGCTCTGCCCTGGACCCGCTGGGGCCTGAGGCCCCAGACCCCCGTTACTTTTTTAAAGGGTTTGAAAGGGGCCTGCCCTTGCCTGTGGAAAGGCTTGGTGGCAGGCCCCTTTCAAACCCTTAAAGTCATGGGATCCAAGGGCCTTTCGGCCCTTGGCGGGTCCAGGGCAAAGCCCTGGCCTTTTTACCTAACCAAGCACCACCCATGAAGCCCGGCATTGGCGCGCGGGTGCCGCCGTTTCGGGTGATGGATGTCATCACGGCGGCGAATGCGCGGGCTGCGGCGCTGGGGGCTGCGGGGCCGGCGGTGTTGCGGATGGAGGTTGGGCAGCCGGGGACGGGGTTGCCTGAGGGGGCGCGGCTGGCTGTTGAGGCGGCGCTGCGGGGTGGCGATCCCATGGGGTATACTGAGGCTTTGGGGATGCCGGGGCTTCGGGCGCGGATTTCGGCGCATATTTTGGATTGGTATGGGGTTGAGGTTACGGCTGCGCGGGTTGCTGTCACCTTGGGGGCTTCGGGGGCGTTTCCGCTGGCGTTTCTGGCGGCGTTTGAGGCTGGGGACGAGGTGGCTTTGGCCGCGCCTTATTACCCGCCGTATTTGAATATTCTGGTGGCGTTGGGGTTGAAGCCGGTCGTGCTGCCTTGCGGGGTGGAGACCGGGTTTCAGCCGACCGTCGCAATGCTGGAGTCGCTCCCCTCACGCCCGGCAGGGCTGATTATCGCGAGTCCCGCCAATCCCACCGGTTCCATGCTCTCACCCGAGGCTTTGCGGGAGCTGGCGGTTTATTGCGACACCCATGGCATCCGGCTGATCTCGGACGAGATCTACCACGGCCTCACCTATGGCAAACCGGCCGCCACCGCCGCGCAGTTCAGCCAAAGCGCCATAGTTATTAACTCTTTCTCTAAATATTTTTCCATGACCGGCTGGCGCGTGGGCTGGCTGGTGCTGCCGGAAGACCTGGTCCGCCCGGTCGAGCGCCTGGCGCAAAACCTGTTCATCTCCGCCCCCTATGCCAGCCAGATCGCGGCGCAAGCCGCGTTCGACTGCCACACAGAGCTGCAAAGCCACCGCACCACCTATGCCGCCTCACGCAAAACCCTCATCGCCGGGCTGCAGCACGCTGGTTTCACGGCGTTTCCACCGCCCGACGGCGCGTTCTACATCTATGTAGACGTCAGTGCTCACGGCGAGGACAGCGCAGATTTCTGCACCCGGCTCCTGGCCCAGCAAAACATCGCCGCCACGCCGGGGCATGATTTCGACGCGGTGAATGGTGGGAAATATGTCCGTTTCAGCTATTGCGCCCCGCTGCCAGATATTGAAGAGGCAGTACGGCGGTTGCACGAGTTCGCACGAACTCCTGCTTAAGCACGCTTAACCGCCGCCTGAATTGCCCTTTGGGCTTTGCAGGCGCAGAAACATCAAATATCAAGGCCCTGCTTTTTGCTGCCGCTTTATACAGAAAATAACCGAGGTAGAGATTAGAAAATGAAACTGCTGGTCGCCGTTAAGCGCGTTGTCGATTACAACGTGAAGGTCCGCGTGAAGTCGGACAAATCCGGGGTCGAGACCGCCGGCGTGAAGATGTCGATGAATCCGTTTGACGAAATCGCCGTCGAGGAAGCCATCCGCCTGAAGGAAAAGGGCATCGCGACCGAGATCGTGGCCGTTTCCATCGGCGTAACGCAGGCGCAGGAGACCATCCGCACCGCACTCGCCATGGGCGCCGATCGCGGCATTCTGGTCGAGACCGATGTGGCCGTGGAGCCGCTGGCCGTCGCCAAGCTGCTCAAAGCTTTGGCCGAGAAGGAAGGCGCCGAGCTCGTCATCCTGGGCAAGCAGGCCATTGATGACGACATGAATGCAACCGGCCAGATGCTGGCGGCCTTGCTGGGCTGGCCCCAGGGCACGTTCGCCTCGAAGGTCGAAATTGCGGACGGCAATGCCAAGGTAACGCGCGAAGTCGATGGCGGGCTGGAGACGGTGGAGCTGAAACTCCCGGCCGTCGTCACCGCCGATCTGCGCCTCAACGAGCCGCGCTATGCCTCGCTCCCGAACATCATGAAGGCGCGCAAGAAGCAGATCGACATCGTTAAACCCGCCGATCTGGGCGTCGATGTCACCCCGCGCCTGACCATCGTGAGCGTTGCCGAGCCGCCGGGCCGCAAGGCCGGCATCAAAGTGCCGGACGTCGCCACACTTGTTGATAAACTGCGTAATGAAGCGAAGGTGATCTAACCATGACCTCTCTCGTTGTTCTCGATTTCGATGCCACCGGCATCAAACAGCCTGCCCGCTCGGCCGTGGCTGCCGCCGTCAAACTCGGTGGTGAGGTGCATGTGCTGCTCTCCGGCACCGGCATAGGCGAGTCCGCCGCCGCCGCCGCCAAAATCGCCGGCGTGTCCAAGGTGCTGGTCGCCGACGATGCCTCGCTGACGCATGAGCTGGCCGAAACCACCGCCGCTTTGGTGGTCTCGCTCGCCCCGGCCTACAGCCATATTTTCCAGGCCGCCACGGCCGCCGGGAAAAACATGATCCCCCGCGCCGCAGCACTTCTGGATGTGCAGGTGATCTCGGACATCTCCGACGTGATCGACGCGGATACGTTCATCCGCCCGATCTACGCCGGTAATGCCCTCGCCACCGTAAAATCCTCGGATTCCAAAAAGCTGATCACGGTCCGCGCCTCCTCCTTCGACCCGGTTGCGGCCGAGGGTGGTTCCGCCACGATCGAGAACGTCACTGTCCCCACCGCGGGCACGTCCTCCAAATACCTCAGCTCCGAGCTTTCCAAGAGCGAGCGCCCGGAACTCACCGCGGCGAAAATCATCGTCTCCGGCGGGCGCGGCATGCAGAATGGTGAAAACTTCACCAAGCTTATCGACCCGGTGGCCGACAAGCTCGGTGCCGCCGTCGGCGCCAGCCGTGCGGCTGTGGACGCCGGCTACGTGCCCAACGACTACCAGGTCGGTCAGACCGGCAAGATCGTCGCACCGCAGCTCTACATCGCCATCGGTATCTCGGGCGCCATCCAGCATCTGGCCGGCATGAAGGACAGCAAAGTCATCGTCGCCATCAACAAGGATGAAGACGCGCCGATCTTCCAGGTCGCCGATTACGGCCTCGTGGGCGACCTCTTCACCATCCTCCCGGAGCTCGAAAAAGCCCTATGACAATCAGCAAAATCGGCGTCATCGGCGCGGGACTTATGGGTAACGGCATCGCCCACGCGGCGATGACGTCCGGTTTTGACGTGATCCTGGTAGATACCTACCCCGAGGCGCTGCCCAAGGCCCTGGCCACCATGACCAAAAACATGGACCGGCAAGTGACCAAAGGCAGCCTCTCGGCCGAAGCGAAAGACGCAGCCCTGGCCCGCCTGACAACCAGCATGGAATACGGCGTGCTGGCGGATGCCGACCTCGTCATCGAGGCCGTGCCCGAGGTGCTCAGCATCAAAGAGACAATCTATAAGGCGATGGCCCCGGTGCTGAAGCCCGACGCCATCCTCGCCTCCAACACCTCCTCCATCTCCATCACCAAACTCGCCGCTCTCTCCGGCCGCCCCGATAAATTCGTCGGCCTCCACTTCTTCAACCCCGTGCCCATGATGAAGCTGCTGGAAATCACCCGAGGCCTCGCCACCACCGAGCCCACCTACCAGGCCGCGCTGGACCTGGCCGGCAAACTCAACAAAACCGCCATCACCGCCAACGACGCCCCAGGCTTCATCGTCAACCGCATCCTCTGCATGCTGCTCAACGAAGCCATCGTCGCCCTGCACGAAGGCGTCGGCACCGTCGAATCCATCGACACCGGCATGAAACTAGGCGCCAACCACCCCATGGGCCCGCTAGAACTGGCGGATTTCGTGGGCCTGGAGACCCTCCTCTCCATCATGCAGGTCTTCCACGCCGAACTAGGCGACAAATACCGCCCCTCCCCACTCCTCATAAAATACGTAAACGCCGGCTACTACGGCCGCAAAACCGGCCGCGGCTTCTACGACTACTCCAGCACTCCGCCACGGGCTGCACAGTAAGGAAGTAAGGCGAGGGCTCTGCCCCTCGACTTACTTCCTAACGTGCAACCGGTAGCCGATGCTGGTGCAGTCGGGGTAGACGTCGGGTTTGCGGGTGTAGATGGTGGCAGCTGTTACTTGGGGTTGAGCTAGGCAGAAGTTGGCTATGTCGTGGGCCAGGGTTTCTTGGAGTTCATAGTGGCGTTGGGCGAGCAGGGCTTGGGTTTTGCTGCGGAGGAAGTCGTAGTTGAGGACTTCGCCTATATCGTCCGTGCCGGGGCGCGCTGCTGTTGCCAGGTGCAGTTCTATGTCGATGAGGAGGCGTTGGGGGCCTGATTTTTCGAAATCGTGCACACCGATGTTGGCGTCCACTTCGAAGCCTTGGAGCAGGATGCTGGCTTCAGCCGTTGGCATTTGCTGCGTCCCGCTTGGCTGGGTCATCCAAGAAAGCGATATCGCGCGGGCGGCGTTGCAACACCTGGCCGCCGTCGATGATCATGGTCTGGCCATGGTAGGACGGTGTGGCGAGGATAAAATCGATCGCGCCCAGTATTTGCTCCGGCGTGCAGCCCTGGCCGAGCAGATTATTATTATGGGTGCGCTGGAATTCCTGCTCACTTTGGTTGCCGCTCACCAGCGTAATGCCGGGCGCGATTCCGGCGACGCGGATGGCGGGCGCAAAGGCCATCGCGAGCATCTGCGTCATACCCTGGAGCGCGACCTTTGAGAGTGTGTACGAAAAATAATCCGGGTTGAGCGCGAAAACCTTATTGTCGATAAGGTTGATGATCACGCCTTCCGCCCCGCCCGCTTTAACGGCGGCATTGAAGCCCTGGGCCAGCAATGCGGGGGCGTACAGGTTTACCCGCATGTTGTGGTCGAGGGTCTCGGCCGTGGTGGTAGCCGCTGTGTCGTAGCTGAAATGCGAGGCATTATTGATGAGCAGGCTGAGAGGCTGGATCACCTCGCAGCGCGTAATCAACCCGGCCACCGCCTCCGCATCGGCCAAATCGGCGCCGATGGCCATAGCGGCCCCGCCGGCGGCAACTATGGCCGCAGCCACCGCCTCCGCATCCTCGCGCGAGGCGTGGTAATGCACGAACACATACCAGCCGCGGCTACCCAGATGCTGGGCAATCGCCGCCCCAATCCGTTTGCCCGCACCGGTGACAAGAACAGCCGGCACCGGACTACTCGGACTTCAAATGCGCGATCAGTTTCTCGATGGCAGCGGATTTTTCCAGCTGTTCCAGCGCCGCATACTCAGCCGCCAGGCGGTCGAGGGCGGATTCGTAAATCTGACGCTCGGAAAAGCTCTGGTCCGGCTGCCCGGCATTACGGTGCAGATCGCGCACCACCTCGGCGATCGCCGCCGGGTCGCCGGAGTTGATCTTCGCCTCATATTCCTGCGCGCGGCGCGACCACATGGTGCGTTTGATACGCGCGCGGCCCTTGAGCACGGCCAGCACGTCATCGAACTGCTTCTTCGAGGCGAGCTTGCGCAAGCCAGCGGTGCGGGCCTTGTTGGTCGGCACGCGCAGGGTCATGCGGTTTTCATCGAACGTGATGCAGATCAGCTCCAGCGTATGGCCGGCGATCTCCTCAACCGCGATGCGATCAACCTTGCCGACGCCGTGCGTGGGATAGACCACATGGTCGCCAGCAACGAAATTCTCGGCCTTGGCGGGCGCGCGGGGCGGCGAGAGCGGGCGCATCGGCCCGGCGGGGATGCCGCCATGCATGATAACCGGCGGCGCCACGGGGGCGGCGGGAACCGGCGCTGGGGCGGCTGCCACTTCGGCCTCTGCCATCTCGGGTTTCGCCACTTTTGCGGGCTTGGGCTTCACGGTTTCGGTCACTGCCGCCTCGGTTGCAAGTTTCACAGGCTTTTTCTCCGGCGCGGTTTTCTGCTTGTCAGTCATCGCCACTCCAATACAGCATAAACCGGGCGCGATCCCGCACCCGGTTCATATCGGAGCTATTGTATCAGATTTTTAGCCGTGCGTCACGCTAGCGCACCTTGGCGGCCGGTTCTTACGGTTTGCCGGGCTCCAGCGAGAGCAGCGCCTCTTTGCCGGGCTTGTCTTTCCACTCATCCGCGTCAGCCGGCGCCGTGCCCTTACGGGTAATATTCGGCCAGATTTTCGCCAGCTCAGTGTTGCGTTCAGCCCATGGCGTGGAGCGGTCGTCGCTATCCGGCAGAATGGCTTCTGCCGGGCATTCCGGCTCGCACACGCCGCAATCGATGCACTCATCCGGATGGATCACCAGCATGTTCTCGCCGACATAAAAGCAATCGACGGGGCAGACTTCAACGCAATCCATGTATTTGCACTTGATGCAATTCTCGGTGACCACATAGGTCATCAGACACTCCGTAAAAAGACGATGTAAAAGATGCGGGCGATTCCGGCTACCCTATGCGCGCGGCCGGGGTTTTAGGTCAAGTTACAGGGGACCATAGGCTGCCCGGCGTTATTGGGTGGGAGGGTGGATTGAACCGCCCAACGCCCACCCCGTCATTCCCGCGTGCGCGGGAATCTCCTCCCACCCATGCCGTGGGAGTGACAGATTCCCGCTTGCGCGAGAATGACGGGTTTTGCGAGAACCGGGATAACGGCGGCTACACAATCTCCCGGTAAAACGCCTGCGCCACTGGCGCACTTCCACGCCGTTCGGGCAACGCCAGCACCTCCACCACTTTAACCCCCTGCGGCAAGGCCAAAGTCAGCACGTCGCCCGGCCTGAGTTTGGCGTGGGGCTTATCAGTAGGCTGGCGGTTAATGCGCACACTGCCCTGCTCTACCAGCGCCAGCGCCACCGAACGGGTTTTGCAGAAACGCGTGAACACCAGGAATTTATCGAGACGCAGAATATCCGGCGTCTCGCTCATTCAGCGCCGCGCCGCCATTTTCAGTGCCGCCAAAGCCGCAAACGGGTTGTCGGCGTCGATGGGTTCTGGCGCCGCCGGCTTGGGCGGCGGGGCAGCAGCGGCAACACGGGCCTGCGGCTCCAGCTTGCGCCGCGCCAGCAAAGCCGGCGTGGGCGGGCCGTAAAACTTACCGCCCAGCACCCCCGCAGCGATAATGCGGAACCCAAACACATGCAGCACCGGGGCAAGCTGGTCCGGCTTCAGCCCCATCCGGCTACCGAGGTTAGGCGGCAGCAATATGGGATGCTTGCGCAGCAGATAATGCAGCTCGCGCGTCACCCGCTCCACCACATCCAGGCGGATCATCAGCGGCCCGGCCTGCACCCAGCCCATGGCCAGAGCAAAATCCGCCCCCCAATTTACGGGCATCGGCGCGCTCACCAGCCCTGGGTTGGGCATCGGCGGCGGGTTGCGGTCGTGCCACACGCCCCAGAACAGCGCACGCAGACGCGCCGCCCCAGGCTTCAACGCAGCCGGCAGATAAATCGCAAAACGCCCAAGGTCGATGCCGAATTTCTTCGCTTCCAGCCGCAAATCCTGCGCCACCGGCTCAGGCTCCAGCACGCCACCAGATTCACTCAACCGGTGGACAATACCACGCAGCGGCCCCGGCGGGTTCTCCATGGCTTTCAGCAGCGCACCCAGGCGTTTCTCAGTCTCGGTCGCCAGCCAGGCAGCCAGGCGGCCACGCAACCGCTCACGCGCCAGTCCATCCAAAAACTCAGAGTGCAAAATCTCAACGCCGGGTTTGAGGAAAATCTCGCTCTTGCGCAGCCGGGCGATTTTTACGCCCTCCCACTCAAACTGCCGGTCATCGGTGAGGCTGTACGCCTCATCGGCGGCGGTTTCAGCGCGTAGAATCCGGCGCGGCATCTCCTGGGCCAAAGCCCGGCGCGCGGCGCGCAGCATCAGTTTCTGCTCCTGCCCCTGGGTCGAGGGGTCAGGATGAAACTGGAATCCCTCGATGCGGCCAACCTCATGGCCTTCCACCAGCACGGTGCCGTTGAGCGCCACTACCGCCAGCAGCTCTTCCGCCTCGGCGTCTTCCAAACGTCTTGTCAAATGTGCCGCCCTTTTATCCACAAACCGCGCCATAAGCTTTACGTGCAATGTGTCGGAAAGCCTATCCTCCACAGCGCGGGCCCGCATGGCCCAGCCATCCGCATCGGCCATCCAATCCGCCCTGGCGGTTATATAGGCCCAAACGCGCACATCCGTCAGCCTCTGCATTAAACTGTCGATATCGCCCTCGGTTTTATCCAAAGCCTCGATTTCCAGGCGCACCCAATCCACCGGGAGTTTTTCCGAAGCGCGCAGATGGCCGAAGATTTTAGCGCAAAGTTTTACATGCGTATCGGTGGCAAGCTTGCGAAAATCCGGGATCTGGCAGGCTTCCCAGAGCAGTTTCGTGGCAGCCCGGCCGGCCGATTGGCGGGCAATATCCTTATCCTGCGCCAGCGCGGTAAGGGTCTGCACATCCGTCGCCTCATTGCCGCGCACCAGGCCCGGGCGCGGCGGGGCGGCGTTGAGGCTGTCCAGCAGCGCGGGGACAGAAGAGAAGTCGAGTGCGCTGTTACGCCAGAACAACTGCTCCAGCGGCTCGAACTTATGCTCCTCGACGGCCTCGATCAGTTCTTCGCCCAGCGGCGGGCAGTCGCCGGTAACCCCAAACGTGCCATCGCGCATGCCGCGCCCGGCCCGCCCGGCAATCTGCGCCACCTCCGAAGCATACAGCAACCGCGGCTTACGCCCGTCGAATTTCTGAATCCCGGCGAAGGCCACATGGTTAACATCCATGTTCAGCCCCATCCCAATCGCATCCGTGGCGACGAGGAAATCGACGTCCTTCTCCTGGTACAAAGCCACCTGCGCATTGCGCGTGCGCGGGCTCAGCCGGCCCATCACCACCGCGCACCCACCACGCCGGCGCCGCACGGCCTCCGCAATGGCGTAAACCTCGGCTGCCGAAAACGCGACGATGGCCGAGCGCGGCGGCAGGCGCGAAAGTTTTACCGGCCCGGCATAGGTAAGCTGCGAAAGCCGCGGCCGCGTCTCAATCTCGGCATAAGGCACCAGCCGTTTCAGCAGCGGGCGGATGGTGGCAGCACCCATGAACATGGTCTCCACCATCCCGCGCGCATTCAGCAGACGGTCCGTAAACACATGCCCGCGGTCTGGGTCGGCACAGAGCTGGATCTCATCCACCGCCAGAAACTCCACCGGCCGGTCGAGCGGCATGGCCTCCACCGTGCAGGCGAACCACCGCGCCCCCGGCGGCACAATCTTTTCCTCCCCCGTGATGAGCGCGACATTGCGAATGCCCTTGGCCGCCACCATCCGGTCATAATTTTCCCGCGCCAGCAGCCGCAGCGGAAACCCGATAATCCCGGAGTGATGCGCAAGAAGCCGCTCCATGGCGAGATGCGTCTTGCCTGTATTGGTGGGCCCCAGCACGGCTTTAACGCGCGGCTGGAGGTTTAGTCCGGACATAGAGGGAATTTAGGGTTTTACTCCTGGGATGCAAGCGGGGGTGAGAAGATGGGCGTCATCACGAGCGTAGCGTGGCGATCCATCTTTTCTGGTCGTGGTGAGAAAGATGGATCACCACGCTGCGCTCGTGATGACGGGCGGTCAATTATCACACTCGCAACAGAACTTGCCGCTTCAAGAAAACCAGACTCACAGATTAACGTTCGAAATTACCGCCAAAATGCCGCTGGCGATAAGATTTCCAGCCGTTCCTTCCAAGGTCGTTTTTAGAGAGGCAAGCAAACTTTTAACAATGCCCTCCTTTGGCTTCTTACCACGCAATTCCTCGTCAAGAGCATTAACCGTCCTGTTAACTTCAATCTCTTGTTGCGGCATTAATCCCAATTGATTTTGGTGCTGTCTAATTTGGTTTATCAAAGTTCTTACTTTATCAAACTCAATTTCAAACTGTTGTGTCACAACTCCACTGACGTTTCCTGTCACCTGCCCGCCAAGGTTACCTGCGAAGTTACCTATCGATCCAATGTTATAAATATCACCCTTGCTATTCGCTGTCATCTTTTCCTCCGGCCGGAAAGACATTCCATCCCCAAAAATTCCATCTGATTGTAACGCAAGAGACCAATCCAAAATCCGATTTCGTACTGCATCAAGTATGGAAACAAGTGAACTTGGCGCAAAGAATAAAAACATTGGGAAATCTGGAGTATCGCTGTGCTGGGCTAGAAATTTTGCCTTCTCTCCCGTTATTGGAAGCATCGGCTCTTTCGCTGTAGCCAACGTGTGCTCAATTGAACTGATAGGTTCTCTGATCCAATGTTCCGAAATCAACCTTTCAAGCTCTCGATCCGGGCAGATCATCGGTATCAACCCTACGTAAGGGTTGCGAGCCTTTACCCGCCCTGAAATTTTTCGATAATTTGGAACCTCATCCGTTTCGTATCCGTTTAGCTCTGCCTCCACCCACGCGATAGGCTGCTTTAATTGTAGTTTAACTGCAATCGCTTTGGCCTTTCGCAGCATATTTGAAAGTGATGCTTTGCTATCATATGCTTCTTGCTCAAGCTCTTGGACTAAAGAAGGCATCGACGAGAAACTCCGGGCCTGATGGTGCATGTATATGCACACTAATGTTGGAGTCGTACCTACAACCTATGGGCAAGGTCGAGTCTAGGCTAAAATTACCCCCACCCCCTCATCCTCCAACCCCCAAGCCAGCGGCCCATCCGGCACCGCGTCCGTCACCAAATACGCCACCTGCCGCCAAGCCGCATAACGCGCCGTAAACACGCTGTTGAATTTGGAATGATCCGCCGTAATAATCGTCTGCGCCCCCCGCGCCGCCATGGCGGAATACACCGCCGCACTTTCCGGCAACGCATCATTCGGCCCCTCGCCGGTCAGCCCGGACGCCCCCAACACCGTAACATCAGCATGCAAAGTTTGCAGAAACGCCACCGCATGGCCGCCCAGCACCGTGCCCTCGGTGGCGTTGTACTCGCCCGGCAGCATCAGCACTTTTATGCTTGGGTTGGCGGAAAGTGCCGCCGTTACGCCAAAGGAATGGGTGACGACCATAATGTCATTCATCCGCGCCGCAACCTCATGCGCCACATGCACCAAGGTGGAACCGGACCCCAGTATAAGCACACGGGCTCCGGCAAGCAGCGGCACGGTAGCAACGGCAATACGCCGGCGTTCAGCCACAAACATCGCCTGGCGCTCAGCCACCGCCGGCTCCTGGCCCAGCGGCCGCACGGCACCGCCATAGGTGCGGTTAAGCAGCCCGGCCTGCGTCATGGCATCGAGGTCGCGCCGTATCGTCTCGGTGGAAACGCTCAGGCGCTGCGCCAGCTCCGCCACGCGCAGGCTGGGAGCACCATCGAGTGTTGCGAGTATCAGCCGCTGCCGCGCGGTTTTTTCCTGTTTCATGCCGTATAGCCTGCTAAAACAGCTTGATTATGGGTGTGGGAGCAGCATCATGCAAATGTTGCAGTCACCACATCACTACGGAGAAATCGCCACATGCTGAAATCGCTCGCCGGAAAAACCGTCATCGTCACAGGTGCTACCCGTGGCATCGGGCGGGGCATCGCCATCCGCTTCGGCCAGGCCGGCATCAACGTGCTGGCGGTCTCACGCAACCAGGCCGATGCCGATAGCGTGGCGGCCGAAATAGGCCCGCATGCAGCCGGGTTCGCCGCCGATGTGGCAACACCCGAAGGCTGCGCCACAATGGTAGCCGCGGCCTTGCAAAAATTCGGCGCAATCGACATCCTCTGCGCCAACGCCGGGATTTTCCCCGCCGCCAAACTCGCGGACATGACACCGGAAGAGTTCGACCACGTCATCCACACCAACCTGCGCAGCGCCTTTCTCAGCACCCAAGCCGTGCTGCCGGCCATGACCAAAGCCGCCGCAGGCCGCATCATCCTCACCTCCTCCATAACCGGCCCCATCACCGGCTACCCCGGCTGGTCGCATTACGGCGCCTCGAAGGCCGGGCAGCTCGGTTTTATGCGCACGGCGGCACTGGAGCTGGCGCCCAAAAACATCACGGTAAACGCGGTGCTGCCGGGCAACATTTTTACGGAAGGCCTGGCGGGTAACGGCCCAGAATACATCGCCTCCATGGAAGCATCGATTCCACTGAAGCGGCTGGGTACCGTTGAAGATATCGCCAACGCCGTGCTGTTCCTGGCCTCGGAGGAAGCAGCCTACATCACAGGCCAGACAATCACAGTGGACGGCGGGCAGGTTTTGCCAGAATCTTTAGGCGCTTTAGAAGTTTAAGCAGTTACTTTTTTGTAAAAAAGTAACCAAAAAACTTTTGGCCCTGTGGGCGTTGGCCGCGCCAACGCCCACAGGGCCAAAAGTTTTTGGTGTCGCTTTTTTCAAAAAGCGACTGCTTGCCTTAAATCTCCAGCAAAAGCCTACGCGGATCTTCAAGGCTTTCCTTAACCCGCACCAGGAACGAAACCGCCTCGCGGCCGTCGATAATCCGATGATCGTAAGACACCGCCAGATACATCATCGGGCGGATCACGACCTGCCCATTCAGCGCCACCGGGCGGTCCTGGATTTTATGCATGCCCAGAATGGCCGATTGCGGCGGGTTGAGAATGGGCGTGCTCATCAGCGAGCCGTACACACCGCCATTGGTAATCGAGAATGTACCGCCGCCGAGCTGTTCCAGCTTCAGCGTGCCCTCTTTAGCCGCCTTGGCGAAGCCGGCGATTTCGGACTCGATCTGCGAGATGCTCTTCTGGTCGGCATCGCGCACCACCGGCACGACAAGGCCGTTAGCACCACCAACGGCGATGCCCATGTGGACGAAATGTTTGTACACAATCTCATCGCCATCAATCTCGGCATTCACGGCCGGGAATTCCTGCAGCGCGGCGCAAACCGCCTTCACGAAGAAGCCGTTGAAGCCCAGGCGAATGCCTTTGTGCTTCTTCTCGAACGCCTCTTTGTATTCAGCGCGCAGCCCCATAATCGCGCTCATATCCACCTCGTTAAAGGTGGTGAGCATGGCGGCACTATTTTGCGCATCCTTCAGGCGGGAGGCGATGGTCTTGCGCAGCCGCGTCATTTTCACGCGCTCTTCGCGCACATCCGGCGTGCGGGCGGGTTTTACCGGCGGCGGGGCCTGCTGCACGGGCGGCTTATTGAGGAAGTCCAGCACATCGCCTTTGGAAATACGCCCGTCTTTGGCGGTGCCGGTAATGCCATCGCCGGAGATGTTTTTATCCTCCATCAACCGGGCCGCGGCGGGCAGCGCCGGCGCGCCGGGGCGGGCGACCGGGCCGGGAGCTTCCTGGGGCGCATGCACGCCGGTCACCGGCGGGAGGGGCGCGGGATCGGCTTTTGGTGCGGCGGGTGCGGCCACGGTGCCGTCACCGGTGCCAACGCGCCCGAGCAGCCCGCCAACCTCAACCTCGGTACCATCGGGTGCAACAATTTCAGAGAGCACACCGGCTTCCGGCGATGGCACTTCCACCGTCACCTTGTCCGTCTCCAGTTCCAGCAGCGGCTCATCCGCGGCCACGCTTTCGCCAATTTTCTTCATCCAACGGGCAACGGTTGCGGTGGTCACGCTCTCGCCCAGTGTTGGGACTTTGATGTCGGCGGCCATAGTGTCTCCTAGCTTCTCGTTGCTTTTGACGATGTAAATTATACGCTCAAGGCCTGGTCAACCAGCGCCGCCTGCTCAGCGGCATGCACCTTGGCCAAGCCCGTGGCCGGGGAGGCAGCCGCCGGACGGCCCACATAAATGGGACGCTTGGCAAGATTGCCGATCAGCCCCAGCACATGTTCCAGCTTGCGGTCGAGGAAGGTCCACGCGCCGTTATTCTCCGGCTCTTCCTGGCACCACACCAATTCGGCGCCCACATAAGGCTCCAAAGCGGCTTTAAGTGCGCGCACCGGGAACGGATAAAACTGTTCCAGGCGCAGAATGGCGACATCGTTAATGCCACGCTCGCGGCGTTCGGCGATCAGATCGTAATACACCTTGCCCGAGCACAGCACGACGCGGCGGATATGATCCGGCGGCAGCAGCTCATCGGTTTCGGGAATAACGAACTGGAAGCTGGAACCTTCCGCCATCTCACTGAGCTTGGAGACACAAAGCTTGTGCCGCAGCAAAGATTTCGGCGTCATCAAAATCAGCGGCTTGCGGAAGTTCCGCTTCAGCTGGCGGCGCAGCGCATGGAAATAATTCGCCGGCGTCGAAACATTGCACACATTCATATTATGCTCGGCGCAAAGCTGCAGGTAGCGCTCCAGCCGGGCGGAAGAATGCTCCGGCCCCTGGCCCTCATGCCCGTGCGGCAGCAGCATCACCAGGCCGCACATTCGCAACCACTTGGTTTCGCCAGAGGCGATGAACTGGTCGATGATAACCTGCGCGCCATTGGCGAAATCGCCGAACTGGCCTTCCCACAGCACCAGCACGTTAGGGTCCGCCAGCGCATAGCCATACTCAAACCCAAGCACGCCGGCTTCCGAAAGCAGCGAGTTGAAAATCTCAATCGGCGCCTGGCTCGGGCGAATGTTATTGAGCGGGGTGTATTCGTTCTGGTTGGTCTGGTCGATCAGCACCGCATGGCGCTGGCTGAACGTACCGCGCTGGCAATCCTCACCGGACAAACGCACGCGGTGCCCATCAAGCAGCAGCGCCCCAAAGGCCAGGGCCTCGCCGGTCGCCCAGTCGATGCCCTCGCCGGTCTCGATCATCTGCTTCTTGGCTTCGAGCTGGCGCGTGATTTTCGGGTTGAGCTCGAAATTCTGCGGCGGGGTGGAGAGGGCAGCACCTATCTCGCGAAGCTCCGCCAGCGGTATGGCAGTCTCTTCGTCGAGGAAATCAGCCTCGCCGCTACCCTGGCTCAAGCCCGCCCAATGGCCTTCCAGCCAGTCGGCCTTGTTCACCTTGTAGCTTTTCGCACCATCGAACGCATCTTCCAGCGTCTGGTTAAATTCATCGAGAATCGCCTTGGTCTCGGCGGCGGAGACGGAACCTTCCTTCTCCAGTTTCTCGGCATACAGAGTGCGGGTCGTCTTCATCCCGCGGATGGCCTTGTACATGATCGGCTGGGTGAACGCCGGCTCGTCGTTCTCGTTATGGCCATGGCGGCGGTAACACACCAGGTCGATCACCACGTCCACGGCGAACTCATTGCGGAACTCGCTGGCGAGACGGCAGGCGAACACCACGGCTTCCGGGTTATCGCCATTCACATGCAAAATCGGCGCCTGGATGGCCTTGGCCACGTCCGTGCAATACATGCCGGAGAAAGCATGCGCCGGCACGGTGGTGAAGCCGATCTGGTTATTCACGACGAGATGGATCGAGCCGCCGGTACGGTAGCCGATCAGCTGGCTCATCGCCAAGGTTTCATACACCAGCCCCTGGCCGGCGAAAGCGGCATCGCCATGCATCATCACGGCCATGGCGGAGCGGCGGGTCTTGTCGCCACTCATATCGAGGCGCGCACGGATCTTGCCGATCACCACCGGGTCCACCGCTTCGAGATGCGACGGGTTGGGCTGCAGCGAGAGATGGACTTTATTGCCGTTGATGATGAGGTCCGTGGAGGTGCCGAGATGATACTTCACATCGCCCGAGCCCTGCACGTCTTCCGGTTTGGCCGAGGCGCCGGCGAATTCGGAGAACAAAGCCACCAGCGGTTTTTTAACGATGTTGACCAGCGTGTTGAGGCGGCCGCGATGCGGCATGCCGATGGCGATCTCGCGCACCCCGCCATTGGCGGCACTTTCGATGATGGCATGCAACGCGGGGATGGTGCTCTCGCCGCCTTCAAGCCCGAAGCGCTTGGTGCCGACGAAACGTTTCTGGCAAAAAGTCTCGAAACTGTCAGCCTCGGTCAGCTGCTTCAGGATTTTCGCCTTGCCCTTGGGGTCGAAGGCGTTGAGCCATGGCGCGCCCTCGATGCGCTTCTGGATCCAGTTTTTCTGCAGCGGATCCTGAATATGCATGAATTCCACGCCGATGGCGCCGCAATAGCTCTTGCGCAGCGATTCCATAATCTGGCGCATGGTCGTGGTCTCGAAGCCAAGCACGCGGTCGAGAAAGATCGGGCGCTCGAAATCGGCGGGCTCGACGAAACCATAGGTCGCGGGGTCCAGCTCATCATGCCGGCCTTTGCTCTTCAGCCCCAGCGGGTCGAGCTGCGCTTCCAGATGCCCGCGCACGCGGTAGGCGCGCACCAGCATCAACGCGCGAATGGAATCCAGTGTCGCTGCCCGCACCTCGGCGGTGGAAAGGCTGGATTTGGGCGCAGGCTTAGGTGCTGCATCGGTGGTAACGGTCTCGAACACCGAGGGGCGCGGGGCCCAGGAGGCGCCGGAGGCGTCCAGCACGGCACGGTCCTCGTCATCGAGGCTGGCGAATAATGCCGCGAAATCGGGATCTACCGAATCCGGGGCCTCGGCCCATTTAGCATAGAGTTGCGCGATGAACTGAGCATTGGCGCCGTTCATCGCGGAGCCAAGAATATCTACACCGGCCATACCGAAGCTGTTCCTTCAAGCTGTATCATGTCCCGCCCATCAGAGCGGCGGGCAGGACCCATCACGTACGCAACAGAACCCCACCGTTAGGCGGGGCATATAAGCCACTTGCTCAGACAAGCCGTTACCTGGATTGCCGGGGCAGGGTTGTTTAACATGCATGTGTTGCCTGCCTAACATCCCTGCCCTCTCATAGTCTTTAACCCTGTAACGCCTTAACCATGGTGCTGCCCAGAGCGGCGGGGCTGTCGGAGATGAAAACCCCGGCTTCCAGCAACGCCGCGGTCTTGGCCTGCGCCGTGTCCTTGCCGCCGGAAATCACAGCACCAGCATGGCCCATGCGGCGGCCCGGAGGCGCGGTCACACCGGCGATGAAGCCAACCACGGGCTTCTTGATCTTGTGACGGGCGAGGAACTCGGCCGCGTCAATCTCGGAGGGACCGCCGATCTCGCCGATCATGATGATCGCCTGGGTCTCGTCGTCATGCAGGAACATGTCCAGCACCTCGATGAAATCCGTGCCCTTCACCGGGTCGCCGCCGATGCCAACGCAGGAGGACTGGCCCAAACCGGCGGCCGTCGTCTGCGCCACGGCCTCGTACGTCAGCGTGCCGGAGCGCGAGACAATACCAATGGAGCCGCGCTTATGGATATGCCCCGGCATGATGCCGATCTTGCACTCATCCGGCGTGATCACGCCTGGGCAGTTCGGCCCGATCAGGCGCGAACGGCTACCCGACAAAGCACGCTTGACCCTGACCATATCCAGCACCGGAATACCCTCGGTGATACACACGATCAGCTCAACCCCGGCGTCGATGGCCTCCAGAATGGAGTCAGCGGCGAACGGCGGCGGCACATAGATGGCGGAAGCATTGGCACCGGTTTTGGCAATCGCCTCTTCAACGGTGTTGTAAACCGGCAGGTCGAGATGCTTGGTCCCGCCCTTGCCCGGCGTTACGCCGCCGACAACCTGCGTGCCATAAGCCAGCGCCTGCTCAGAATGGAAAGTACCCTGCGCGCCGGTAAAGCCCTGCGTGATAACCTTGGTGTTTTTATTGACGAGAATGGCCATTACGCGGCTTCCTTCACGGCTTTAACGATTTTTTCTGCGGCATCGGCCAGATTATCGGCCGGGATGATGGCCAGGCCGGATTTGGCCATGATGTCCTTGCCGAGCTGCACATTCGTGCCCTCAAGCCGCACCACCAAAGGCACGGAGAGCGAGACTTCGCGCGCCGCGGCAATCACGCCCTCGGCAATCACGTCGCAGCGCATGATGCCGCCGAAAATATTCACCAGAATGCCTTCGACATTCGGGTCCGACAGAATGATCTTGAAGGCCGCGGTCACGCGCTCCTTGGTGGCACCGCCGCCGACATCCAGGAAGTTGGCTGGCTCGGCGCCGTACAGCTTGATGATGTCCATGGTCGCCATGGCCAGGCCCGCGCCATTCACCATGCAGCCGATATTGCCGTCGAGCGCCACGTAGGAGAGCGAATGCTTGTTGGCTTCCAGCTCCTTGGGGTCTTCTTCGCTCTCATCCCGCAATTTTTCGATCTCGGGGTGGCGGTAGAGCGCGTTATCGTCGAACGACACCTTGGCATCCAGCGCGATGATTTCGCCGGCACCGGTCACGACCAAGGGGTTGATCTCGATGACGGCCACGTCCAACGCCACGAAAGCAGTGTACATGGCGGTGACGACCTTGGTGAAGGTGGCAACCTGCTTGCCTTCAAGCCCTAAGCCGAAGGCGAGCTTCCTGGCGTGGAAGCTCGAAATGCCGGCAGCCGGGTCGATCGGCGCGCGCAGGATTTTCTCTGGGCTATGCTCGGCAACCTCTTCAACTTCCATGCCGCCCTCGGTCGAGGCGACGATGACGATCTCGGAGACCGAGCGGTCGATCAGCAGCGAGAGGTAAAGCTCGCGCTTGATATCGCAACCGGCCTCGACATAGACGCGGCGAACCAGGCGCCCGGCCGGGCCGGTCTGCTTGGTGATCAGCGTATGGCCGAGCATCGCGGCGGCGGCCTCACGGACCTCCTCAAGCGATTTGGCGAGGCGAACGCCGCCCTTGCCCTCTGGGGCATCCTTGAATTTGCCGGCACCACGGCCGCCGGCATGAATTTGCGATTTCACGACATAGACGGGACCAGGCAGCTTCTTGGCCGCGTCCACCGCCTCTTCGGGGGTCCAGGCGACATAGCCATCCAGAACCGTCACGCCATAGGCCTTGAGCAGTTCCTTACCCTGATATTCATGTATGTTCATTAAGTCAGCCTACCTGTTTCTAAGGTTAAAAGGGGCGTCGCCGGGGGTGCTACTCCCATTCTTTTGGCCCGGCAACTGCCTTGTTGCATCGCAATACGCAAGGCCAGAACCAGAATTAATGGGGGTTGCCGGCGAATTAATGGGTTCACGTTAAATGCGGCAGAGCGAGATAGGTCTCACTCTGCATTTCCTCTAGCCGCGAGGCGGTGCGCTCGAAAATCTTCGCACCATCGCCGGAGCGGTACAGATCATCCGGAAAAGCCGCTGCTGAAGCATAGAGCTTCACCCGATGCTCATAGAGCGCGTCAATCAGCGTCACGAAACGCCGGGCCTCATCGAAATTATCGGGCGAAAGCCTGGGAATCCCGTCGATCAGCAACGTGTGGTAGTGGGTCGCCAAAGCCAGGTAATCCCCGGCGCCGAGCGGCAGGCCGCAAAGCGCGTGGAAATCGAACCGCGCGGAGCCGGCGGCGGTCAACGGCACGGGCAATTTGCGTCCCGAGATATGCAATATGTCCTGCCGGGGCACCTCGCCCTCGGTCAGTCTGGCAAAAACATGGTCCATCGCGTCGTCGGCAGCGCCGTTGGCCGGCACATACCAAGCGTTCAGCCCATGCGCCCGGTCGCGCCGATAGTCTTTTGCTGAATCCAGCACCAGAACATCGAGATGCCTCTTGATCAACGCGATAAAGGGCAGGAAGGCGTCGCGCCCCGGTTTACCCTTATAAAGATCGTCGGGGATGGTGTTGGAGGTGGCGACGACCACCACCAGCCGCGCGAAAAGCGCCTCGAACAACCGGCCCAGGATCATGGCATCAACGATGTCATGCACCTGAAATTCATCGAAACACAGCAGCGCCGCCTCTTCCGCGATCATATCCGCCAGCGGCGGGATCGGGTCGGCAATCTCGGGATTATCCCGCTTCAGCGCATGGAAGCGCTTGTGCGCATCTTGCATGAACTCATGAAAATGGATGCGTTTTTTGCGCGGCACGTCGGCGGCCTCAAAAAACAGATCCATCAGCATGGATTTGCCGCGCCCGACCTCGCCGACAATATACAGCCCGTTGGGATGCTCGCCCGCCTCGTCCACCGGCTTGCGGCGCAGCAATTTGCCCAGCCAGCCATTGGGCGGCGCCTTGGGCATAGGGTTATAGCCGCGCAATTTGGCCCAAAGATGCTGCAAATGCTCGGCCGCATGCGCCTGCGCCGGGTCTGATAGAATCGTCCCCGCCGCGATAAGCGCGCGATAGGCCGGGATGACACCCGTGGGAGGAAACGAGGTTGACGACATGTGCGGCAGATACTGCAACCTATTGTGCGTCGCAACAAGGTCAACATTCTGCATGGCAAGTTGCCAAAAACCCTCTTGCCCTTAATGTCGGTTTAAGCTGATCTCCCGCCGAAACCCCGGAACACAACCTATGGATGTCGCCGACCTCGATGCGTTACGCGCGGCCCCTGTCTCGGCCGAACCGTTCGCGCATATTCTGCTCCCCCGTTTTATCCGCGCGGAAGCTCTGCCCGGCGTGTTCGCCGCTCTGCCGCCCATGAAGGGCCGGGGGAGTTTTCCCATTGAAGCGGTGCGGCTGGGCGCAGCGGCGAAAGCGGTAATCGCCACACTACAGAGCGATGAATTCCGGCAGATCGTGGAGCAAAAATTCGGGCTGGACCTCGCGGGCGCGCCGAACATGGTCACCCTGCGCGGCAATTCCGGCCCGCAGGATGGGCAAGTTCACACAGACTCCTCCGCCAAGCGCGTCACCATACTCCTGTACCTGAACCCGGCGGGTGCTGATTCCTGGGCGCGGCAGGAGGGTTGCCTGCGGCTGCTGCGCGGGCCGGATGACCTTGAGAATTTTGCCGCGGAAGTGCCGCCGGTGGATGGCGCGCTGGTGGTATTTCCCAACGGCCCCACCACCTGGCACGGCCATAAAACCTTTGCCGGCCAACGCTATGTCGTGCAGATGAACTACATGACCACCAGCACCAAAGCGAAGACCGAAATGCGCCGGCACCATCTTTCCGCCTTCATCAAACGCCTCACCCGGGCGGCCTGAAAATGCTGTCTGGTCAACGTGTCGCCGTCATTCTGCCGGCCTATAACGCCGCCCGCACGCTGGAGCGTACCTACGCCGAAATCCCGCTGGATATCGTGGACGAGGTGATCCTCACCGACGACGCCAGCCGCGACAACACCGCCGAACTCTCGCGCCGGCTTGGCATCCACACACTGGTACACGAGACCAACCGCGGCTACGGCGCCAACCAGAAAACCTGCTACGCCGAGGCTTTGGCACGCGGCGCCGACATCGTGGTGATGCTGCACCCGGACTACCAATATTCTCCCAAACTGGTCGCGGCCATGGCGGCAATGGTCGCCTCCGGCCATTTCGACGTGGTGCTGGGCTCGCGAATCCTGGGCACCGGCGCGCTGCAGGGCGGCATGCCGCTGTACAAATACATCGCCAATCGCGCGCTCACCTTTGTGGAAAATATCCTGCTCGGGTTAAAACTCTCGGAATACCACACCGGCTACCGCGCCTGGTCGGCCACGGCGCTGCGCAAGCTCGACCTCGCGGCTTGCGACGATGATTTCGTGTTCGACAACCAGATGCTCGCACTCGCCGCCTGGGCCGGGCTGTCGATCGGCGAAATCTCCTGCCCGACCAAATATTTCCCCGAAGCCTCCTCGATCAATTTCCGCCGCTCCGTCACCTACGGGCTCGGCGTGCTGTCAACGGCGGTAAAATACCGCCTGGCGCGCTGGGGCTGGCATCACGACAAATTGTTCGGTCATGCTTCCTAAGGCTGGGCCTGTTAAAACCGGGCGCCTTAAACTTGCCGCCGCTTTAGCCGCAGCGCTCCTTCTCTCTCTCGTGGCAAGCGTACTGGCCGGGCATCACCTTGTGGCGCTGGTGGCAGTACGGGCCCAGGCGTTGCATGATTCCGGGTTGGCTGGGCTGGGGTTCATTGCCGCCGCGTTTTTCCTGGCGGCACTGGCCGGGTTCATCCCAGGGGCACTGCTCGGCCTGGCCGCGGGCGCGGTGTTCGGGCTGGAGCAAGGGTTTATCGCCTCCGCCATCGGCAGTCTGGCCGGCGCGGCGGCAGCCTTCGGGCTCAGCCGCTCCTATCTGCGCCCCTTCATCGCCACCATCCTCACCCGCCACGGCGCGCTCGCCCGGCTGGACTCCATGCTCGGCACCGAGGGCTGGCGGCTGGTAGCCCTTCTGCGCGTCTCGCCGGTCATGCCGTTTTCCCTCGCCTCTTACGCGCTTGGCCTCTCACGCATCGGTTTCCGCGACTACTTACTCGGCACTCTGGCCTCGCTGCCCGCATTGTTCGGCTACGTCGCCCTCGGCGCGCTAGGCGGCTATGGCGCGCGGCTGCACGGCGGGGTGGGCTATGGCATCCATCTGGCGCTGCTGGCACTAGGGGGCGCGGCCACGCTGGCACTCATCGTCCATCTCTCCCGCCTGTTAAGCCGGGTATTGAAACCAGCTTGATAGATACCCGGTAACAGCCAGTTCCGCTGCAACGCAAACTCCGTTACTGTGGCCGTAATGCTGTCCGATCTGCCCAATGTCCTGACCCTATCGCGCATCGCGGCCATTCCGCTGCTGGTGCTGCTGGTGGCCATCGGCGCGCCCTGGGCCGAATTTTCCGCTGCACTCCTGTTTACCCTCGCCGGCATCACCGATTATTTCGACGGCCATCTCGCCCGCGAGCGCAAACAGATGTCCGATTTCGGCCGCATGCTCGACCCCATCGCCGACAAGCTTCTCATCGCCGCAACACTCATGGCCCTGGTCGGCTTCGGTCATCTGCCGGGGCTTGGCATCTACCCCGCCATCGTCATCATGCTGCGCGAAATCCTGGTCTCGGGCCTGCGCGAATATCTGGCTGAAATCCGCATCGGCCTGCCGGTAACCAAACTCGCCAAATGGAAAACCGGCGTACAGATGGTGGCCCTCGGCCTGCTGCTGCTGGGCCATCAGGGCGCTGCCTTCATGGGGCTCGGCTTTCTGCCCATGGATGCGCTGGGCGCGATTTTGCTGTGGACGGCGGCCCTGCTGACTCTGATCACCGGCTGGGATTATCTCACCGCCGGGCTGCGCCATGCCGTCGCACCGCCGCCCGCTCAATGAGGCGCGCTCAGTAACCCGGTTTCCATCTCCGCGTAACGCGGCTAAACCCATCTCCGCGTACGCGGCTAAACAGGGGGCGAACGGTCCCTCAGGAGTGAAGATTTTGCGCAAGACTCTCGTTCTCGGCATGGCGTTGCTGCTGACCGGCTGTGCCACTGAGCGCACATATTTCTTTCAGTCGTTCGTCCCCTTCGGCAACCCGAACGCCCCCGCCGCGACCAGCGAAACGGCGCAGCGCGCCACCGGCCATTCGCCACAGGTGGCGGTGATCGTGCCGCAGCCGGGCGATGTCTGGCCCGGCCCGGTGCAGCCGATGCCCACACTCAGCCAGGTACAGCAGAACTCCAACCTGCCGCTCGGCCAAGGCTATACGCCCTCGCTGCCCTCGCCCTACCCGCCCGGGCAGAGCCCGCCGGCGGATGCGGATGATAACGATCTCGGCGGCTCGCTCTACTCAACGCAGAACGGCACCGCGGTAGTCCCGCCGCCCGTGCCGGGCGATACGCGGTAAGCAATGCAGATTCTTTACTTCGCCTGGCTGCGCGAAAAGATCGGCCTGGGCGAAGAACTTTTGATCCTGCCCCCCAACGTAACCACACCACGCGGGCTGATCACCTGGCTTAGAGCGCGCGGCACCAATTATGCAGCGGGGTTTGCCAATGAGGCGCTCATCCGCTGCGCCGTGGACCAGGAGTTCTGCGCCCTTGATGCCCCGTTCGGCGCGGCCGCGGAAATCGCGTTTTTCCCGCCGGTCACCGGCGGATGAGCGGGCGGATGAACCTCCGGATCGCGGTCCAGGAGGCGGATTTCGACGCCACGGCTGAGCTTGCCGCTCTATCAGCAGGTGCCGGCGGCATTGCCAGTTTCATCGGCGTGGTGCGCGGCAATGTGGGCGGCAAAACACTGGCGGCACTGCGCCTGGAACATTATCCCGGCATGACCGAAAAAGCGCTGGAGCACCTGGCCGATGCCGCCGCCGCGCGCTGGGCTCTTACCGGCTGCACCATCATCCACCGCATCGGCAGGCTCACCCCGGGGCAAAACATCGTGCTGGTGGCAACGGCCAGCCAGCACCGCGCCGCCGCGCTGGAAGCCACCGCCTACCTCATCGACCAGCTCAAAACCGCCGCCCCTTTCTGGAAGGCCGAGGAATTTGCGGATGGCACCCAGGCCTGGGTCGCCGCCCGGCCTGAGGACGACACGGCAGCGGCCGCATGGTGAGGGTTTTGCCAGGCAAGACCGTACTCCTGCGCGCGCCACGCGCCGGCGATGCCGCAGAACGGCTGGCATTGGGCCACGCCGCTGAAATTATCCGTATGTTCGGCGCCGATCCGGCCGCCATTCCGCCCATGAGCCTGCAGGATGCGCAAGGAGAGCTCGACCGTCTGGCAGCTCATGACTGTGCCTGGGTCATCGAGCATGAAGGCCGGTTTCTGGGCGGTATCCGCCTCGATGCCATCGACATGCACGACCGCCGTGCGCGCCTGGCCATCGGAATTTACGACGAGCACCGGCTTGGCAAAGGCCTGGGGCGCGAAGCGATTCGTCTGGTGTTGCGTTACGCGTTTTCGGAACTGGGCCTGCACCGGGTCGGCTTGCGTGTCGTCGCCTATAATCTGCGGGCGATACGCTGCTACACCGCCTGCGGCTTCGTCGAGGAAGGCCGCGAACGCGAGCCGGCGTGCGTCGCCGGTACGTGGCATGACGACGTCATGATGGGCGTTTTGGCGCGGGAATTTAAGAGTGGTTGACCAAAAGCCTCCGGCCAAAGATTTGCCGCCTGGGATGGGTCGGCTATAGGAGCGGAATCATGGACCTCAAAGATCACATTCGCGGCATTCCCGATTTCCCCAAGCCGGGGATCCTCTTCTACGACATCAGCACGTTGCTGCGGAATGCCGATGCCTGGCAGGTTGCCATGGGCCGGCTCGCCAATTGCGTGCGGGCCTATCACCCCACCGTGCTCGCAGGCGTCGAGAGCCGCGGCTTTCTGCTCGCCGCCCCGCTGGCGTTAAAACTCGGCTGCGGTTTTGTGATGCTGCGCAAGCGCGGCAAATTGCCCGGCCCGGTCATCGGGCTCGATTACGAGCTGGAGTACGGTACCGACCGGATCGAGATCCAGGCCGATGCCGTCGCCCCCGGCGCGCGCGTTGTGGTGGTGGACGATCTGCTGGCAACCGGCGGCACCATGTCAGCCGGCGTAAAATTGCTGCAGAATGTCGGCGCCGAAGTGGTGGCCGTGGCGGCGCTGATCGAGCTGACCTTCCTGCATGGTCGCGAAAAGTTGAACGTGCCGGTCGAGGCCCTCATTCAGTATGACAATTGACGGAGCCTGACAGGGCCGTGATGTTGGCTGCGCTGGTGAAAATCCGATCTCCTGATGTTCTATCTCTTGAGAGGGGGAAACGCAGATGAAGCGCCGGAACCTCCTCGGCGGCATGCTGGGTGGTGCGGCCGCCGCCTCATGCCCCGCTTTGGCTTTAGCTGACGCCGCCGCTTCGCCGCTTACCCTGCTGGTGGCCGGGCCCGATGGCGGGCAGACCAGCCGCTGGGGCAATGCCTGCGCTTTGGCGCTCTCCCCCTGCCTGCCCGGCACCCCCACTATTCTCCCACAGGCCGTGGGCGGGCTCGATGGCGTGACCGGCGCCAATCAGCTCGACGCGCTGGTGGTACCAGACGGTAAAACCGCCGCGATCTTCCCCGGCCTGGCGCTGATCGCCTACCTCACCGGCGATTCCCGCGTGCATTTCGACCCCACACGCTGGGTGCCGCTGCTGGCCGGGGTTAATTCCGGCGTGCTGATGCTGCGCGGCCCCGCACCCATCAATATCGCCAACCTGCGCGGCGCCCCGCCCATACGCCTGGCCGCCGACCAGCCGCAAAGCCGCGATCTGGCCGCCATGCTCGCTTTGGCGCGCCTGGGCATCGGCACCGCCCCGGTGTTCGGCCTGCGCGACACGGATGCAAAAACCCGTGCCTTTATCGATGGTGCGGTGGACGCGGTGTTTTTATGCGGCGAGGGCGTGCCCGAGGATGTCGCCCCGCTGACCGCCGCCGGTGCGGTGCCGCTGTTCAGCATCGGCGCGCTGGGGCCGAACGGCCGGATCGCCGAAGACACGCTATTCCCGGGCCTCGCCGATGCCAGGAGCTTGGGCCCCGCCATCACCCCGGATATAGACACCGCCTACCAGGCCGCCGCCGTGGCGGCACAGCTCGACTTTCTGCTGGTGCTGCCGAAAATGACCAGCCCGGCCGCAACCGACCCCTGGGCGCAGGCCGCGCTCCAGGCTGCCGCCAGCCCGGCCCTTGCCGCCGCCGCATCCGCCAGCTCGATTGTATTGCAGCCGGATACAGCCTTGGCCGGCGCGCTGGCCTCGCTGGCACTACCGCAGGCGGCGCAGAACAGCATGCTGGCGTATCTCGCCAAAAACTGCGGCTGGCAGCCGAGCTGATTGGCCAAGCCGGTAAAAACCTTCGTCTGCTCCGCCTGCGGCAGCGTGTTCCCCAAATGGGCCGGGCGTTGCGAGGCGTGCGAGGCCTGGAACACGCTGGCCGAGCAGGAAGCCCCCCGGACATTACCGGGCGGCATTAAAGAGAACTCCCGCCGCGCAGGCTCTAAAATCGAATTCGTCGGGCTGGAGGGCACATCGCCGCCGCCGCCGCGCATCCCCACCACCATCGATGAATTCGACCGCGTGCTGGGCGGCGGGCTGGTACCGGCTTCGGTGGTGATGGTGGGCGGTGATCCCGGCATCGGCAAATCGACATTGCTGCTCCAGGCCAGCGCGGCGCTCGGGCGGGCCGGGCAAAAAGTCGTGTATATTTCGGGCGAGGAATCGATCGACCAGATCCGCATGCGCGCGGCGCGGCTGGGGTTGACCAAATCCCCCGTGCAACTCGCCGCCACCACGCAACTGGGTGATATCCTGGCCAGTCTGGCGCAGGTGCCGGATGCGGGGCTGGTGGTTATCGATTCGATCCAGACGATGTGGACCGATAGCGTGGATTCCGCCCCCGGCTCGGTAACACAAGTGCGCGCCGCCGCGTTCGAGCTGATCCGCGCGGCCAAGACGCAAGGATTTTCGCTGCTTCTGGTCGGGCATGTCACCAAAGAGGGCTCGCTAGCCGGCCCGCGCGTGCTGGAACATATGGTCGATGTGGTGCTCCACTTCGAAGGCGATCGCGGCCATCAGTTCCGCATCCTGCGCGGCGTAAAAAACCGCTTCGGCGCAACCGATGAGATCGGCGTGTTCGAGATGACCGGCCAGGGGCTCGCCCAGGTCACCAACCCCTCCGCGCTGTTTCTGGCGGAGCGGCGCGGCAATGTTTCAGGCAGCGCGGTGTTTGCCGGGCTTGAAGGTTCGCGCCCGGTGCTGGTGGAAATCCAATGCCTGCTCAGCCCCAACCCCGGCGGCTCGCCGCGCCGCTCGGTCATAGGCTGGGATTCCGGCCGGCTCTCGATGCTGCTGGCGGTGCTGGAAACACGTTGCGGGCTGAAACTCGCGATGAACGATGTGTATCTCAACGTCGCCGGGGGCTTGCGCGTGACCGAACCAGCGGCGGACCTCGCCGTTGCCGCCGCACTTATTTCGGCCGCCACGGATGTGCCGACCGACCCCGAAATGGTGTATTTCGGCGAGATCGGCCTTTCGGGCGAATTACGCCAGGTGTCGCAGGCAGAATTGCGGCTGAAAGAGGCGGCGAAACTCGGCTTTGCCCGCGCCGCATGCCCCAAGCGCGTGGCCGGCGGGGCCGCCAGAATCGCCGTGCCGAAAACACTGTCCCTTGTCGAGATCGGTCATCTTACCGATCTAGTGAACGTGGTCGCATCAGGCAAAAACCCGGGCCAAAAAGAGGAGCAAGCATGACCTGGATAGACGGCGCCGTTCTTGCCATTATTTTGCTCTCCGCCGCGATTTCCGCCGTGCGGGGTTTTGTGCGCGAGGTTCTGGGGGTCGGCGCCTGGGTTGGCGCGGGTATCGCTGCGGTGCGGTTTTTCCCCGTCATCCAGCCGGAAATCGCCTCGATATTGCCCGCCACGATGAAGAATTTCACCATCTACGGCGCCATGGCGGTGGTGTTCATCGTCGTGCTTATTTTGCTCAGCCTGATCAGCGCCTTGATCGGCGGATTCGTGCGCGAGTCCGCCCTCTCCGGGCTCGACCATTCGCTCGGGCTGGTATTCGGCGCGGTGCGCGGGGCGATCATCGTCTGCATCGCCTATATCGGGCTGGGCTTTGCCGAGCCGGTGGCGCAATGGCCCGAACCTGTGGTGAATGCGCGGTTTTTACCGATGGCCTATAGCGGCGCCAAAACCTTGGTGGAGCTGATCCCTAAACAATACCAGCCAAAAGTGGACCCGCTGCCAAGCGCCCCGGCACCCGCCGCCGCAACCCTGATGCAACAACCCGTGGCCGGCAGCGCACTACAGACGCAAGCGCCGGCACCGGCGAAAGCAGCACCCCCGACCCCTCAGCCGGCTTTGCCGACCGGGCAAGGCGGGCAGTAGCTAACCCAGCCAAGCCAGCACGCCCTTCCCCGCCGCGCGGCCGGTGGCAAGGCAGGCCTGGAGCAGATAGCCGCCGGTCGGCGCTTCCCAATCCAGCATTTCGCCTGCGGCAAACACGCCGGGGTGGCGGCGCAGCATCAGGTTCTCGTCCAGCTCCGCCCGCTCGATGCCGCCAGCGGTGGAAATGGCACGGCCCAGGCCCGATGTTCCGATCAAGCGCAAAGGCATGGATTTGATCAGCGTGGCTACCGGTAGATCCAGCCCGGCATGGCGCGCCTCCTGCACCAGCCCGACCGCCACCGGCGACAGCCCGGCGCGCTTACGCAGCACATTGCTCAGGGATTCCCGCCCGCCACCGGCCAACCTTCCGGCGAGCGTTGCTGCATCCATATCCGGCCGCAGATCAAGGCTGCATTCCGCCACGCCGTGGCGCTCAATCAGCTCACGGGCCTGGGCGGAGATGGCATAGACCGCGCCGCCTTCGACCCCTTCAACCGTGATCATCAGCTCACCGGGAATAGTCTGCCCGGCACAGCTGATAGAAATGCGTTTCAGCGGCTGACCTGCAAAGCGCTCCGAAAAATGCGCTGACCACGCAACTCGAAATCCGCAATTTGCCGGGCGCAAAGAGGCAATGGCGACATCTGGCAATAACGCCGTCCAGCCGCCATCCGAACCCAGCCGGGGCCAGGATGCACCGCCCAGCGCCAGCACAGTGGCATCGGCCGCGAACACACTGCCATCGGCAAAACGCAGTTGACCCGCCTCATCCCAGCCACTCCACTGCGCGCGGGTGACAAAGCGCACGTTCAAACCCTCCAGCCGCTTGAGCCAGGCGCGCAGCAGCGGGCTCGCCTTCATCGCCTTGGGAAATACCCGGCCGCTGGTACCGATAAAACTCGGCTGGCCGAGCCCCTCGCACCATTCCCGCACCGTATCGGGCGAAAACGCCTCAACCAAAGGCGCCAGCCAGCCAGCGGCCGCGCCATAGCGTGCGTTGAATTTTTGCAACGTCTCGGAATGGGTGATGTTGAGCCCACCCCGCCCGGCCATGAGCAATTTACGCCCCAGGCTAGGCATGCGCTCAAAAACAGTAACGGCCACACCAGCGGTGGCCAAAATCTCAGCGGCCATAAGCCCGGCCGGGCCGCCGCCAATAACGGCGACATTTTGGTTTTGCGTATTCACACGCCCTTATGCACCGCAGCAGCAAAACCCCTAATAGCAAAAGTTTTTGGCGCAGCTTTTTTCAAAAAGCTGCTGCTTTTTCCTAAAGCGAGTTTTTTCAAAAAGCTGCTGCTTCTTCCGCCATCGCCAGCGCCAATTCACGCGCCAGCTGGTCGGCCTGCAAGCGGATATCAGGCACCGCCAGGCATTCCCAGAACACGCCGCGCACGATCGGCCCCAGCGCCCACAGATTGCGGGCGGTTTTGCCGTGCGAATCGATCACACCCAGGGTCTGGGTCACGTCCAGCCCCAGCCCCTGCCCGTCCAGCCGGGCCTGGCCGCTGGCCAATAGTGCCGCCACCAGCCCGCCGCTGTCGCGCACGCCTTGCAGCCCGGTGGCATAGATCACGCGCTGCGCCGCCAGGCTTTTGCCCACTCCGGCCGGGCATTCGTTATAGATCACCTCGGCCAGCCCCGGCCCGCGCCGCACCTCTGCCACGCGGCCGCGGATGATCCGCAATGTGCCGTTGGCGCGTAAGCGGTTAAGCAGTTCGGCCGCCGGCGGGGCGGTACGGTGGCGGTGAATATCCCAATAGGGGCGGATATGGCGCAGAAACCGCGCCCGCTCCGCCGCCGGCAGGCCGCGCCATAGTTTCGCGGTCAGCGGCCGCAAACTATCTATCACCGCGCGCCAGCCGATGTTTTGCGCCGCCGCCGCGCGCAGCTCCGCGCGTATGGCCTGCATCAGCCGCAGCACCGAGCCGCTGGCCGCGTCGGAAAACACCGGGGCGGGCCAGCTCGGACCAACCGCCTCATGCGGCTGCGGCACCAGCCCGCGGCGCGACAAGGCGATGATGGGGCCGCGAAACCCCTGGGTGTGCAGCGCCAGCACCAGATCCACCATGGTCAGCCCGGTCCCTACGATGATCACCGGCGCGTGGGGGTCGAGCCCGGTCAGCGCCTTGGGGGTCCAGGGGTCGTGGAATTCGACATCATCGCAGGGCCGGTGGGCCGGCAGGTTGCCCGTGGCCAGCACCACGGCTTGCGCCGCGATGGTGCGGCCACCCCGGCAGCGCAGAAGATGCCCGTCTTCCCCTGCTTCGAGCGGTGCTTCGAGCGCCAGCACCTCTTCGGTCAGCAGCTCTACCTTGCCGCCGGATACCGCGATCTCGCTATGCAGCGTGGCTTCCAGATATTTGCCGTACAGCCGCCGGGTCGCGAAAGTGCCGGCCGCGGTGCGCAGCTGTTCTTCAGGGAATTGCGCGCCTTGCGTCCCCAGCCAGCGCTCGAAATGCCCGGGGTCGTCGGCGAAAGCGCTCATATTGGCTGCGCGCACATTCAGCAGATGCGCCGTGGTGGTATGGGCGAAGGCCACGCCGCGGGCAAAACTGCCGCTGCGCTCGGTGAGATACACATTCTGCGTAACGGGCAGATGGCGGCGCAATTGAATGGCCGCGATGGTGCCCGAAAACCCGGCACCGACGACGACGACACCAGTTTCGCTGGGTTCCGTGCCGGCGCGCGCTATCTGGTTATCCAGAGTTCTGGCGGAGGCCCCTCCCGCAACGGTCTTCGCCTGCACAACCATCACGCTACCTCTGCTCAATCGGCCTAACCTCATTTCCAATAACACTATAAATCAGGTAGTGTTAATAGATTGCTTTGAAACCCCGGCTCAATCCGGGCAGAATGGCCGGATTGAGTCCGACTTATATGGTTCTCATGCTTTTAACGGCACTTAAAAAATTTCCCCTTTGCGGCCGGCACCTCAACTATGCGCTTATCTGCCTCGACATCGCTCTGTCACACGGGTAGTGGAAGCGCGGCCAAGCGGGCGCGCTGCTGCGCTAAAGTGGAGGTAGGCATTCATGATCGACGATGACAAGCCGCATGAGGAATGCGGCGTCTTTGGCGCCTGGAATGTAACTGACGCCGCCGCCATCACGGCCCTCGGGCTGCATGCGCTACAGCATCGCGGCCAGGAGGCCACCGGCATCGTCACGCATGACGGCGTGCGCTTCCATTCCCATAAAGGCCTTGGCCTGGTCGGCGATAATTACGGCGACGCCAAAATCATGGCGAGCCTGCCCGGCACCCGCGCCATCGGCCATAACCGCTACGCCACCACCGGCGAGACGGTGTTGCGCAATGTGCAGCCGCTATTCGCCGAATTTGAATTCGGCGGTTTTGCCGTGGGGCATAACGGCAACCTCACCAATGCGCACACGCTGCGCCGGGCGCTGGTGCGGCGCGGCTGCCTGTTCCAGTCTACCATGGATTCGGAAGTCTTCGTGCATCTCATCGCCATCTCGCTGTATTCCACGGTGGTTGACCGGCTGATCGATGCGATCAAGCAGGTTGTCGGCGCCTATTCGCTGGTCGCCCTCACCAATGAACACCTGATCGGCGTGCGCGACCCGCTTGGCGTGCGCCCGCTCATCCTCGGCCGCACACATGGCGCCGATGGCAAAACCGGCTGGGTGCTGGCCTCGGAAACCTGCGCGCTGGATATCGTCGGCGCCGAATTCGTGCGCGATGTCGAGCCGGGCGAGATCGTGCTGATCGACGATAAAGGCCTGCGCAGCCTAAAACCCTTCGCGCCGCAAAAGCCGCGTTTCTGCGTGTTCGAATATATCTATTTCGCCCGCCCCGATTCGGTGATGGAGGGCACCTCCGTGTACGCCGCCCGCAAACTGATCGGCGCGCAGCTGGCCAAGGAATCCCCGGTGGATGCCGATGTGATCGTGCCAGTGCCCGATTCCGGCGTGCCGGCGGCGATGGGCTATGCCGAGGCTTCGGGGATTGCCTTCGAACTCGGCATCATCCGCAACCACTACGTCGGCCGCACCTTCATCGAGCCCACGGACCAGATCCGCCATCTCGGCGTGCGGCTGAAGCACTCGGCCAACCGCGCGACGATCGAGGGCAAGCGCGTGATCCTGGTGGATGATTCCATCGTGCGCGGCACCACCAGCCAGAAAATCGTGGAAATGGTCCGCGCCGCGGGTGCCGCCGAAGTGCATATGCGCATCGCGGGGCCGCCCACCACCCATTCCTGCTTCTACGGCATCGACACGCCCGAGCGCGGCAAACTTCTCGCGGCCCGCAACTCGATCGAAGAGATGGCCAAGCTCATCGGCGTGGACAGCCTGGCCTTCATCTCCATCGACGGCCTGTACCGCGCCCTCGGCAAGCCCGGGCGCGATCCGGTGCAGCCGGCCTTCTGCGATGCCTGCTTCACCGGCGAATACCCAATCCCGCTTACCGACAACAGCGAGCCGCGCGATACGCAGCTCAGCCTGCTTGCCGAATTGAGCTGATGGGCGGCGCCGCCGTCTATCTCTGGGTAGCCATTGGCGGCGCGCTCGGCAGCATGGCCCGCTATGCGCTGGGCAATGCCATGGCCATGGCATTGGGGGCGCAATTCCCCTGGGGCACATTGCTCATCAATGTGCTCGGCTCCTTCGTCATCAGCTTCTTCGGCGTGCTGACCGGCATGAACCCAGCTATGGCCGCGCGATTCCCTTTGCCCTTCGAGGCGCGGGTCTTCGTTACCGTGGGGTTATGTGGAGGTTTCACAACCTTTTCCGCCTTCAGCTTACAGACGGTAGAATTGGCACGGAATGGTAACCCTGGGCGGGCGGCGCTTTATGTGGCAGCCTCCGCCGCTTTATGCATCACAGCCTGCGCGCTGGGCTATGCATCGGCCGCCGCACTCAACGCCTCGCGCCAGGGTTAAGCCCCGAAACAGCTGCGGCGCCCCCGAATCGGCACATTAAAATCCGTTAGATATCAACCGAGAATCGTGGTTCATTAACCTCAATCGGCAATTGGAATGACGTTTTTGTGTCATTTGCGCCACAGCCACGCTGCAAAGCGATACGTTTTGCCATTTCGGCTGGTGTGTGTGTGGTCTTGGCATGTAGATTGCCAAATCGTCACCGTTGGATGGCGCGAACGCGGGGAATTCAAGTCCGCAGAACATCGCGCCAGGTTACGTTTTAGGCATCACGTGCAATTTATTGCACATTGAGGAGGCATAATGATTACCATTCGTCGGCAACTCTTGGGACTGGGCTTTGTAGCCGCGTCCTCTCTCCTGGCACTGCACTCGGCACACGCCTTGAGCGGTCCCACGGCGATCACCATTGATGGCGGCCCGATCGGCTCCCTGTCGCTGAGCGGCGGCGCTGATGGCTATGCCTACGGCCTGACCGATACGAACTCCGGCCAGCAGACCGTCGGCGCGAACATCGGCAACGCGTTGATCCAGTTGCAGAAGACCAGCGGCGTCCTGCAGTTCAACATCGAAGTCGGCTCCACGTCCGGCCTGACCCTGGGTGCGCTCGGCTTCGATGGCCGCGGCCATGTCAGCGGCACCTCGATCAGCAGCTACGCCACCGGCCCGCTCTCTGTCGGTTCCATCACGATCGCCCCGCCGAACTCCCCGGTGACCCTCACCGCCGGCCACCTCGGCTCGCTCGAAGGCTATGAAGCCACGGCCGACTGGTACAACCCGACGGAACTGAACACGGCCATCTGGTATACCCAGAACAGCAACGCGACCGGCGTGCAGGCGAACATCACCGAAGGCCCGGTTACCGCGGAAGTGCAGTTCGGCGACGGTTTTGACACCGGCGTGTGGAACTTCGCCCAGGCATTGGTGACCTACACGATCGACGCCAATAATGTCGCCAACGTGTACGGCGCCGCCAACCTCGGCCGCACCGGCCTCAACGCGCATACCTATGGCGGTGACACCGTTGCCGAATTCGGCACGAACTACATCAACAGCGACATGATCGGTGGCTTCTACAGCTTCACCGCCGGCAATCTGAATGTGATTCCGGAAGTGCAGTACGTGTTCGCCAAGGTCGATCATCAGGCCGCGATCGACAAATCCACCTCCAACCTGGCCGCGGCCGTGTTCGGCACCTATGCCTTCGCCAACACCCCGTACTCCGTCGGCGGTTGGGTTGAGTATGAGAAGAGCCAAGGCAGCCAGTACAGCTGGTTCATCGGCCCGAACTCCGAAGCTGTCGGCGCGTCGGTTGCTCCGACCTGGCAGTACAAGGATCTGTTCGCTCGTGCCAACGCCGGCGCAATCTACCTGCTGAACAACTCGGCCTCCGGCCCGGGCACCAGCTATGGCTACGGCAACAACGGCTCCGGCAAGTTCCAGTTCATCGGCACGCTCGAAGCCGGTCTGCTGTTCTAGCACTTACGGACTTTGTGAGATTAGGCCGGACCCTCGGGTCCGGCCTTTTTTGTTTGGGCCAAGTTTTTGGTTGGGCCAAGCGCGCCGGCCCCGCCACGCTGTCATACAGGCCCCATTGTCATCGCCCCCACCGTCATACTCGCGCATGCGGGCATCTCCGCTTTTTCGGCACACCCCGATTTTGACGGGCTAAGCGACCTGGCTAAGCAACCTGGGCCAGCCAATCCGGCAGATTATAGTAATTGGCGACGCGGGTGATTTTGCCGCCGGCGATGCTGAAAAAGGCGCCGCCGGGCAGGAGATAGCTTTGGCCGTGCGCCTCTGGCAGCCCCTCGGAAGATGCCAGATAGATCCCATGCACGACATATTCCGCCGCCGCGCGTGTGCCGGTGGTATCCGTGAGAATCACGATATCGGTCAGCGTCTCGCGGTAGCACCGCGCCATTTCCGCCAGGAAAACGGCGAAAGCATCGTGCCCGGTCTCCGTGCCACCCTGGTTGATGTCATGGCGCACGTCTTCACTCAACAAAGCGAGCATGACTTGCGTATCACCGGCGTTGAAGGCGGCGTAATATGCGGTGATCAGGGTTTTAGCGGTCTCGGTCATACGGACTCCTGAAACATGTTTTGCGGCGTAAAAATATCTTATAAATAAACAAGTTTTCTTGACAATTACGGCTCCACTTGGTTCTCTGACCTCCAGTTTCGAGCCTCAGGAGAATTCATGTCCACCCCGCCGCCCAGCTGCCCAAGCGACAGCCACCCCAGCGAACGCACGCGGGTGAAGCGCTACAACCATATCGCGGCCTATGATGCAGCCACCATCCACGAAATTCTCGATGCCATGCCGCTGTGCCATGTCGGCTACGTCTTCAAAGGCAGCCCGTACGTAACCCCGACCCTGCAATGGCGCGATGGGAGCAGGATTTTCTGGCACGGCTCATCGGCCAGCCGTATGCTGGAGAGTGCCGAATCGCAAGAGGTCTGCCTGACCGTGAGCCTGTACGACGGGCTGGTGATGGCGCGCTCGGCCTATAATTATAATATCAACCACCGCTCGGTGATGGTGTTCGGCAAGCCCGAGAAGGTCGAGGACCCAGCGGAGAAAGAGGCGCAACTGCGCAATTTCGTCAACAAAACCATCCCCGGGCAATGGGAGCGCCTACGCCCGGTTTACCCGAAGGAGCTGAAGGCGACCACGCTGCTGAGCATGCCCATCACCGAGGCCTCGGCCAAACTGCGGTCGGGCCATACGGATGATGAGGATGACGCGGATTTCCCGGTCTGGACCGGGGTCATTCCCGTGCGTTTCGCAATCGGCGCGCCGGAGGCCAATCCCGGCAATCTGCCCGGCGTGGAAATGCCCGCCGACGCCCTGAAATTCAAAATCGGCTAAGAGGCTGTTACAGAAGGATTCCGGCGGCTTATGCGTCATTCTCGCGCAAGCGGGAATCTGTGACTCCCATGGCCGTGGGAGCCAGAGATCCCCGCTTGCGCGGGGATGACGAGCGCGCACACTTGACCTTTCCCTCATAAATCACCATTAAAGTCCCAAGCCATTCGCGCTTGTGCGACCCGAGTCCTTTGGGTCTGCTTTTATTCCCAATATCTCTGCCGCGTCTCTCCTTCGCGGCGATTCCATCGTTTGGATTCCCATGCATCTCGCCGAACTCAAGGCAAAAACCCCCACTGACCTCCTCAGCCTCGCGGAAGAGCTGGAGATTGAGAACGCATCGTCGCTGCGCAAGCAGGACATGATGTTCGCCATTCTCAAGGCCTTCGCGGAAAACGACCAGTCCATCCATGGCGATGGCACGCTGGAAATCCTGCCCGATGGGTTCGGTTTCTTACGTAACCCGGAAGCCAATTACCTGCCCGGCCCGGAAGACATCTACGTCTCCCCCGCCCAGGTGCGCCGCTTTTCGCTCCGCACCGGCGACACGGTGGACGGCGAGATCCGCGCGCCGAAGGAAGGCGAGCGTTATTTCGCCCTGGTGAAGGTCGATAAAATCAACTTCGAACACCCGGACGCGGTCAAACACCGCATCAATTTCGACAACCTCACCCCGCTGTACCCGACCTCGCGCCTGAAAATGGAAGTCGAGAGCCAGGAGCCGACGGTGAAGGGGCAGCAGAAAGACAACACCTCGCGGGTCATCGATCTGGTCTCGCCCATCGGCAAGGGCCAACGCGCACTCGTCGTGGCCCCGCCGCGTACCGGCAAAACCGTGATGCTGCAAAATATCGCGGCCTCAATCTCCGCCAACCACCCGGAAGTATTCCTCATCGTGCTGCTCATCGATGAGCGGCCGGAAGAGGTGACGGATATGTCGCGCTCGGTGAAGGGCGAGGTCGTGGCCTCGACCTTCGATGAGCCGGCGACCCGCCATGTGCAGGTAACCGAAATGGTGCTGGAGAAGGCCAAACGCCTGGTCGAGCACAAGCGCGACGTGGTGATTTTGCTGGACAGCATCACCCGCCTGGCACGCGCCTACAACACCGTCGTGCCGTCGTCCGGCAAGGTCCTCACCGGCGGTGTGGATGCCAATGCGCTGCAGCGCCCGAAGCGCTTCTTCGGTGCCGCGCGTAACATCGAGGAAGGCGGCTCGCTCACGATCATCGCAACCGCGCTGATCGATACCGGCAGCCGCATGGACGAGGTGATTTTCGAAGAGTTCAAAGGCACGGGTAATTCCGAGCTGATCCTGGACCGCAAGCTCTCCGACAAGCGCACCTTCCCGGCCATAGACATCACCAAGTCCGGCACGCGTAAGGAAGAGCTGCTGGTCGAGAAGGGTGTGCTGTCGAAAATGTGGGTGCTGCGCCGCATCCTCAACCCGATGGGCACGATCGACGCAATGGAATTCCTGCTCGACAAGCTGAAATACTCGAAGACGAATAATGATTTCTTCGAGGCGATGAATACTTAAAGACGCAAAAGGCCGGGAATTTTCCCGGCCTTTTTTATGCTCAGGCGGCGGCGGGCCTGTTGAACCTGTGCCGCAATGCCGCCGGGAGCTGGCGGGCGGATTTTACGCGCGGATATGCCATCTCCTGCAGCGGCGGCAGGGCGCCGTTCGCTTCATGCTCGGCCCAGTTGTCGAAGGCCAGACGGTCCGCATTATCGATGAAGCTTTCCACCGGGGTGTTTTCCGCCAGGATGAGCGCGTGGGTGGGAAGCTCGACATGGTAATAGGTGAAGATTTCGGGGACATTGGTCTCGCGAAAAATCGTTTCGCCATTCACCAGCGCGCCAGCCTGCACCAATATGTCATCTATGAACAAAGCATGATCCGGCGAGATCAGCATATCCCGCTGCGGGATGTTCTCACCCAGCGCGCCGGCGGTGATGCGGATGGGCAGCACGCGCAAGCTGTCGCCGAATACGGTGGAGACGGTCTGGATGCCGAGCCAAACGACCGGGGCGGTGGTGCCGTCGGTCTGGGTGACGAGGTCGCCGGGGGCGAGCGTCTCGATGGCGACATCGCCGGAGGGCGTGCGTATGGCTGTGCCGGAAGCGAAGCAGGCGAGGCTGATGCCGACGCTGCCATTGCCGGAGGTGTTGCTGGCCGCGAAGCTCACGTTGGCGCCAATAGACGCGACAAAGGAACTGCCGCCGCCGCCGCCGGTATAGATGCCACTGCCGCCATTGCCGCCATTGCCGCCAGTGTAACCGCCGCCGCCGCCGCCGCCCAAGCCGCCGCCGCCGCCGCCGCCAAACCCGCCCGCGCCTGTGTATTGATAGCCCGCCCCGCCCGTCGTGGGGAGTATGCCGCCCGTGCCACCTCCGGCCGTGCCATAGAAGTTCTCGGCGCCGCTACCTAGAATGCCGCCGCCGCCGGCACCGCCAAAGTATCCGCCGCCGCTTTGGCCACCGCTGCCATTGCCGGGGAGCGTCACACCAGTGCCGCCACGGCCTGTAGAAGAGAAGCCGGTAGTGCCGCCACCACCGCCGCCGGCGGCTTCCAGCAGAATACCCGTTGTTTCATCATAGACGAAGCTGCCACCGCCGCCGCCGGCGCCGTAGCCGTAGGTCGTGCTGTAAGCAGCATCCTTGCCGGCGCCGCCAACGACGATCTCCAGCACATCTCCCGCCTGCAGGTGGAATGTGGCAGACACGTCCACCCCAGCGCCGCCGACCTGCAGACCCGAACTATTCGCCGTCGAGCTACCGCCGGTCGCACCATCAGCCGTGATGACGTAGTTTCCGGTATTTGTTATGGTTTCGTAAATAATTTTGCCAGTGTAGGTTTCCGTCGTCGTGCCGGTCATGGCGTACCCTCCTGAACCAAAAAATCCGCAGGTTCAGGATGAAATTGCGACAGATCTCTTGTCTACTTGCAGGTGTAAACGATGGGAAAATTTTTTGATATCAGGTGTGGTTACATTGCGTTGCTTTGCGGGATCACGAGTGTGTGATCAGCCTTTTTCATTTGGGCGGCGCTTAGCCAGCCGCCGCGCGCTGCTTGAGGCGGAAGGGCGGTACAAAATTTAACATCGCCGCACTTTATTCCAGCCAAGGCCTGGCCCATGCTGGCCGGTATGATTGTCATGCCCTTCGAACCGCGGCGCTTCAGTACTGCCGCCGCACATTATCTGGCAGGCCGGATCCCCTATGAGCCACGGCTGATCCAGCGTGTGGTGGAGCTGACGAGGCTGACCCCGGCCAGCCGGGTGCTCGACCTCGGCTGCGGCCCGGGGCAATTGGCCAAGGCGTTTGCCCCCTTTGTGTATGAGGCCATGGGCGTGGACCCGGAGCCGGAAATGCTGCGCGCAGCACGGGCGCATGCACCCGAGAATGTGCAATTTGTCGAAGGCAGCTCCTATGACCTCGGCCCGCAATGGGGGCGGTTTCAGCTCGTCACCATGGGCCGCTCCTTCCATTGGATGGACCGGGTGGAAACGCTCAAGCGGTTTGAAACAAGCATCGAACCCGGCGGCGCGCTTGCGTTGTTTCATGACAGCCATCCGGAACTGCCCGAAAACGCCTGGTGGCCCGAGGCGCAGGCCATTATCCGGCGTTACACCCCGGAGGGCGAGCACCATTCCAGGCGCGGGCCCGGCTGGGTGCCGCATAAAACCCTGCTGCTGGACTCCCGGTTTTCCATGCTGGAAGAAATCGCAGTGATCGAACGGCGGACGATGACCGTGGACGGGCTGGCCGAACGCGCACTTTCATTCTCTTCCGTCTCGCATGCGCGCATTGGCAGCCAAGCCGATGCGATGGTGGCGGAGTTGCGCCAGTTGATGCAGACCAAGGCACCCGACGGTGTTTTTACCGAGGTGGTGGCGACTGAGGCACTGCTCGCGACGCGCGCTGGTTAAGCCGGAACGGGTCGGCCTTATAGGTCCCCAGAATCGTGATCTCGGTGGAGAAGAATTTCAGCTCCTCGAACGCGAGTTTCAGCGCCGGCTGGTCCGGGTGGCCATCGACCTCCGCGAGAAACTGGGTGGCGGTAAAACTGCCGTTGACCATGTAGCTTTCCAGCTTGGTCATGTTCACCCCGTTGGTGGCGAAACCGCCCAGCGCCTTGAACAGCGCGGCGGGCACGTTGCGGACGTTGAAGACGAAAGTGGTCATGAGGTCCGGTGTTTGCAGATCCAGCGCCAAAGCCTCGCGCGCCATAACGTAAAACCGCGTGGTGTTATGCGCGGCGTCCTCGACATTGCTGCGCAGGATTTGCAAGCCGTGCATCGCACCGGCCAGCGAGGAGGCGATGGCGGCGTCTTCAACATTGTTGATGCCCGCGACGATCTCGGCGGCACCGGCGGTGTCGTATTCCGCGACCACCGTAGCACCCAGTTCGGCGATGAGGGCGCGGACCTGGCCGAGTGCAACCGGGTGGGAATGGATGCGCTTGATGCCGGCGAGGGTCGCCCCTTTGGGAGCCAGCAGGCAATGCTCGATGCGCAGAAATTTCTCGCCGATGATGGAGAGGCCGCTTTCGGGCAGCAACGCATGCATGTCCGGCACACGGCCGGCGATGGAGTTTTCCGGCGGCAGCATGGCGAGGTCGGCGAGCCCGTCATGCACCGCGGCGATGGCGGCGCCGAAGGTCTCGCAGGGCAGGGTTTGCGCACCGGGATAAGCCATGTGGCAGGCGAGGTCGGAATAAGCGCCGGCCTGGCCCTGGAATGAAATCAACGTCAATTTTTGGCTCCAAGAAGCTGGCGGGCGTGTTCGAGGTCGGCTTCAGTGTCCACGCCGAATGGGGCATGCGGCACGCGGGCCACGCCGATGCGCATGCCGGCTTCCAGCGCGCGCAACTGCTCCAGTTTTTCGCGAAGCTCCAAGGGCGATGGCGGCAGGTCCACGAAACGGCCCAGCACCTCGCGCCGGTAGGCGTAGATGCCGATATGATGCCATAGCGGGCCTTCTCCACTGGGCACGGCATTCCGCGAGAAATACAGAGCCGGGGCCACCGCGGCACCTTCGGCAAAGGCGCAGACGCATTTGACGACCGAGGGGCTGGCGGCCTCTTCGGCACTTGTGATGGGGGCAACGAGCGTGCCGATGTCATACCCCAACGCCAGAGGTTTCAGCACCGCGGACAGATAGGCGGGATCGATGCCCGGCAGGTCACCTTGCAAATTGATGATGACATTATGCCGGCCCGTGGGGTCCAGCACGTCGAGCGCGGCGTGGATACGGTCCGAACCGGAGGGCAGATCGGGGTCGGTCAGCACCGCAATACCGCCGTGTTGCTCAACCACCGCCGCCACTTCGGCCTCGCAACAGGCCACGGCCACCGGGCCCAGCCCCGCCTCCTGGCCGCGTTTGAGCACATGTACGATCATCGGCAGGCCGGCTATGTCAGCCAGCACTTTACCGGGCAGGCGTGTCGAGCCCAGGCGGGCAGGGATAAGAATGATCGGCGTCACGTAATGTTTGTCTCTATGATGCTTGTCGCGTCTGCCTAATTCGCTATACGGTCAAGCGCAATCTTGGCCCAAGCACTTGGCCATAGTATTCTGGCCATACAAGAGTTTCGGGGAGAGCGATGAGTAATACCGACAAAGACAGCCTGCTCACCAACAAGATCGCCGCCGGCGTACTTACGGCGGGTCTGGTGCTATGGGGTGCCAATCGTCTCGCTGAGGTCTTCGTGTCGGGCGAGGCACCGAAAACCCCCGCCATTACGCTCACCGCCCTGCCCACCGCGGCACCAGCGGCGGCCGTGGCAGCCGGGCTCGAGTCGATCATCCCGCTGCTGGCCGGCGCCGATGTGAGCAAGGGGTCGGATTTCGTCTCGCAACAATGCTCGTCCTGCCATACCGTCACCTCCGGCGGCGCCGATGGCGTGGGGCCGAATTTATACGGCGTGGTCGGCGGGCCGATGTTCGCCCATGCCGGGTTCACCTATTCCGATGCCGCCAAGGGCAAAGCCAAGGGCAATTGGGATTATGACAATATGAACGAATGGCTGGCCTCGCCGAACCATTTCGATCCGGGCACCGCGATGTCGTACTCCGGCATCAAGAACACCCAGACGCGCGCCGATGTGGTGGCGTATCTGCGCACCCTCTCGGCCAGCCCGCTGCCATTGCCGACGCCTGACCAGGTGAAGGCGGCGAGCCCGGCTGCTGCTCCGGCTGCACCGGCCAAACCCGCTGGCGCTCCGGCGCCAACTGGCGTCTCGAAGCCCGCGCCCACGGCACCCTGAGCATGCTGGCTTGGGTGGCGGCGGCAGAAGCGGCACTGGAAGCCAGCGGCGCTGCCATCCGCCCGTATTTCCGCACCGGCACGCTGGCGGATGATAAATCCGACGAAAGCCCGGTAACGGTGGCAGACCGCAAAGCCGAGCAGGTGTTGCGCGCGGCGTTGCTGGCGGCGTTTCCCGATTGCGGGATCATCGGTGAGGAATTTCCCCCGCACCGGCCGGACCAGAAATACACCTGGGTCATCGACCCGATCGACGGAACACGCGCGTTCATCACCGGCCGCACCACATTCTGCACCCTGCTCGGGCTGCTGGAGTACGGCGTGCCGGTACTGGGTTTCATCGACCAGCCGATAACCCGCGAGCGTTTTTGGGGCGGGCGCGGCGTACCCGCATCTTTTACCGGCGGATTCGGCGGCAAGATGGGGACGCGGCAGAACGTGACGCTGGCCGGCGCCGAATTTTCCGCAACCGCGCCGGAGATGTTTACGCCGGCACAGATGGCCCGGCTGGACCGGCTTAAAGGTGCCGCCAAGCGCGTATATTGGGGCGGAGATGCCTACTCCTACGGGCTGCTCGCGCTGGGGCAGATCGATGTGGTGGCGGAATGCAGCCTGAAACCCTGGGATTGGGCGGCATTGGCACCGGTGGTGGAAGCGGCCGGCGGGGTGGTGACGGATTGGCAGGGGCGGAAGCTGAAGCTGGGTGTGACCGAGGGGGATGTGGTGGCAACGGCGAATGCGGCATTGCATGCCGAGGCATTGGCGGCGCTGGGGTGAGGGGTTGCACCACGCGCCACCCATCCTTGCTGAAACAACCTCTTAGCTGATCGAATAAAAAGACATTGTTGGGTGGGGAGCGCTTTTGCTTCGTCAGGCTGATGCCTTGTGTAGATGCTCCACCACACCGCTGATGGCGTTGTTGGCGGCGGCGTTTTTCTGGGTCATGTCGATGCCGAAGACGCCGCGCTGTTCAGGTTCGCGGATGGTCACCATCGGGTCCTCGAAATCGCGCACATAGCCCAGAGCAAAACAGCCCATGCGGTAGCCCATCACCCGCAGCAACTCGTCGGGCAGGGTACGGGCAAGCTCCAGCGGGGTGGTGAGATACTGGTTTTCCTCCTGGCGCAGCCAGCCCACGGCATAGGTGATGTTGATGCCCTGGCGGAGCCTGTCGCTGATATTGGCACCGGAGCCGTGGTAGATTTTGCCGGTGTAGAACAGCGCCGAGCCGCGCTTCATCACGGCGGGCAGGCTGTCACTTTGGCCGTAGGTTTTGTCGCGCCCCGCATATTGGCTGCCGGGCACGACACGGGTGGCCCCCATGTCCTCGGTATAGTCGGACATGGCCCAGAGAATGTTGCATTGGACGTGGTAATCATCCGGGAAGGGGAAGAAATCCCAGGCGAGCTGGTCCTGGTGCAAGGGCTGCGCCTGCGAGCCGGGTGATATGCTGATGATCTGGGTCAGATGCAGCTGGAAGGTCGAGGCATGGCCGAGGAATTTGCCGGCGGTGGCGATGGCGAGCGGGTTCATCACCAGCTCGCGCGCCGCGGGGGAGCGGGCGATCATGGCGCCTGTACGCCGCGTCTGCCGGCCGACGAAGGCATCCTCGCCATAGGGGGTCGCCGTGATATGCGGCCCCATCTCCGCTTCGATACGGTCCATCAGTGCCGGCGGGACCAGTTCGTCGACAATGGCATAACCTTCGGTCTTCAGGGCCTCGGCCACCTCTTCAGGTGATGCATGGGACGGCAAATGCAGCAACGGCATCGCAAACCTCCTTCTCGTTTCGGCAATATGATTTTTTTATGGGCTTTTTTACGGCGCCACATCCGCCAAATGGATGAGTTCGTGACAATCACCACCGGTTTGGCTATTTTTTAAGCTGGAACTCAAGGAGACGGGCCATCTCTGTGAATGCTTCGCCAGATCTCGCCGGAGACGAAATCATCCGGCTTTGCCTCGGCACGCTGCACGCCTCGGCGGCAATGTTCTACTGGGTGGATGAGACCGGCATGGCGGATGTGTCGCTCACCGGCCTGCCGGCGCAGTTTGCCGCCGAATATGCCGCCGGGATGGAGCGGGCGGACCCTTCCAATGTCCAGCGCCTGGTCACCACCGGCGCCAGCGTGACGCAGTTCAGCAATCCGCGCCCGGAATTTGCCGCGGATGCGCAGATCTTCCGTGGTTTTCTGGGGCGCTACGGCGCGGTGGATATCATCGATTTGCTGTTTCGCGCCGAGGGCAAGGCGGTGGCCGGCATCGGCATCATCAAGATGCAGGGGGATGAGGCGGCACGCGCGCCGCAACTGACGCAGGCCGGCGCCATCCAGCGTTTTGTGGAATTCGGGCTGCAGCGCCATGAGCGCGTGCTGCAATGGCGCCGCCCCCGCATGGCGATGCGCCATTATCAGCTCACCGCGCGGGAGTGGGACATCGCCGCACTGGCCGCGGAGGGCGCAAGCAACCGGGAGATTGCCGCCCGGCTGCTTCTGTCCGCGCATACCGTAAAATCGCATCTGCTGCGGGTGTTCGATAAGACCGGCAGCGCCAACCGAACGCAGCTTGCCGCCAGGCTGGATTTCTAGCCCAAAATCGCTTTTTGCGCCGCGAAGAGTTCGGCCGTGCCTTTGCGGGCCAGCGCCAGCAACTCGGCGAAAGCCGCGTCGTCAAAAGTGGATTTTTCGGCGGTGGCCTGGATTTCGACGATCCCGCCGCCCTGGGTGAGGACGAAATTGGCGTCGGCGTCGGCTGCGGAATCTTCGAGGTAGTCGAGGTCCAGCACGGCGGTGCCCTTGTAAATGCCGCACGAAACAGCAGCGACCTGGCCCAGCACCGGGTAGGCTTTAAGCACCTTGTTCGCCTGGAGTTTGCGGAAGGCCAGGCACATGGCGACATAGGCGCCGGTGATCGAGGCGCAGCGCGTGCCGCCGTCGGCGTTCAACACGTCGCAATCCAGCGTGATGCTGATCTCGCCCATGGCCTTGCGGTCAACGATGGCGCGCAAGCTACGGCCGATCAGGCGCTGAATTTCCTGGGTGCGGCCCGACTGCTTGCCACGGGCCGCCTCGCGGTCGCCGCGGGTGTGGGTGGCGCGCGGCAGCATGCCGTATTCGGCGGTAATCCACCCCTCCCCCTGGCCACGCATGAAAGGCGGCACCCTTCCCTCGACGCTGGCGGTACACAACACCTCGGTGCCGCCACAGTGGATCAGCGCGGAACCCTCGGCATGGTGGGAGAAGCCGGTCTCAATGGAAACCTTGCGGAGTTCGTTGAAAATTCTGCCTGAGGGCCGCATGTGAAGTCTCCTATGGATTTGCGGGCGCTCATACGCGAGAGTGGGTAGATGGACCATAGGACCAAAAACCCGCCGCGCCTGCCGCCGGGGCTCGATATACGCTCCGCCGCGGTACTGCGCGAGATTGTCGAGCAATATGTGGAGACCGGCGAGCCGGTCGGCAGCCGCACGCTCTCGCGCCTGTTGCCCCAGAAACTCTCGCCGGCGACCATACGCAATGTGATGGCGGACCTCACCGATGCCGGGCTGCTGTTCGCACCACACACCTCCGCCGGGCGGCTGCCGACGGACCGGGGATTGCGGCTGTTCGTGGATGGGCTGCTGCAGTTTGGCGAGCTGTCGGAGGACGAGCGTACCACCATTAACATAGCCCTGGCGCAAACCGGGCGCTCGCTGCAGGACACGCTGGCGCAAGCCTCCACCATGCTATCCGGGCTCTCGGCCGCCGCCGGCATGGTGCTGGCACCCAAGGGCGACGGGCCGCTAAAACATATTGAATTCGTCCCTCTTTCGCCGGGCAAGGCGCTGGTGGTGCTGGTTTCGGCCGATGGCCAGGTCGAGAACCGGATTATGGAGACGCCGCTGGGCCTGCCGCCAAGCTCATTGCAGCAGGCGGGAAACTATCTCAATGCCCAGCTCTCCGGCCTCTCGCTGGCGGAATTGCGGCGCAGTGTGGGGACAGAAATTTCCGCCAACCGGACGGCTCTTGATGAGCTGACCAATGCCGTGATCGAGGCCGGGCTGGCGAGCTGGGGGCATGAAGGGCGGGCCGGCTCGCTGATTTTGCGCGGCCAGGGGCGGTTGCTGGAGGATGTGGACCAGCTGGAGAAACTGGGCGCGATCCAGGCTTTGTTCGAGCGGCTGGAGGCGGAGGAGACGATGCTGAAACTGCTGGAGCTGGCCGAAACATCGGATGGCGTGCGGATCTTCATCGGCGCCGAGTCCGGCCTGTTCGGCACGGCCGGGGTATCGATGATCGTGGCACCGGCGCGCAATGCGCAGGATAGGATTGTCGGCGCGATCGGGGTAATCGGCCCGACGCGCATTAACTATGGCCGTATCATCCCGGTGGTGGATTACACCGCGCGGGTTATCGGGCGGCTATTGGGGTAGGCAGATGAAAATTGGGTTTTTAGGCCTGGGGCAGATGGGGCGCGGCATGGCCGGGAACCTTATAAAGGCGGGGCATGAGGTGCGGCTGTATAACCGCTCGGCTGATAAGGCCGAGGGTTTGGGCGGTATTGTCGCGGCAACCCCGGCCGAGGCGGCGCGGGACGCTGAGGTGGTGTTCACCATGCTGGCGCATGACGCGGCGCTGCGTGAGATCGCCTTCGGTGAGCAGGGGTTTATCGGCGCACTGCCAAAGGGCGGCATTCATGTGTCCTGCAGCACCATCAGCGTGGCCTTGGCGGAAGACCTGACGGCGGCGCATGAAGCGGCGGGGCAGAGGTTTGTATCCGCCCCGGTGTTTGGCCGGCCGGATGCAGCGGCGGGGGCAAAATTATTTATTGCGGCGGGCGGGGCAGCGGCGGACATCGCCGCCTGCCAGAATTTGTTCGATGTGCTGGGGCAGCGGACATTTGTGCTGTCGGAAGTACCCGCGCGGGCGAACCTCGTGAAACTCAGCGGGAATTTTCTCATTGCCGCCGTCATTGAATCACTCGGTGAGGCCATGGCCTTGGTGGGCAAGGGCGGCGTGGACCAGCGCGCCTATCTGGAGCTGCTGACTTCCACATTGTTCTCAGCACCGGTGTATAAAACCTACGGCAATCTAATTGTGGAGCAGAAATTCGAGCCGGCCGGGTTCGCCGCTCCGCTCGGCCAGAAGGACATCCGCCTGGTACTGGAAGCAGCCGAAGGGTTGAACGTGCCGCTGCCTTTGGCCAGCCTGCTGCGCGACCGGTTTTTAACCCTGCTGGCACATGGCGGTGCGGCGCTGGACTGGTCGGCCATCGGGCAACTGGCGGCAAAAGACGCGGGACTGTAATTTCTTACGCTAGCGTGAATAATCCGACAGAGGCGGGATATTGAGCTTAAGCACCCCCAATTACAGATGCATCGGAAATGGCCAGGAGCCCCCATGCGTCTCATACTTATCATTCTCCTCATCCTCATCCTGTTCGGCGGCGGGCTTGGCCTGCATGGCGGGCTGTTCCTGGGCTCCGGCGGCATTTATTATGGCGGCGGCCTCGGCCTGCTGCTGATCATCGTGCTGGTGCTGATGATTTTATGATGCACCCGCCGCCAAGCCCGCGCCATTCAGCGTAGCAACGGGCTTGGCGGCGGCGGCGGCACCCGGCATAGGGGCCGCATGGCTGCAAGCATGCAAATCGGCAGGGGTATCCGGCGGGATTTCCTGCTGCGCTACGGGATGGGGCTGGCGTGTTTGGCGCTGGTCCTTATTTTTGCGGCACTCCACGCGGCAGCGCCGCATATTTACGTGTTTTTCACCCGCATCCCCGATGGCGCCGGCAAACTGCACCCGTTTGTAGATTTGCGCGCGATTTTGCAGGGCGGCGCCTGCTGGCGGCAGGGCGTGAATGTGTACCGCCCCAGCGCCTGCCTGGGTGGCGGCGTGTTCAATTACTCCCCGCTGCTGCTGCGGGCAGCGCTGTTGCCGATCGGCCCGCGAGATACGCTGGCCGGCGGGCTGCTGTTTTGCGCCGCCTACGCCGCCGCACTCACCCAGCTGCCGCCCCCCGGCAACTGGAGCGAATTTCGCTTTCGCGCCGCAGCCGCCTTCTCCCCGGCGGCCTATTACGCGCTGGAACAGGGCAATCTCGACACGCTGATCTTTGCCGCCACGGTTCTGGCGTTAACCCTATCCTGGCGGCAGCGTGGCTGGACCTACGCCATTTTCGCGGTGGGTACGGCCGCAAAATTCTACCCCGTGGCGCTGTTCATCCTGGCCTTCCGGGAGAGGCGGCGGGATTTTTCGGTACTGGCTGGTCTCGGGCTGGCGGCATGCCTGGTGGCCGTGGTGCTTTACGGCCCGGCATTACTGGCAGCCCTCACGCAACTCCCCTCCGGCACGCCGTTCCGCGCCAGTTTTGGGCGCATCGATATTACCCGCGGCCTGTATGTGCTGCATGTGCTCCCGCATGGCGCGCAGGCCTGCACCTGGGCGCTGGCTCTGGCCGCTTTGGGCGTGGCCACCTGGCGCCGCAGGACTTGGGCGCTGGCCTTGGCTGGGCTGCCGGCGGGAGAGGTACGGTTTCTGGCCGCCGGAGCGGCCGTCACCGTGTTCTGCTTCATGGCAGCGCAAAACATCGAATACCGCGAGATTTTCCTGATCCTGACCCTGCCCGGCCTGATCCGCCTGGCCCCGCGCGCCCCCTCCTTCCGCCCACTGCCCTGGCTGGTGGTGCTGCTGATGTGGGAAGCCGTGCCCCGCGCCCTGCTCTCCGGCCTCGCCCAGCCCTACCTGCCGCACCCGCCTGCATTGTGCTTCTGGCTGCTGCGCGAGGCGCTGTGGTGGTGGCTGGTGGTAGAGCTGGCCGCCGCCGCTCTTGCCTTCGTTACAGACGAGGGGCGCCGCCTGTGGTATGAAATTGACGTAATCCGCCGGAACCCATAAGTATTGCAGTGTTTTACGCTGCTTGACGAACGGAGCCTGACCCAATGCGCGCCTCGGTTTTCGATAATCTGTTCGTCCTAGAGATGGCCAACAACCATTGGGGCGATGTCGATCGCGGTCTAAAGATCATCGCCGATTACGCGAAAGTTGTGCGCTACAACAACGTCCGCGCCGCGATGAAATTCCAGTTCCGCGATGTGGATAGTTTCATCCATAAAGACTTCCGGTACCGTACCGACATCCGCTACATTAAAAAAACGCTGGATACGCAGCTCACCTGGGCCGATTACCAGAAAATGACGACCGCCGTGCGCAATTCCTCGATGATCTCGATGGCCACACCGTTCGATGAAGCGTCGGTCGAAAAATGCGTGGAATTCGGCATCCAGCTGATCAAGATCGCCAGTTCCGACATTAAAGACTGGTTCCTGATCGAGAAGATCGCCACCACGCAAAAGCCCGTGATCATCTCAACCGGCGGGTCATCCCTGCGCGATCTGGACGATATCGTTTCCTTCTTCGCCAAACGCAACATCCCGCTCGCGATCAACCATTGCGTTTCCATCTATCCGTCCGAGGACCACGAGCTGGAGATGAACCAGATCGATTTTCTCAAAGCCCGTTACCCGGATAATGTCGTCGGCTTCTCATCCCACGAGTATCACACCTGGGATAACTCCATGCTCGTTGCCTATGCCAAGGGTGCCCGCACCTTCGAGCGGCATATTGATATCGACGATGGCGGTATCCCGGTCTCGCCCTATTGCTCGCTCCCCGAGCAGGTGGATGGCTGGTTCAAGGCCTTCCATAAGGCCGAGGAACTATGCGGCGGGTCGGCCCTCTCCAAGCGCATTCCACCCGAGAAGGAGGTGCGCTACCTCGATGGGCTGGTGCGCGGGGTTTACGCCAAACGCGACCTGCCGGCCGGGCATATTCTGGCCGATTCGGATGTGTACCTCGCCGTACCCTTGCAAAAGGGGCAAATCTCCTGCCGCGAGATGATGAAGGGCGAGGTTCTGCTCGGCCCCGTGGCCGCGGATGGCGTTGTTACTTTCGTGAATATCGACAGCCCGTATGGCGCGGATTCAGCGCTTGCGAAAATGATAGAGCAGCGCGGCATAGATGCATCGCCCGCCGAGCCGGCACGCGCTGCCCCACGGCTGGTTTAGTTCGTGCGCGTTGCCGATTATATCGCCTCCCTTGTGGCGGCGCATGGGGTGCGGCATTTTTTTACCGTAACGGGCGGCGGGGCGATGCATCTCAACGATGCATTTGCCCGGAATGCGGAACTTACCGGGATCTGCCTGCATCACGAGCAGGCCTGCGCGATGGCGGCGGAGGCTTGTTGCCGGCTTTCCGGGCGCATGGCGCTGGTGAATGTGACCACCGGGCCGGGCGGGATCAACGCGCTGAATGGCGTGCATGGGGCGTGGACGGATAGCATTGCGATGCTCATCGTCTCCGGCCAGGTGAAGCAGGAGACGGTGGTTTCCAGTTACGATCTGCCATTGCGCCAGCTGGGCGATCAGGAGGCGGATATCGTCTCCATGGTGCAGGGGATTACCAAATTCGCGGTGATGCTGCGCGATAAGAACGACGTGCGCCATGTGGTGGAGAAGGCGCTGCATCTGGCGCAACACGGGCGGCCAGGTCCGGTGTGGATCGACGTGCCGATGGATATTCAGGGCGCGCAAATCGAGCCTGAAACGCTGCGTGGTTTTGTGCCCGAGGCTGAGCCGGCGCTGGTGGATGTGGCCGAGGTTGCGGCGATTTTGCGCAATGCGAAACGGCCGGTGATTATGCCCGGTACGGGCGTACGAATTGCAGGTGCCCATGCGGCGTTCATGCAGTTGGTGGAGCTGACGCAGTTCCCCGTGGCAACCGCCTTCAACGCACATGATGTGCTGGCGGAGGATCACCCCAGCTACGTTGGGCGGCCTGGCACGGTGGGTGACAGGCCCGGGAATTTTGCCGTGCAGAATGCCGATGTGGTGCTGATTCTCGGCTGCCGGCTGAACATCCGGCAGATTTCCTACAACTGGGAAAATTTCGCGCCTGATGCGTTAAAAATCATGGTGGATATCGATCCGGCGGAACTGGCCAAGCCGACGCTGACGATCGAGAAGCCGGTATGCGCGGATTTGGCAGCTTTCATTCCTGCACTCACCCAGGCGCTGGGGAATTTTTCGCCAAGCCCGGCACAGCAGGCTTATTTAGCCTGGTGCCAGGAACGGCGGCGGCGGCGGTTCTCGGTGGTACTGCCGGAATATGCGGATGACGCGGCGGGGATCAATCCTTACACCTTCGCGGATTTTTTGTTTGAAGAGGCCGGCGACACGGATGTGGTTGTTACAGCGAACGCCACGGCCTGTGTGACGACCTTCCAGGCCGCCAAACTTAAAGCCGGACAGCGTATGTTTTCCAATTCTGGCTCGGCTTCGATGGGCTATGACCTGCCCGCGGCCATAGGTGCTGCATGGGCAGCACCGGAGCGGCGGATCATCTGCCTATCCGGTGACGGCAGCTTCATGATGAACATGCAGGAACTGCAATCTATTTTTGCGCAGAAGCTCAACATCAAGATTTTTCTGCTCAATAATGCGGGCTATTCCTCGATCAAGCAGACACAAACAGCGTTTTTCCCCGACAATATGTTCGGCTGCGACCCTGCGTCCGGCGTCACCTTCCCAGATTTCCGCGCCATCGCCGCGGCGTTCAAACTGCCGGTGCATCATGCCGCCACACATGCGGAACTACCTGGCGTGCTGGCCCATGTGCTCGCCGCACCGGGCCCACAGTTTTGCGAAATCACGCTGAACCCGGGCCAAGGATTTGCGCCCAAATTATCATCGCGCAAATTGGATGACGGGCGCATGGTATCCTCTCCCTTGCATGACATGGCACCCTTCCTCTCGCGCGAAGAGCTTGCCGAAAATATGTGGGATCAAAAATGATCGATAATAAACGCGGCGTGAAGGCTGTTATTCTGGCCGGCGGACGCGGTACGCGAATTGCCGAGGAAACCGATACCAAACCAAAACCGATGGTCGAGATCGGCGGCCGGCCGATCATCTGGCATATCATGAAAATCTACGCCCAGCATGGAATTACGGATTTCATCATCTGCCTCGGCTATAAGGGCTCAAAAATCAAAGACTATTTCTACAATTATAATCTTTATTCCGCTGACGTTACGGTGGAGTTGCGCTCCGGTGTGACCATCCACGAAACCCAGGCCGAGGATTGGCGCGTGACGCTAGTAGAGACCGGGCTGGATACGCAGACCGGCGGCCGGTTGCAGCGGATTAAGAAATACATCGCGCAGGATGAGATGTTCTGCATGACCTATGGCGATGCGGTGGCGGATATCGATATCACCGCCGAACTGGCCTTCCATAAAGCACACGGCAAGATGGCCACCGTGGCGGCGGTGCGGCCGCTGGCGCGGTTCGGGGCGCTACATCTAGAGGGCGATACGGTAGACCGGTTCGAGGAGAAGCCCGCGGAAGAATCCGGGCTGATTTCCGGCGGGTTTTTCGTGCTCAACCCGAAGGCGCTGGATCTTATCGATGGTGACGATACGCTCTGGGAAAAAACCCCGATGGAAATGCTGGCAGCACAAGGTGAGCTGCAAGCCTATCGCCACGCCGGATTCTGGCAGCCGATGGATACGCTGCGCGACCGCATGGGGCTTGATGCGCTGGCCCAGGCGGGGACAGCACCTTGGATGACATGGCCCTAAGCCTGGGCCTAGAATTTCGCCGAGAGTGTGCGACGGCGATTGGCGACTCACCGGTTGTCATCACGGGTGCCGGCGGATGGCTGGGACAAGCAGTGCTGGAAATGTTTGCGGCGGCGGTGCCGTTGAGCCAAATCCATGCATTTGGCAGTGCCGCGCGGGTCCAAAAATTGCGCAATGGCATGAGCATTCCCGTCCAGCCCCTTACCACTCTTCCCGCGCTCACGGCGCGTGAGGCAATTGTCTTTCATCTCGCATTTCTAACACGCGAGCACGCCGGCAACATGCCGCTTGCAGCCTATACCGAAGCCAACCGGGCGATTTCCGGTACGGTCGAGGCATTCATCCGGCAGCACGGCGCGCGCGGGCTATTCGTGCCCTCCTCGGGTGCTGCCTATATCGCAGACCCGGTGCATAATCCGTACGGTGCGTTGAAAATCGAGGATGAATGGCGGTTCGCGGCATTAGGGCGAGAGCTTGGGTTTCCCGCCGTGAACATGCGGGTGTTCAACCTCTCCGGCCCATTCATAAACAAGCTGGATTCCTATGCTCTCGCCTGCATCATTCAGGATTTACTGGCAAACCGTCCCGTAACATTGCACGCCGGCCGGCCAATCTGGCGCGGCTATGCGCATGTGGCGGATGTACTGAATATCGCCTTGGGATTGATCCTCAACGGCAGCTCGCCACCGGTGTTCGACACATGGGGTGAACCCATCGAACTCTCCACCCTCGCCGAACGTGCCGCGGCACTTTTGCACAAGCCCCTCACCATCGAGCGCCCCGAATGGCAAAACGGCGCCGCCGATAAATATCTCGGCAACGCCGCTGCTTATCTCGCCCATGCCGAAGCCTGCGGCGTAAAACCCGCCAGCCTGGACCAGCAGATTCTCGATACCGCCGCCTACCTCTCCGCTTAAGCGGGTAAATGCTTGGCGATATAAGGCGGCAGCCAGAAGCTCGCCACATGCACATGCGGGCTCCAGTATTCGCCCGTAATACCAGCCGCCTTGGCGCGCTCAGCAATCACCTCAACGGGCAACGCCGTCAGCGACGCATCCTTGCCGGCCCAGCCCAACGTCATATACCCGCCAACATAAGTCGGCACCGCCGCAATATACGCCGTAACATGCGGGAAAAACTGCTTGCGGCGCACAGACGTATCATACAGCTCATCAGCCTGCATGAACGGCACGCCGCACTGGTTCACAATCAGCCCGCTCGGCGTCAAAATCCGCGCCGCATGCTGATAAAACTCATCGGTAAACAAAACCTCGCCCACACCAATCGGATCTGTGGAATCCACAATGATCACGTCGAACGAGCCGTCCGGCGCCTTCTTCACGTAATCAATGCCGTCACCCACAATCACGTCAGCCCGCGGGTCAGTCCAAGCATCCCCGCCAATACCCGGCAAAAACTCTTTCGACAGCCGAATAACCTCGCCATCGATCTCCGCCATAACAGCGCGCTCAACACCTTTGTGCATCAACACATGGCGCAAGACCCCGCCATCGCCCGCACCAATAATCAGCACGCTCTTCGCGTTCCCATGCGCCAGCAACGGCACATGCGTCAGCATCTCCTGATACACAAACTCATCGCGCTCAGTGATCTGCACCACGCCATCCAGCGTCAGCATCCGGCCATGGCTGTCCGTCTCGAACACGCCAATGTCCTGAAACTCGCTCTTCACCCGCGCCAACTGCCGAACAAACCGAAACCGCTGCCCCCAATCGGCATACAACGTCTCATTAAACCAAGTGTCGGTCATAAACGTGGTCCTTGTCATGAAAGGGAAAAAGGCGAGGGGCTCTGCCCCCCTCGACCCCCCGCTGGGCCTGAGGCCCAGACCCCCTTAGTTAAGGTTTTGGGTAGGAGAGGTAACTCGCCCGCATAGGCGGTGGTGTATGTCACTGTTCTGGGTGGCGAGTTACCTCTCCTACCCAAAACCTAATTAGCGGGGGTCTGGGGCCTCAGGCCCCAGTGGGGGGTCGAGGGGGGCAAAGCCCCCTCGCCTTCTTCCTTACAGAACGAGCCCGCGTTTCTGTTCGTTCACCTGGATATGGGTGGGCGTGAACGCGGCTTTGAGGAACGGGATGATTTTGTAGGGGTCGGCGCAGCCGCACATGAACACGTCCAGGGCGGCGAAGTTGCGTTCCGGCCAGCTATGGATGGAGATGTGGCTTTCGGAGAGCACGATCACGCCCGACACGCCGCCATTTGGTTCGAAATGGTGGAAGTGGTGATGCAGGATCGTTGCACCGGCGGCGATGGCGCCGTCGCACAAAGTCTGGTCGATCAGCTCGGGCTGGTCGAGGTTGGATGCGCCCCATAGATCGATGATCAGGTGCATCCCGGCGTATTTCACGCCGTCCTTTTCCACGTAATAGTCCTTCTGCGGCTCCCCGCTATTAGGCTCCTGGGAGACCGTGGACATCGCCGGGTTTTCGCTCGGAGAGTCCGAGACCATCCCCAGTCGGGCAAGTGCGTTCATTTCGAACCCCCTCAACTAGTAGACAGCCTGTAGAACGCAGCACCCTG
>JAMFRU010000101.1 GCA_026224875.1 Acidocella sp.
GCCCAGCCGCTGTTCGGTGCTCAACTGTCCACATCACAAAAACTCCGCGAATCGATGCCTCGCAGAGAGAGAATCACAAAGGATTCATATGATTCAAGAACTTCTTAGAACGGCTCTCAGGCCCCAGGCGGGGGTCCAGGGGGCGAGGCCCCCTGGCCTTTTTTCCCTGTTGAAGGCTTTACCCTGCGATGATACCGCGCGGGCGGGGCCAGAACAGGCCGGCGCGGGTGCGGTAGGCGGCGTAGGCGTCGGCGAGTTCGGAGTTGGCGAATTTACGTTCTTCGCGTGTGGCGGCGTCCAGATACAGGCCGGTCATGATGGCGGGTGCCAGCCAGCCGGCCAGGCTGTGGGTGGCTATGGCGGTACCGAACCAGAACAGCACATAGGCCAGGTAGAACGGGTGGCGCACGTAGCGGTACGGCCCGTGGTTGAGCAGGAAGTTCGGCGCGTCGGTATCGTAGGCCAGGGTCGGCGGGGTTTGCCGGCTGGCTTTGATGGCCGCGGCGAAAGTGGCGAAGGAGGCGGTGAAGAGGATGAGGGCGAGGAACCACAGGTTGGATACGCCGCCGTGCATGTGCCAGAGGAAGGCCGCGAACAGCACGGTGGAGAGTGCGCTTGTCAGCTTCATGCCGGTGGGCATGTCGCCGGTGGTGCGGAAATGCGCTTTCACGCCCCAGCAGAAGGCGGCGAAGCAGAGGGTGGCGTCAAAGCCGGTGAGAACAGAAAATAGAATGTGCATTTTGAATAACCTTTTGGTTTCAGTTTTTTGAAAGAGTGATGGTGGTGTGGATCAGGCCGCGGTGAAAACCTGAGCGGTTTGCCCGGCCTGCAGTGCTGCGTAGTTTTCATGCGTGCGTGGATCGGCGCCGATCATCGGGATTTCGGTACGGATCTTTTCGAAGTTCAGTTTGGTGCAGGCCAGCAGGTTGGTTTCGAACTTCACCCCGGCGTAGCGGCGCGGCCCGTCCACGTATTCGAAATGCATTCGCTTGTAGAACGGTGTGTGATTGCGCCGGATGCAGGAGAGCAGCATGTCGGCTTTGGTCTGGATGAGCATGTAGGAAACGAAGCGGAACAGCACGAAGACAAGTTCGTAATCCGTGCCGTAATCGGGGTGCCGTACCAGCCGGTTGCTCTCCATGATCTTGGCGGGGCGGTTGTGCGGGACGCCGGCGGCAAGTTGGGCCACCGCTTCGGGGAAGATGCGCGAGGCGGGGATTTCGTCCCAGCCGGTAAGCCCTGGTGCCTGGTCGAGAATGCACATCCGGGTGGATGCGACCGGGCGGCCATGTTTGTAGATGACGAGCGATGTGCTGCTCGGCTTCAGATCATCCGGGTCGGAAAACATGCCGCCCGGCATGGGGTCGATGAACCCGCCTGCCAGATAACTTGCATGGCGGATGGTGTAGGCATCGGCGCGGGTCTGGTCGTCCAGAGCGAGCCGGGCGGTGAGACCCGACTGGCCGAGCTGGGAGCGGGCGCCGCCGCGAACGCGGCTGGTTGTAACATTTGGTAAAGCAGTCATTAAAATCCTCCTGGTTGCAACTCAAACAGGATGATTAAGCAGCTAATTCGCCCTCAAGGTGTAGGGTATTTTTTATTTCGAATAAATAATTAATGGAACTTTCAAACCCATGGATCAGTAGGTCTTTATTCTGTAACTTCATGAAGCTTTTGAAGAAACCTTTGTAACTCATTGGTTTTATGGTCGCGCATAGTTACGTTTCCAGAAACGACTTTGGCGCTGGCAGGGTGCGTGCTATGGCTGCCATTAATAACGTAAAATTTCAGGAAATTTTTTTTGAGTGGCAATCTGGCGCGGTATCCGGCAGGTATGGGCTTTACGTCAGGTTGCAGGCTGGGCAGGCAGGCAAATGGGCGTCTAGAACACGGGAAGGTGTTTCAGATTTGGCGACGGGGAACGGCTTCGTGAGCAGGAGGCGTGGCGACTCGGGCAAGGGCCGGAAAGGCGGATTGCTGCCTGGGCTGGCCGTGGGGCTGCAATGGTTGAAGCGGATTGCCGCCGGCGTGGCCCCGCCGCCCGAACTTGCCGAGCGCCTGCTGCTCGATCGCGCGACCGATTTCAGCTATGTCATGAGCGCCATTTCACTGCTCGGCCTGAGCACGATGTCGCTGCTGTTCATGGGTTTCCGCAATAGCCCGGACGCGCGCATGCATGAGCTGGCGATGGCCGGCATCGTGATCAATTATCTCGTCATACTTCTGCGTACGCATGGCTGGCTGCACCAGCCGCTGCGCAGCGGGCAGGATGCGAAGGTCTATATCGCCGAGATGACCCGGCTGCTGACGCTGCTTGGCATATTCTGGGCGGTGTTGCTGTTTATTCTGATGCAGCAGAAAAACACCGGCCAGCTTTGCCTGCTCTATGGTATTTTCGTCGGCTGCCTGGCCACGCCGGTGATGGTCTCGCCGGTTTCCTGCGCGCTCGCCTATTGGACCCCTGTTGCCATCGGCACGCTCATAACCGGCTTTCTGGCCACCACCGTCGAACCTTATGCGCTCACCAATCTGATCAGCTTCATCTTCCTCTCTGGTTTCTGCATCCTCTATCTCAACCGCCAGATGAATGAGCGCGCCATCGGCGCCATCCGGCTGGAGGAGAACGCCGCGGTCATCAAGCTGCTGCTGCGCGACTTTGAGGAAAGCGCTTCCGACTGGCTGTGGGAGACCAATGCCGCGCTTGAGATGCAACCGGTCAGCCAGCGCCTGGCGCAGGTCGCGCGCCGGCCGGTGGAGAGTTTCGCAGGCGCGTTCCCCGCCGTGCTTCTGGGCTCCACAGCCGAGGAGATTAAACCTGGCAGCGCCATGGAGCGGCTTAACCGCGCCATCGCCGGGCGTTCGCCGTTCCGCGACATCGTGGTGCCGGTGCAGGTCGCCGGCGAAGAACGCTTCTGGTCTGTCACCGGCAAGCCGATCCTCGACAAGCACGGGCGCTTCGCCGGCTACCATGGCGTCGGTTCGGACATCACCGGCCAGCGCCGCCAGCAGGAGCAAATCTCCTTCCTCGCCCGGCACGACAGCCTGACCAAGCTCGCCAACCGCGTGCTATTCTCCGAAACCCTGCATCAGGTGTGCGAGCAATGCGAGGCAACCGGCATCGCATTGCTTTGCCTCGATCTCGATAATTTCAAAGTTGTTAACGACACCCTGGGCCATGCCACAGGCGATGCCGTGCTGGTGGCGGTGGCCGAGCGCATCCGCGGCTGCATCCGTGAAATGGACATGGCCGCCCGCCTCGGCGGCGACGAATTCGCCGTCATCGTGGTGACCGAAGAGGTGGACGAGGCGCTGCACATCGCTGGGCGCATCATCGAGCGCATCGCCCGGCCCTTCCATTTCGACGGCCAGCTGGTGCAGATCGGCATGAGTGCCGGCATCACCATGGCCCCGGCCGATGGCAAGACCCCCGCCATATTGCTGAAAAACGCCGACCTCGCTTTATACCGAGCCAAAACCGAGGGCAGGGGTGTGGCCCGGCTCTACGACCCCGAGATGGATGAGCGCGTGCAGGGCAGGCGCATCCTGCAATCGGCCCTGCGCCGGGCCGTGGTGCGCAACGAATTCGTGCTGCACTACCAGCCGGTCATCGACCTCGCCTCGGGCCGCATTACCGGCGCCGAGGCGCTGGTGCGCTGGATGCACCCCGAGCGCGGCTTGCTGGCCCCCGCCGAGTTCATCGGCATCGCCGAGGAGACGGGGCTGATCGTCGAGATCGGCGAATGGGTGCTGCGCGAAGCCTGCAGACGCGCCGCCACCTGGCCGGTCCCGGTCAGCATCGCGGTCAACCTCTCGCCGCTGCAACTGCGTGACGACGCGCTGGTGAGCACGGTCGTCGAAATATTGGACACCTCCGGCCTCGCACCGTCGCGGCTGGAGCTGGAAATCGTCGAATCCGTCATGCTCGACCATACCGCGCAGACCGAGGAGGCGCTGTGGAACCTGCACCAACGCGGCGTGCGGATCGCGTTGGACGATTTTGGCACCGGCTATTCCTCGCTCTCCTATCTGCGCCGCTTCCCCTTCGACAAGATCAAGATCGACCGCTCCTTCATCAAGGACCTTGGTTATGAGAAGGACGACAGCTCGATCATTCTGGCCATTATCGGCCTGGCCGAGCGCATGAACATGGTGGTTACGGCCGAGGGTGTGGAGACGGAGGAGCAGGCGGCGCTGCTCAGCTCTTATGGCTGCGCCCAGGCGCAAGGCTATCTGTTCCACCGGCCGCTCGCGGAGGAGGTGTTCGTTCAGGTACTTACGCGCGCCGCCGCGTTGCAGTTATCCACCCCAGACAGCGCCGCAGCAGAGTAATAAAAGTTTTTGGCGCAGCTTTTTTCAAAAAGCTGCTGCTTTTTCGCAAACAAAAAGCCCGGCGTGAGCCGGGCTTTTATGCAAATACGCGGAAGCGGCCACGAGTTAGCCCTGGCGGGCTTTCATGCGGGGGTTCTTCTTGTTGATCACGTACACCCGGCCATGACGGCGGACGACGCGGCAATTCTTGTCGCGGGTTTTCGCGGATTTCAGGGAGTTACGGATCTTCATAACAGCTCTCGAAAAAAATGTGTCAGTTGGTGGCGGGGTATGCCGCCACGGCGCCGCCCTGTCAACCTGCACCCGTCTCAAAACGCGCCACACGGGCTTTAAACCGCCCCGCCAGCCCGCGCAGAGCGCGCTGTGCCGGCATATCCACGGCAAAGGTCAACAAATATAAAACCGCCATCAGCCCGGCCAGATAGAGACTCGCAAACAGCAGCAGCGCCGGCCCGCCCAGGTGCAGCCGCCCGCCCAGCCAGATGGACACCGCCAGCATCAGCGAGGTGTGCATGATATAGGCGGTATAGGTCATCGCCCCCAGCCGGTACCCCCAGGCGCCGCAGCTGATATGCCTGGCACGCTCAAGGGCGGCGAGCCCCAGAATAACCAGCCCCAGCCCCGCCCCGTTCACGGCATTCACCATCGGGGCGCCATAATGCACCCCATACGCGTCCCAAGGTCCCGCCGAGGCCAGAATCAGCCCCCCGGCCGCCACGAGCAGCCAGCCGATACCCCGCCCGGCGAGGGCGCAACGCCGGAACAGCACCGCCGCCAGCAGGCCCGCGAAAAAATAAAACTGCTCCGGCTCCAGCAGCAGCGGCGTTACATGCTGGATGAACCACACCAGCATGGCATGGCCCCAGCCCCAGTCGGCCCAGGCCAGCGCCGGCGGGCGCCACAGCCAATAGGTGCTCACCACCCATAGAGCGAGCAGCCAGCGCCCCACATAAGGCAGCAGGCACAGGCCGAAGACGATATAAAACCCGACCTCATACCGCAGAGTCCAGGCGGGCGGCACGAATTCCGGCGCCGGCACGGGCAGCAGCAGCGCCAAAGTGAGTAATTTCCCCAGTGCCGCGGGTGGATGCAAAAACAGCAAGGTGACGCCCAGTGCCACCCAATACATAGGGTAAATCCGGCAAATCCTGCGCCACCAGAATACCGGCACACGCCCGGCCCGGCCGAAATCGGCATAATGCGCGGACATGATGAAAAATCCGCTGAGCACGAAGAAAAACTCCACCGCCAGCGGAAACGGCAGAGGAATGTTCACCAGCACAGCCGACCAGGCGGCATTGGCATAATGTGCCATCTCACCGAAATAATGCGTCAGCAGCACCGTGGCCGCGGCAACAAACCGCCCCACCTCCAACACGCCCAGCCGCTCCCGCTGCCCCGGCTTTACCATGCCCTGCTTACCATGAGCCGAGTCCTGCCACGGCCCCGGGCAAATGCCAACGCGAATGCCGGCGCGAGGGCAAAACCCCTGGCGAAAAGATGATATTCGGGTGGCGCATTATTTACTGTCACCAAATGGTCATTCGATTTAAATACACATCCCCTGTTGATAAGCCGCCTAAGAGACTAATGCCCCGAGTCGACTGGAGTTAGCGTGCATGAAAATCAGTTTCGTCGTTCCCGCCTATAACGAGCAGGTCCTGCTGCCGCGCTCCCTGCAGGCCATCCGTGACGAAATCACCCGCGCCGGCCAGGTTCTCGGCCAGGATGCCGAGATCATCGTGGTGAACAACGCCAGCACCGACAACACGCGCGCCGTCGCGGAGTCGATCGCCGGCGTGCAGGTGGTGGACGAGCCCCGCAAAGGCCTGGTGCAGGCCCGCTGGTGCGGCTTCGCCCATTCCACCGGCGCGCTCATCGCCAATATCGACGCTGACACCATCATCCCCGCCGGCTGGCTCACCGAGGTGCTGCATCAGTTTGAGCACACCAAAAAGCTGGTCGGCCTGTCTGGCCCCTACGTGTATTACGGCGTGCCAAAACGGGTGAACATGGTGGTCGCCGGCTATTACCGCGCCGCCTGGCTCGCCTACATCATCAACCATTACGTGCTCAACGTAGGTGCGATGCTCCAGGGCGGCAATTTTGTCGTCCAGCGTGAAGCGATGCTGAAGCTCGGCAACCCCGACCACCGCTTCTCGTTCTACGGCGAGGACACCGACATGGCCAACCGCCTCTCAAAGGTCGGCCGCGTAAAATTCACCTTCCGCCTGCCCGCCCAATCCTCCGGCCGCCGCCTGGTCGGTGAGGGCGTATTCACCATCGGCCTGCGCTACACCATGAACTTCATCTGGGCCACCTTCCGCAAAAAACCGTTCACGGAGGAATGGCAGGACATCCGCGAGGAGCTGTCGTAGGCGGGGGCGTTGCAAGGAAAAGGCCAGGGCTCTGCCCTGGACCCGCCAAGGGCCGAAAGGCCCTTGGATCCCATAACTTAAGGGTTTGAAAGGGGGCCTGCCACCAAGCCGTGGCGCGGCTATGGGCAGGCCCCCTTTCAAACCCTTAAAAGCTATTGGGGGTCTGGGGCCTCAGGCCCCAGCGGGGTCGAGGGCGGAGCCCTCGCCTTTTTCGAGGAAGGCCCCTGCCTCAGCCCAGCCTTACTCGGCGGCGCTTTGGGTGCGGATGCGTTCCAGCCCGGGGGCGACGGCGGGCGAAGAAATCTGCGGTGCCGGGCGGGCGGGCGGATCATTGGTGATGAACCACCAGCCGAACAGCAGATTCTCCAGTGCCGTGCGGCGGCGCAGACGCGGGCAGCGCAGTGCCGCCAGTTTTTTCACCAGCCCGCCCTGCAGCCCGGTCCGGACCAGGCGTAAATCCTGCCGCGCCTGGGGCGGCATACGCCCGGCCTGCTGCTCCAGCATGTCGGCATGGCGGTGCATCATGGTCATATAAACCATCGGCCCGCGCTTGAGCGCTGCCAAAGCGCGGTGGTGTACCGGCTGGGCGCGGCCGATGAGATTATGCTTATGCATCCGGTACAGCACCTGCGGCCGCTCATCGAAAATAACGCTGCCACCGCAGGCCGCCACCACGATATAGCTCCACCAGTCGTGTACGCTGCCCTGCGGGTAGCCGGCCGTTGCCACTAGCGCGGCGGCGGCGGCGTTCATCACCAGTGTGTTGCCATTGGCGATATTCTGCGTGAGGCAGGCGGGAAACCCGATATTGCCCGCATGCAAGGCCGAGAGCCGTGCCGCGCCGAGTTCCTCATCCACCAGATACTGCCGCGCGGCATAAAGGGCAGGGGCCTCGCCCGCCGGTGTCAGCATCGCCAAGGCGCAGCTGAGTTTTTCCGGCAGCCACACATCATCCTGGTCGGCAAAGGCCACAATTTCAGCGCTCAATGTTTCGGAGAGCAAGGCCAGAAAGCTGCGCGGCGCACCCAGATGCGGCCCGGAGGAGGGCGACTGGATGCAACGCGCCGCGCCGATTTTTTCGGCGAACTCCCGCATAATCTTCAGCGTGTCGTCGTCCGAGCCATCGTCGCGCCAGTGCAGCACCCAGTTTTCATGCGTTTGCGCCAGAAAACTATTGAGCTGGGCCTGCAGGAAGCGCGCACCGTTATAGGTCGAGAGCAGAATGATGACAGCGGTACCGGCCCGCTCGCCGGAGCAAGCCTGAATGGGGTTTTCGCCTGAGTTTTCAGCCCGGGTTTCCGGGTATGTGTGCCCCGCGGTCAGCATCAGCCGCCGGCCGCCGGCCGGGCAATGAACACCCGGCATGCGGGGGACCATGCTGGGGACATAGAGCGAAGCTGGTAAACCATGCGCTGCATCATGTCCTTATTGTTGCTGCACTTGCACAAACTATACATGTGCAACGGGCTCCATGGCAATCAATTTGCCGCGGCGGGGTCCTAACAAAAAACGCTTTTTATGTGCAAATCATTCAAAATACAGGGTTTCCCTGTAACGTTTTGTTGTTACCCGGCTGTGTCGTGTGCCAGTAAACCCCGCACAACCCCCGGCAGACTTACCCGCCAGTCCGGCAAGGTCACACCAAAAGTTTCCGTAAGCTTACTGCAGTCAAGCCGTGAGTCTGGCGGGCGGCGGGTCGGCGTCGGCCAATCCGCGGTGTTGATGGCCTGCACCTCGGGTGCGGCATAGCCCAGTTTCGTGGCTTCCTCGAAGATTGCGCAGGCAAACCCATACCAGGTCGTCTCCCCGGCGCCGGTCGCGTGAAAAATCCCGCGATATTTTTCGTCCCACCCCGCATCGAGCGTCTCGGCGATGGCGAGGATGGCGGTTGCCAGATCAACCGCCGCCGTCGGCGTGCCGCGCTGGTCGCCGACCACGCGTAACACCGGCATTTTCCGTCCGGCAGTCAGCATGGTACGGGCGAAATTCTTGCCGTGCGCGGCATACACCCAGGCGGTGCGTAGAATAACGGCGTTGGCGCCACTGGCCAGGATCGCCTCCTCGCCATCGCGCTTGGTAACGCCGTAAATCCCCGTGGGCCCGGTCGGGTCGGTCTCCATATAAGGTGCTGCCTTATTGCCGTCGAACACGTAATCGGTCGAGACATGGATGAAGGGAATGCCGGCTTCCTCGCACAGCCGCGCCAAAGCCAGCGGCCCAAGGTGGTTGCCGGCCACCGCCGCCGCGTGCTCAGTCTCGGCCTTGTCCACCGCGGTATAGGCGGCGGCGTTAATCACCATATCCGGCCGGGCTGCCTCGAAACACGCCGCCACCGTCTCCGGATGCTCGAAATCAAATTCCGGCCTTGCCACGGCCTTAAATTCAATGCCGCGCGCCGTGCAAAGTGTGACCAGCGCATGGCCCAGCTGGCCGGAGCTGCCCGTGATCAAAATCATGAATAGGTGAACCAGGTCTCGTTTGCATCAAACGCCGGCGCCACGCGGTCCTTATCGGAGAGTTTTGCCTCGCCCGGCGCCACCGGCCAGGGCAGGGCCAAAGCCGGATCGTTCCACACCACGGCGCGCTCGGCGGCTTTGTCATAGCCGGACGTCACCTTGTAGATCACCTCGGTATTCGGCAGCACCGTGCAGAACCCGTGCAGGAATCCGCCCGGCACCCAGATCTGTTTCCAGTTCTCTTCCGAAATCTCGGCCGCCACCCATTTGCCGAAGGTAGGCGAGCCCTTGCGGATATCCACCGCCACATCCCAGATCGCGCCCTTCACCACCCGCACGAGCTTGCCCTGCACGCTGGGGGCCAGCTGACAATGCAGCCCGCGTATGGTTCCCACCTCGGCCGAAAAACTATGGTTATCCTGCACGAACTGCGCACCGAACCCCTCGGCCGCCAACTTGCCGGCATTCCAGGTCTCGGAGAAAAACCCACGGCTATCGCCAAACTTCCCTGGGGTAATCAGTAACACTTCCGGAATATCAAGTTTTTCGATCTGCATTATACATGCACCCCTTCGGCGATATCATGGAGAATACGCCCCAGCTCGGTCTTGCTGATCAACGCCGCCCGCGCCTTCAACTGCGCCTTATCGATCAGCCCCATGCGGAACGCCGCCTCTTCCGGGGAGCCGACAAGATTGCCCTGCCGGTCCTGGATTGTCTGCACGAAGGTTGCGGCCTGCAACAGGCTGTCGGGCGTGCCGGCATCGAGCCAGGCCGTGCCGCGCCCCAGCCGCTCCACATGCAGCGTGCCTTCCTGCAGATACAGCTGGTTCAAATCCGTAATCTCAAGCTCGCCACGCGGCGACGGTTTGATGGTTTTCGCCAGCTCGACCACGCGATGGTCGTAAAAATACAATCCCGTCACCGCCCATGGAGAAGTCGGGTGTGTCGGCTTCTCGACGATCTCAATGGCCTTGCCGTCGGAATCGAACGACACCACGCCATAACGTTCCGGATCGCGCACCTGATAGGCGAACACCGTCGCCCCCTCGGGCCGGGCCGCGGCAGCGCGCAGCAAGGTCGAGAGATGATCGCCATGGATCAAATTATCACCCAGGGCCAGTGCGCAGGGCTCACCATCGATCCAGGTCTCGCCGATGAGAAACGCCTGCGCCAGCCCATCCGGACTCGGCTGCTCGGCATAGGTGATGCGGATGCCCAGATGCGCGCCGTCATGAAACAGGCGCTGGAACTGCGGCAGATCCTGCGGCGTGGAGATGATCAGCACCTCGGTAATACCCGCCAGCAGCAAGGTGCTGAGCGGATAATAAATCATCGGCTTGTCATATACCGGCAGCAGTTGTTTGGAGCTGGCCTGGGTAATCGGGTGCAGCCGCGTACCCGAACCACCGGCCAGAATAATACCTTTTTTAATCACGCTTTTGCTCCCCCGAGGCGCTGCCCGGCATATGTCTTGGCCTGAATCCCACGCCACCAGGCCTCGTTATCGAGATACCATTGCGCCGTCACGCGCAAGCCGCGCTCGAAATCGTGTGCTGCCTCCCAATGCAGTTCCTTCTCCGCCGTGGTCGGGTCGATCTCGTAGCGGTGGTCATGCCCGGGCCGGTCGGTGACGTATGTAATCAGCCGCTCCCGCGCGCCCGCCTTGCTCGGCAGTTTCTCATCAACAATGGCGCAGATCGCCTTCACCACGTCGATATTCTTGCGCGGCTGGCGCGCCCCGATGCAATAGGTATCCCCCGGTACGCCGCAGGTCAGCACTTTCAGTAGCGCCTCGGCATGGTCATCCACAAACAGCCAGTCGCGCGTGTTCACCCCGGCGCCATAAACCGGCAGCGGTTTCTCATCGATGGCGTTGATCAGCATCAGCGGGATCAATTTTTCGGGAAACTGCCATTTGCCATAATTATTGGTGGTGTTGGAAACAATCACCGGCAGGCCGTAGGTATGCATCCAGGCCCGCGCTAGATGGTCCGATGCCGCTTTGCTCGCCGAATAAGGGCTGCGCGGGTCATAGGGCGTGTATTCGTTGAAGGCGGGGTCGCCATCCTCCAGCGCACCAAAAACCTCATCGGTCGAAATATGATGGAACCGGAAATTCTCGCGCTTCTCGCCGGAGAGAGTGGCAAAGTACGTCCGGGCCGCCTCCAGCAGCAAAAACGTGCCGGTCACATTCGTGTGAACAAAATCCGCCGGCCCATCGATCGAGCGGTCTACGTGGCTTTCGGCCGCCAGATGCATCACCGCATCGGGCTGGTGTGCCGCGAACGCCGCATGCATCGCCGCCAGGTCGCAGATATCGGCTTTCACCAGCAGATGGCGCAGGTTGGCACCGGTCTCCTCCAGCGCCTCTTCCGAGGCCGCATAGGTCATCTTGTCGATATTGATGATTTCGTGCCCGGCGCGGATGGCGCGCCGTACCACCGCCGAACCGATAAAGCCGCATCCGCCGGTGAGAAGAATTTTCATGCGCGCCGTTCCATAAATGAGACCAATTCGGGGCTGTTCAATCAGACCTTTTTGCTCCTGGCAACCGGTTTGGTCTTTTTCTTTGCCTCACCCGCCAGCAGTTGGGCCTCAACGCGGGCCAGGTCCGCCGCCTGCGCCGTCCGGGCCGGTTTGCCGAGTTTCAGCTGCTTGGCCGCCAGTGCCTGCATCCGGGCAATTTCAGCCACATGCGCTTGGCGGGAGAGGCGTTGCGTCACCCCGCCGCCATGCCGCCGGTGCGTATTCAGCGGTGCTGCAACATAGGCAACACTCCCCTCCTGCGCCGCCAGCGCCAGATACAGCCGCCAATCCCCCGCCAGCTGCCAGCTGCCGAGGTCAGGCACCGCATCGAGCGCCTGCAACAACGCCGCCCGCCGCCACAACACCGCGCTCACATTGGGAATGAGGTTGCGTAACGCCAGATTTGCCGCTGCAAAATCTCGCGCCGGCCAGCTGCCGGAGGCGAGCAAATCCTTGGCCCCGGCATCAAAATAATAGCGCTGGTAGCTGGGCATCACCTGCACCCCGTCCGCATCCACGGCGCGGCTGTCGGCAAAGGCCAGCAGCGGGTGGTCCGCCGCGGCACAGGCTGCCACAAGCCTCGCCAGCAACGCAGGGTCAGCATCATCATCCGCCTCGCACAGCCAGATATATTCGCCCTTGGCTGCCTCCGCCGCCCGCCGCCATTGCGCGAACACCCCGGCATTTTTGTTATTGGCGATCACCCGCATCTCGCGCCCGGCCTCTGCCGCCAATCGCACCGCCATCTCGACGGAATCATCGGTGGACGCATCATCCAGAAACAGCACCTCCGCCACCGGATAATTCTGGGCAAACACGCTCCCCAGCCGCCCTGGCAAATAACGCGCATAATTATAATTCAGCACCGCCACGCTCACCTGCACCAGCTCCGGCGCCACCAGTTGCAACAGCCGATCCACGTAGGTACCAAAATCGAATTTTTGTTCCGCCATCGCCGCCAGGCGCGGGCGATTTTTTTCAAGCTGCTTATGGTCCAGCAGCGAGGCCAATGCCGCCGCAAACCCATCCACATCCGCCATCGGCACAACAATCCCGGCGGCCTCGGCGCGCAGCAATTCGGGTATGCCGCCGCTCTCGTCAAACGCCACACACGGCACGCCGGTGGAAAACGCCTCCATCACCACGGTCGGCAGCGGGTCCTCGCGCGAGGTCAGCGCCAGCACATCCGCGGCTGAAAAATACCCCCCGACATCCTCGGTAAACGGCACATGCGTAAAGCAGCCGGCAGCCGTGGCAGAAGCTATCTCCGGCCCCAGATAAATGCTCATCGCGGCCTCGATATTGCCGGCCCAGACGAAATGCACATCCTTGCGCTGGCTCGCAAACTTGCGTGCCATTTGCAAAAACAAATCGAATCCCTTGCGCAGATGCGCATAACCGGCGCCGAGCACCAAAAACTCCTTGTCGTTCAAGCCCAGCCCAGCCCGCACCTTGGCCCGCGCCGCCGCATCAAACCGCAAATTCTGGTAATTGCCCTGCGCCAGCACCACCCCGTTCAACCCGTCCAGCCCAGTCGCGCCGGTAAATTTGTCGCGCAAAAACCCGGAGGAAAACACCACCTGCCGCGCTGCTTCCGCACCGCGCCTGGCCTGCGCCTCCAGCTGATGTTCCTGCAGCAATTGCGGCAGTTCATGCACCAGCAGACTCACCCCAAACCCTTTGCGCGCCAGCCACGGCACCACACGCGCGGCGGCGGCGGTATTCACAATGGCGCTGCGCACCCCCTGAGCCCAATACTTGTCCAGCAGATTATCGACCACCTCGCGGTCCCCCGCCACCGTCACATCCACGTTTCGATAATACTGGTCCAGCAGCGGCCCCGCGCGCAGCAGCAGCACATGCACCTGCAACCCGCGCTGGCGTTTGAGCCGGCGCGCGATGTTCAGCAACAGCAACTGTGCCCCATGCGGTTGCGCATCATGCCCTACCAGCAATATCCCACCGGCAAGCTCTCCGGCATCGCGCGCGCATATCGCCCGCGCCGTGGCGTTCAAATATGCCGCACCCGAATACAGATCGGGCTCCAGATACGCCCCCTCGGCCCATTCATTCCAGGCGTTCACGCAGATAATCCGCTCGCCATGAAACAGATTCTTCTCCGCGTATTCCACAAGCTTTTCCAGCCACCCCTGATACAGCGCCGGCGTGGCGCCATGCAGCACCAGCCCCTTGCCCTCGCGCCTGGGGTCATTATCCCACCCCGGCACGATGGTTTTTATCAACGGATAATCCGGGGCGGGCAGGTGCCGCGAGGTCTCGGCAATATCCGCATAATCATGCACGGTGGCGGAAAACCCCAGATCCAGCGGCTCCAGCGTGTCCGGGGTCCGCCTCGTCTCCTGGCTGATCTTATGCGGCGGAAATTCCACCGCCCCATCCAGCCCGTAAGGCGTGGGGTCATAATCCTCGCCCATGCTCTGCGCCATGATGATGAGCGGGTTCTCGCCATGCGCCGCGCGGAACATTTCCCGCCATCGCGCAATCCGTACCCGCGCCCCGGGGATGATCGCGACACGATAAATCATCAACAGCGGCCGGCCCTCGATGCGGATATAACGCGCATCGGCGAACATCGCGGCGAAATGCGCGACAAGCGCGTCGTCATCGCTCATCAGGTACTCCTGGGCGATGAGCACCTCATGCTCCATGCCATCCCAACGCCTGGTCCAGTTCTCATTGGCCCACATCGCGCAGAAGGAAAAATCCAAGCTCTTATCGGCCAGAAACTGTTCCAGCGGCTTTTCCAGCAGCCGGTGGCGGTTGAACCAATAGGTGTAGAACACAAAGCCTTCGAGCCCCGCCCCCTTGGCCATCGCCACCTGGCGGCGCAATGTTTCGGGATCGTCGAGCGAGTAGAACCCCAGGTCGCGCGGCACACGCGGCTGCTGGTGCCCAACGAAGCGCGGACTGGCGCGCATCAAATTGGTCCAATCGGTAAACCCCTTGCCCCACCACGCATCATTCTCGGCCACGCGGTGAAATTGCGGCAGATAATACGCCAGCAATTTTGCCCGCCGCACCGCCTGCGCGGGGGCTGGAGAAAATTCCTCGAAATGCGGCGCCGGGCGGGTGGCATTACGCACCATCGCCGCCACATCGCGCCGCTCCTCCGGGCTGGTCAGCATGCCCGGCTGGCTGTCGCGGTTGGCCAGATAGTGCAGCAGTGGATTCTGCCCCTGCAATTGCGCCCCGTAGCGCTGTTGGTAAAACTTCAGGTCGAACACCGCCGCCGGGTTGCGCCCCTCTTTAACCCCAAAGACGCAAAAATGCTCAAACGGATCGATCCGCGAGCGCGCCACATCCGGGTTGCTGTCCAGATAAAACGCCGGGTCGAACACCGGCACAGGGCTTACCTGTCCAGTCTCGCGCCGCTCCAGAAAATGCCGCAAACAGCCATCCTTTGGGCCAAGCCCATAGGTGGCACGATACCAGCCCGTATCGAACCGGGCTGAGGGGTTACGCCCCTCCGCCTCGCCGAACGCGATATAATGCAGCAGCGGATTAATCCCCGCGCTCGCAATTTCGGGGTAGCTGGCCAGATACCATGCGGTATCGAAATAAGGGTTCGGGTTCGCCCCCTCACGCCAGCCGGCGTTACAGAAATGCTCAACCCCGTCCCCGCCCCGTCCCGCCAGCTCGCGATGCTGCCCGATATACCAGCCCGGCATGAACAGCCCGCTCTGGCGTATAACATGGATCTCGGTCTGCAACTGCTGTGCGGTCAAGGGCAAAATCTCCAACGCCATCATGCCTGCAAGCAGCCGTATTTGTCACCCCGGCCCCCCTTAATGCGACCCAGGGCGCGGCTTAAAACATATTTTGCCGCAAAACGGGCCGGTCACGCGCGACGCCGCCGGGCTGTCTTCCTCACGCTGTGGGGTTTCACGCCATTCCGCAGCGCAGTCCCGATTTTCCAGCCCGCTCCCCACGCCCATCATGCGCAGCAGTATAAACCCCAATGCCTTCGTCATGTCCCTCACTCCATCCAGACCGCAAGGACTAGACCGGGCTGGGCAGGCTGCTCAAACGAGTATATCGTCGCTTTGGATAACTAGAGGTTATGTGAGTTGAAGCGAGGACAGCTGCCCTTAACCGCACTCCGCAGTTTCGAAGCCGCCGGCAGGCACGGCAGTTTTACCCGTGCCGCCCAGGAGCTACTGGTCTCCCAGGCCGCAGTCAGCCGGCAAGTGCGCGAGCTGGAAACCTGGCTCGGCCACGCATTGTTCGAGCGCCGCCACCGCCTGGTTACCCTAACCGCGCAGGGAAGCGAACTGCTCGACCAGCTCACAATCAGTTTCGATGAGATCGACCGCCTGCTCGACGGGATAAAAACGGAAGCTGCCGCAATCATCCTGTCCATCAGCGTCGAGCCCTCCTTCGCCGCCTGCTGGCTGGTGCCCCGGCTAAACCGCTTCCGCCAGCTCCACCCCGACATCGACGTGATGCTGAACCCGGACTCCCGCCCGGCTGAATTCCGCACCAGCAAAACAGAGCTGGCCATACGCTGGAGCGAAACCGCCACCACCTGGCCGCGCGTACAGGCCGCACATCTCGCCGACAACACCATGTCCCCGGTGCTATCGCCCAACCTGCTCGCCTCCGGCCCGGCCCTGCAAAACCCAGCCGATTTACACCGCTATACTCTACTGCACGAAGACGACCGCAGCGGCTGGAACCGCTGGTTTCAAGCCGCCGCCGTCGCCGCCATAAGCCAGGACCGGGGCCCGCTGCTCACGGACACCGTGCTGGCCATTCAGGCCGCCGCCCGCGGGCACGGCGTGGCTTTGGCCAACATCCTGCTCGCGGAAGAGGATCTACGAACCGGCACATTGGTAAAACCGTTTGAGCTAGAAATACCCTACGGCGCCTACTGGCTTGTGGCTCCTGATTTAACCAGGCTCAGCAAGCCCGCCCAGGCTTTCGCAAACTGGATAACGGCTGAGTTCGCGCCTTAAAGTCACGTCTTGGGCGTCGCCATCTTCGTCATTTGCCGAAACATGAATTGCGGCGCAACCCGGCTCATAATCTTCAACACATTGCTGAGACCGGGTCGAATTTCCAGCTTCCCGGCTTCAATCCCGGCGATAGCGCGCTTAGCGAGCACAACCACATCCATCCCCTTCTGGCCCTCCATTTCCGCCGCGAATTCGCCGCGAAACAAGGGTGTCTCAACGCCCGGCGGCGCCAGCTCAACAACCGTAACGTTCGTGCCGGCAGGCTGCACGCGCAGCGACTGCGTGAACGAATGCAGCCCTGCCTTTGCCGCGCAATACACAGGCGAAATCGGAATGGGGATAAAGGTCAGAACGGTATATCCCGTCGTGCCGCCAAAAGTTGAATACCATCTAACGCCACTAGGCCTTGGCCTAGGTGCTGCCTTCTGCGGCGAATGGGTATGGGCCGCGGAAAACCTAAACCAGGTTGAGCAGGCGCGGTGCCAATTCGACGAGAAGGCAAAAACGGCGTGATGCCGGCGGTATTGGTCCTTAAAACAGATCAGACAAATGCCGCTGATGATTGGTGTTGATGCTGATCTCAGTGCTCATCCCGGCCAGCAGCGGCAAATCCGCAGGGCCGGACAGTATCTTGATCCGCACCGGAATACGCTGCACCACCTTCACCCAGTTGCCCGACGAATTCTGCGCCGGCAAAATGGCAAATTCCGAACCCGAGGCCGGCGAGATGCTCTCGACCTCGCCCTTCCAATGCTGGCCTGGGTAGGAATCCACCGTCACATCCACACTCTGCCCGGGCCGTACCCAGGTCAGCTGGTCTTCCTTGGGCTGTGCTGTAACAAACACATCCTGGTCCGAGACCAGCCCGAACCCGGCCGTTCCCGCCATCATGAACATGCCCGGCTGCAATTGCTCCACCCCGGACACCGTGCCCGAGAACGGCGCCTTCACAACCGTATCGCTGAGGTTGCGCTGCGCCTCGCGCAAATCGGCATCGGCCTGCTGATATTCCGGCGTGTCCTGCGCCTTGATGTTCGGGTCCCCCTGCAGCTTCGTCAGCTGCAGCCCGGCCGCCTGGTCCAGCTGGGCGAGATGCGCCTGGTCCGCCTGCAGGGTAAACCGCGCATCGTCAAATTGGGCGCGGGTTACGCCGCCTGATGCCACCACCGCGGCATAGCGGGCCAGATCCGCCTGGTCCTTGGCCACCTGCACTTTCGCGGTTTCCTGCTGTGCCAGCGCCTGGGCGTAGCTATGCTTGGTACCGTCGATGGTCTCCACCGCCTGCGCCAGCTCCGCCTGCGCCCGCTCCAACGCAATTTGGTACTGCGTCTGGCCGATGGTGAAGAGCGGCTGGCCCGCCACCACATGCTGGTTGTCCTTCACATAAACCTCGCCCACCAGCCCGGACACATCGGTGGAAAGCGAAACCTTCGCCGCATCGACATACGAGTCATCGGTGGAGACGCTACCGCCGCCGAACAGCCACATGAACAACGCCACCAGCAGCACGGCCGCAATGCCGCCCACCATCAGAATAGGACGCAGCAGCCTGCCGCGATTGGCCCGCTGCACCGCGGCCAACCCCGATCCGGACGCTGTCTGATCGCGTCCCACAATATTCGTCTGCGACATCTCGTAAAATTTCCTCTCGAATACTTTTTTACTATCTATAATGTCTCGGGCCGCACTATTCGGCCGCGCTCTGGGTGTCCTCAATATCGATCACCCTGTGGGTAGAGCCGTTCTCAATGCTCAACACATTTGCCTTCATCAGCAGCAAACCATTCACCATCACTTCGCGCTGCTCTTCGGTCAGCCCCGTGCCGATAAAATCGGCCAGAGTCTTCAGCTCGTAATTTATATCTTTTAGAACATTCATCGCGGCCGGCAGCAGGTGCAGGCGCCAGATCCTCCGGTCCTGCTCATCGGCACGGCGCTCCACCATGCCGGTGGCTTCCAGCCGGTCCACCATCCGCGCCACGGTAATGGGCTCCACCTCCAATAAATCGGCGAGCTCCTTCTGGCTGCGCCCCGGCGCACTGGCAAGCCTGCGGATAATCCCCCATTGCGCCCGGGTCATGCCCATGCGCCGGGCCCGCCGGTCCGCTTCCACGCGCGTGAGCCGCGCCACGTCGTGGATCAGGATAAACATATCGCGTTCAAATTCAGCGGCCATAGCCAGCATATAATAAGCCTGCTTATAAACAGCTGTATATGTATTTTCGCCTAGCTGCCCAGCGCCCCGTGCATCGCGGTATGCAGCACCGGCACAATCCCGTTAAGGGCAATCTGTACACCGATGCCCAGGAGCAAAAACGCCGCCAGCCGCGCCACCGCCACCCGTCCGGTCTCACCAAGGAAGGCCGCCAGCCGGTCGGCGGCGCTGTAACTGGCCCAGATTGTCAGAGACATCGCCAGCACGGCGATGGTGGCGCCGGCATAAAACGCCCCCAAACCCGCCAGCCCATTCGGCCGCGCCGTGCCCAGTGAAATAGCCACCGCGATGGTGCCAGGCCCGGTGGTAAACGGCAGAGTAAGAGGAAAAAACGCAAATCCCCCCAAATTCTGCGGCGCCGCATCCTCCACCGGCTGCGCCTCACGCTGTTTGCGCGCGGTGGTATTGTCAGGGCTGGAGAGCATCTCATAAGCCCGCGCTGCAACCACAATCCCCCCGGCAATCCGCAGCGCATCAAGCGAAATGCCGAAAAAACTAAGCACATAGGAGCCCAGCAGCAACGCGCCAAGCATTACAAACGTGGAATAAACCGCCACCCGCCGCGCCAGGGACGTCCGCTGCGCATGGGTGAGGGCGGAGGTAACCTCATTAAAAATAATCGCCCCGCCCGGCGGGTTGATTATGGAGAACAGCGCCGGAAACGCCAGCAGAAAAGCCCCAAAAGCCTGCCCGAACATTTTCGCCCCCCCACCCGATAGCGGCACTCTAGCGCGCCACCCGCCGGGAGCGAAGCACCCTCTACCAAACACCGTCATGCTCGCGAAAGCGGGGAGGTGGATTCACATTTGAAGTGCAACAGCTGTGATTGGAATACTTCGGCGGGGGTTTTGTATCCGAGGCATTTTCGTGGGGTATTATTATAGGCGGCGACCCGTGTATTGAGGTCGTCTGGGCTGATATCGGCGAGGTTTGTCTTTCTGGGCAAGGTTTTTCTCATCCGCCCGATGGCATTTTCGATACCGCCTTTTTGCCACGGGCTATGTGTATCGCAGAAGAATGTTTGTATGCCGAGCTGCTGGTTGAGGCGGTAATGCTGGGCGAATTCCGTACCATTATCAAAGGTCAGAGTTTGCCGGTGCCGCGGCTCGAGCGGCTCGAGCCATTCCATGAGCTTGTCGGCGGTTGGTTTGGCCGCTTTGCTCGGTTGTTTTGCCAGGATCATGATGCGTGATGTGCGTTCATGGGCGACGAGAATGGCCTGCCCGTAAGCGGCAAAGAGCATGAGATCGGCCTCCCAATGCCCGGCGCTGCGGCGTGAGTCCACGGCTTTGGGGCGCTGGCTGATCGAGACCCTGCCTTGAATAAAGCTCGCTGGTGAGCCGCCCCGGCGCCCACGGCGCCCGCGCTTGAACTTGGCGCGTGGCAGGTAGAACCGCCAGGCCCCGTCATGGGTCCGCTGCATCTGGGCGTAGATGAAGCGGTAGATGCTCTCATGGCTGATCATGACGGCGGGTTTTTGCCGGCGCAGCCAGCCCGCCGCCGCCTCGGGCGACCAGCCGCATGCCAGACACCCCAGAACGATGTTGCGCAGCATCGGGTCGGTCTCCAGCCACGAGCCTGTCCAGCGCCGGGCGGCGGTTTGCTCTTGGGCATAAGCGGGCTTGTAACCCACCTGTGCCCCAGAATTACGCTTCAGCTCCCGAGAAATGCTCGATGGCGCGCGATCCAGAGCTGCCGCGATTTGCCGGACCGATCGCCCAGCTTCACGAAGCCGGGCAATCGTACACCGTTCTTCAAAATCGAGGTGGTCGTAAGCTGTTCCCATGCAGACACCTTAATCTGGTGTTGCACTTCGTTCGTGAACTCAGGGAATCTCTCTCGACATTGGCAGCATGTTGGTGGAGTGTAATGATCAGCCTGACATCCCCATCGCGAGTCGCCATGCCCCATAACCGCCTTGCCGCCGCCGTGTTGTCAGCGCTTACCCTTACCGGCTGTGCCAAGCCGGCGCTCCAAACACCCCCTAGTACCGTGGTTTGCTTTTGTTATGCGTCGCAGCCTTATCTCAGCTTGCCAGTGTTTTTCGCGTTTGATAGTGCGGCCCTTAGCCAAAAGCAGGCGATTTTGATCTCTGCGCAGGCCAGATGGTTCACTGACAATCCATATGAAAAGGTTTATATTGCGGGCAATACCGATGAACGCGGTACGGAAACCTATAATCTCGCGCTCGGTCAGCGCCGCGCTGATGCCGTGCGGAACATTCTCATCGCCGACGGCATCTTTGCCGGCCGGATCAAAACTCGGTCTAACGGCAAGGAACGCCCGATGGCCACTGGCCATGATGAAAAATCATGGCAGTTGAATCGCAACGCGGTTATTTCAGATCAAATTTACGACCCGCAGTTACGCACTTAACCGCCGCACGTTCGCCTGCACCTTCTTGCGGTACATCGCCATCACCTTATCCGCGTTCATATCCTGCTTGCCGCCCAGCGCGCCCATCATCATCATCTGGCCGCTCTCAGCCATGGCGTTGAGCTTTTCCGACACCATCAGCTCGGCCTCTTTCTGTGCCGCCGGCCCGCCCATCGCCATTTTGGTCAGCCGCAGTGCGATCACCTGCTGCGCCTCGATGGCCAGCATCGTGCCCTGAAACGCCATTTGCGCGAAATCCATATTCGGCCAGCCAAAAGCGGAGGATTTTGTCATGATCGGGGGGCTTTCAATTTGCTACCTCTTATATGGCGCAATCGACCCCGCCCCCCAAGCAAATTAAGTTTTCCGCATCCTCAAAACCCCGCCATGTCCCGGAACGCCTGCTCCGTCAGCGTTTGTATTCCAAGCTCCGCCGCCTTCTTGGCCTTCGAGCCCGCATCCTCCCCCACCACGACAAAATCCGTCTTCTTGGAAACAGATTCAGTCACTTTCGCCCCCAAAGCCTCGGCCCGCGCTTTAGCCTCCGGCCGAGCCATGGTCAGCGTGCCGGTAAACACCATCACCTTGCCCGCAAAGGGCGAGTCCACCGCCGTGGCACTCACCGCATCCAGCACGTTCACCTCGCGCTCCAGTGCCGCCAGCGTCGCCAGATTATGCTCCTCGACAAAAAACGCAGCCAGGTCCGTGGCAATCGCAGGCCCAATCCCCGAAATCGAGCCCAGCTCCAGCCGCGCATCGGAGCCGATCTCCCCCGCCGCGATCATCCCCGCCTTCCACGCCGCATAACTCCCGTAATGCCGCGCCAACAACTTCGCATTATTCTCGCCAATCCGCCGGATACCGAGCGCATAAATAAACCGCTCCAGCCCAATGTCTCTGCGCGCCGCGATCCCCGCCGAGAGCTTGGCCGCCGACACCGGCCCCCAGCCCTCGCGCTTGGCAATCTCCGCCTCATGCGCGGGGAGGCTAAAAATATCCGCCGCATTATGCAGCCAGCCGGCCTCGTAAAACTCCTGCATCGTTTTCTCGCCGCAACCGTCGATATCAAACGCCCGCCGCGAACAAAAATGGATCAGCCGCTCCACCACCTGCGCCGGGCAGGAAAGCCCGCCGGTGCAGCGCCGTACCACATCATCATCCGCCCGCACGGCAAGGCTGCCGCACACCGGGCAATGATCGGGAAATCTATAGGCCTCACCACCACCCGCTTTAATCACACCGAGAATTTGCGGGATCACATCCCCAGCGCGTTGCAGCTCCACAACATCGCCAACCCGCACATTTTTCCGCGCGATCTCATCCTCATTATGTAGCGTCGCATAGGTCACCAGCACGCCGCCGACATTCACCGGGGCCAATTTCGCCCGTGGCGTCAGCGCACCGGTGCGCCCCACCTGAATTTCAATCGCCTCCAGCAGCGTGCTGGCCTTCTCAGCGGCAAACTTCCACGCACAAGCCCAGCGTGGCGCCCGGCCAACAAACCCCAGCCGCGACTGCAACGCTAGGTCGTTAACCTTATAGACCACGCCATCAATGTCATAGGGCAGTGTGCCCCGCGCCACGCCAATCCCGTCCTGAAACGCCTCGCCATCCGCCTCCAAGATCAATTTCGAAAGCGGATTAACATCAAACCCCCAACGCTTTAGCGTCGCCAGATACGCCCAATGCGTCGCCGCCACGGGGCTTGAGGATTCTCCCTGCGCATAGGCAAACAGCGAGATTTTGCGCTTGGCGGTAATCCCCGCATCAAGCTGGCGCAAACTCCCCGCCGCCGCATTACGCGGATTGGCAAACTGCCGCTCCTGTGCGGCGTTAAGCGCCAGAAAATCCGCCTTGGTCATATAAACCTCGCCGCGAATTTCAATAAAATCTGGCGCATCCTTGGGCAATTCCCTTGGTAGATCATCCAACGTCAAAATATTCGCTGTAACATCCTCACCCTCGGCCCCATCCCCGCGCGTCGCCGCCCGCACAAATTTTTGCCCCTCATAAGTGAGCGAAATAGAGAGCCCATCAATCTTAGGCTCCGCCACCAGCTCCCAAGCCCCCTCATGCCCCAAAAACCGGCTTTTGCCGCGCCAAAACTCCGCAAACTCCTCCGCCGCAAACACATTATCCAGCGACAACATCGGCGTCCGATGCCGCAACTTCTTAAACCCCGCCGCAGGTTTTCCTCCCACCTGCTCCAATGCCTCCGCATCATCCTGTAACTCAGGATGCGCCTCCAGAATCGCCTGCGCCTCCCGACGCAGCGCGTCGTATTCGGCGTCCGTTATTTCAGGCGTGTCGTGCTCATGATACGCCACGTTGGCGGCTTCGATGCGGGCGAGAATGTCGTCGAGTTTCTGTTTCATGTCAGCGCGCGTCATTGGTCCGGATAGGTGATACCATCATACATTGTGCAGGAAACGATATTCCCATTGAGTATGCATGGTCTAGAAGCTCTTAGAATATATGGGGTCAGATAGGCGAAGTCGTACGGTAAACTGACAGTAATAAAATTAATATGGCTGCCGTCTGGATCATAGTTTGAACCATCTTTGATAAGATGAAGGCTGATGATGCCGTACTGGGCAAAAAGCGAGGTGGCGCCGAAAACCAATCGTTCAAGACCGTCTTTCCTCGGCGGCGTTTCATACTCAAGCGCCGATGGGCCCAGATATGTCAGCCGGTCTGTCGGGTAGCGAGGTGCCAAAATCTGGGCAACGGTGACGCCGTATCCGTTCCAATCTTCTACAAAATTCTGAAGTTCTGCAGTGCTGACGAGGTTTGGAAAATATTGACCAGCGATGTGCATAGCTGTTTGAAAACCAGAACCTCCACCCCAACTGCCGACGAAAATTGACGGGTTATTGACATGCAAGGTGGCAGCGGGCGGATCGATGCGTAGCAATTCGGCGTCATTACCAAGAATTCCGGAGCATTTCCAACCGCGTGGAGCAAGGACGGCCTCGTGGGCACCTCCATAGAGCGCCAGTTTTGCGGCAATGTCCGCCGGCATATCGACTTTCATCGGCTGGCCGGTTGGGGTTACCTGGCCGCCCCCGGGGACATCAGTCGGGCAGCCAACAAACGGAATGGTGGCGGCTTTCGTAGCGATTGGAAGAACAACAAAAGCGAGAGCAAGAAGTAATTTTCTCATGCGATGCTGTCCGACCGGGGAGGTATGGATGCCCGCTTTCGCGAGCATGACGGGGCAGATAGAATGCCGTACAATTCTCCTCACCTTGCCAGCAAGCTCGTCGCAGCCTGCCGCGCCGCATCCGTCACAAATTCCCCTGCCAGCATGCGCGCAATCTCTTCGCGCCGCTCCACCCCATCCAGCACATCCACGCCCGTAACCGCGCGGTCATCCACCACGCGCTTGGCCACGCGCAATTGCGCAGCACCACGCGCCGCCACCTGCGGTGAATGCGTCACCACCAGCACCTGCACCCCCTCAGCTACACGCGCGAGCCGCTCGCCCACAGCCGCCGCCGTAGCACCACCAATCCCGGAATCCACCTCATCGAAAATCAGCGTCTCAATCCCAGCGCCGGAAGTCAGCACCACCTTCATCGCCAGCATCAGCCGCGACAACTCGCCGCCGGATGCAATTTTATCCAAAGCCCCCGGCGTCTCGCCCGGGTTGGTGGCGATCAAAAACCGTATCGCATCCACCCCGCGCGCGCCCCAGGCCGCTTCCGGCAGCATGCTCCGCTCCACCACAAACCGCGCCCGCTCCAGTTTTAGCGGCGGCAGTTCCGTACCAATCGCCGTCTCCAAATCCCGCGCCGCCTGTTCGCGCAAGCCTGACAGCGCCGCCGCAGCTTCCACATAAGCCGCCCGTAGCCGCGCGACCTCCGTGGTCAGCGCCGCAATATCGGCAACCCCACTCTCCAGCGCCACCAGCCTGGCCCGCAAATCCGCATAAAACGCCGGAAGTGCCGAAACCTGAATCCCATGTTTCCGCGCCACGGCCCTGAGCGCAAACAGCCGCTCTTCGGTCGCCTCCAGCGCACGCGGATCATCCTCTTCCGCCGCCGCCATACGCTCCATAAAATCCTCAGCCTCGGAAAGTGCGACCTCAGCCCGCTCCACCGCCGCAATCGCCGGCCCTGCCGGGTTCACACTGCCCGCCGGCACGGTAACGCGCGCCAGCGCCCGCGCCGCGCCGCGCAATGCCGCCGCCGGCCCGCCCTGGCGACGGTCTTTCGGCCGCAATTCGGCAATCGCCGCGGCAATCGCCTCGGCCCGCCGCTCGCCGGCTTGCAGCCGCACCCTTTCGGCCGCCAGTGCCTCTTCCTCGCCCGCCACCGGATTAAGCTTGCCCAGCTCATCGGCCGCATGGCGCAAAAATTCTTCCTCGCGTGCCGTCTCTTCTATCTTCTTCTCAGCCGCCGCCAGCCTTCCGGCCGCCTCGCGCCAAGCTTTATGCGTGGCGGCAACCGCATTGCGCGGGGCAGGGGGCACACCAAACGAATCGAGCAGAAAAATATGGTTCGCCGGGTCCGCCAGCCCCACCTGCTCATGCTGCCCCTGCACCTCGATGAGCAGCCCGGCCAGATTTTTCAAAAACCCGACGCTCACGGGCTGGTCATTCACCAGCGCGCGCGAGCGGCCATCCCGGCCCACAATGCGCCGGACCAGAATATCGCTCCCCGACTCGAGCCCATGCTCAGCCAGCCCATGTTCTGCAAGCAAGGCCAATGCCGAATGCCCGCCACCAACGGAAAAACTCGCCGCCACCACGGCCTGCTCGGCCCCATGGCGGATCAGCCCCGTATCGGCCCGCGCGCCAAGCGCCAGCCCCAGGCTATCGAGCAGAATCGACTTACCAGCCCCGGTTTCACCCGTAAGCGCGGTCAACCCGGCGGCAAAATGCAAATCCAGCCGCTCGATCAACACCACATCGCGGATCGAGAGGGAGTGCAGCATTCGTGCTTAGAACGGCCAGTACCAGTGGTGCTGCTTCGGCGGCACGGGCGGCACGGCATCGCTGCCGGTACCCGCATGTGCCTCGTCTGCGGCGTTCACCAGCCCATGGTCCGCCAGTTTGTTATAGGCCACCACATACCAGGCGCTGCCTGGGTAGTTATACCCGAGCACCGAGGCCGCGCGCACTGCCTCATCCGGCAGGCCGAGGTCCAGATACACCTCCACCAGCCGCTCCAGCGCCTCCGGCACATAGGTCGTCTGCTGATAATTGGCCGCCACATCTTGGTAACGCCCCACCGCGGCGCCAAACAGATGCTGCTTCTGGTAGAACCGCGCGATCACCATGTCGTGCCCAGCCAGCCGGTCGTTGGCCAGGCGCAGCTTTATCCGTGCATCACGCGCATAGGCGCTGTCTGGGTAGCGGGTTATCAGATCGGTCAGCGCCGAGATCGTCTCATAGGTCGCCGTCTGGTCGCGCTGCACATCGTCGATCTGCTCATAATAGCAGAGTGACTTCAGGTAATAGGCATAGGCCGTTTCCTGGTTATCCGGGTGCAGCTGGATAAAATGGTTCAGCGAGCTGATCGCGTCGTCATAATCCAGGTTCTTATACTGGGCGTAGCCGGCCAGCAGCTCGGCATGGGTAGACCAGGTGGAGTACGGATAATTCTCCTCCACCGCCTGGAAATCCTTGGCGGCGCGGTCATAATTGCCCTTGTTCATCTGCTCGATGGCCAGGGCATAGGCCTGGTCGGGCGGCGGGATAGTGCCAGCGGGAAAGTCGCCCTCCTTGGTGGCGCTATTCAAAAAAGAGGAACAGCCGCCAAGGCCAAGGGCCAGTGAGAGCATAACGGCGCGGGTCAGGCCGGAGGAGGTTTTTGTCATCGCGTGCGGCTTATAGCAGTTAATCCAGGAACATGAAGCCTGTGGCGGCACTTGCGAGCGTCATTCGGTATCATCTTCCAGGTAACGTATCGCTACGGCCCCGCCATGCGGAACATATGGAAAATAGCTTCGGGCAAAGTGTAGATATGCACCGCCGCCACGGCCAGCGCCGGCAGCACCCAGAGCCCCCGCGGCAGGCGCGCGAGTCGCTTCATCTCCTGCAAGCGCCGGGGTAGGCAACCGGGCAGCACAAGGATGAAAAACGGCAGTAACGGTAGGAAATAACGCGCCTGCACGCCATCGATGCGCAGCGCCCCCACCGTGGTAAAGGTGAGATAGAGCGAGATTTCCATGGTGGTGAAGGTGCCGAACAGCACCAGCGCCGCAAATCCAGCATCCCAGCGCGCCCGGCCCAGGCCAGGCTCAAGCAGAGTCCCAAAAAACGCCGCCACCAGCGCTGCGGCCTGAAATGGCCAATCCCCGCCGCCCAGCCGCAGCCGCTCATAGGCCGTCATGCAGAACAGATGCGGCCAGAGCGAAGACCAGGACGAGATAACCGAGGCAACCGGCATCCAGAGTATAATGTCCGGCCGGGCGCGCAGCACGCGCAGATTCTCGCCGAATCCAGATGCGGTGAGCCAGCCATCGCGCGGCCCAGGCCAAAGCGGGCCCGGATGATAGGGCGGCAGCTTATAAGGTACGAATCCGCCATGGCTTATATGCGCCAGCCAGAGCAGGGGAGCCGAGACCGCCAGCGCCAGCAGCAATACCCGCCGCAGCAGGCCGGGGCCGCGCAAAGGCAGCAGTCCCAACCCCAGCAACGGCAAATACGGCAGTTTCGCCAAAGCCACCGCCAGCAACGCCGCCCAGCTCACCGCTTTGGAAGCAACATTGCTCCGGGTCAGCAACGCCGCAGCCAATGCAGCGCAGGCCAGCATCCCCCCGTCCTGATTATAGGAGGCGCCAATTGCCAGACTCGGCGGCAGCGTCAGCACCGCGAAAATCAGCATCCCGCCGCGCCGCGCCAGCAGCAGTGCCGCCACCCCCATCGCCAGATACGCCGCCAGCATCACCAGCCGGCCAGTATACACCGCATATAAAGGTGACATCCCAATGCTTTTGCCGCCCTGCAGCCCAAGCACGGCCGGCACGTAAAACACCGGAAAATACTCCGCCATCTGCGAGGGGCATTCGAGCGTGTTCGGGAACCAGTAGAGCGCCTTCTCGTAGGCCACATCCTCCGGGGGTACCGGCTTGCCGGTCAGCGCCACGTAAACCTCCCTGGCATTCAGCACCATGAAGACCGACACGTTCATCTGAAATTTGGGAAACGACCCCGGCACCTTCGTGGCGGTAAGCTGGCCCAGCCGCAGCGCATCGGCCCGCACGATATGCGGCACCTCATCCGGCGCCATGCCCGGCGGCGCCAGCCAGGCAATGCCCAGCCCGGCCGGCAGAGCGCACAGCAGAAACAGCACGGCAAGCACGCGCGGGCGATCCAGACAGGCGATGCAACGGCGCAACCACAGCAGCATCGTCATGGCATCGGCATATGGAAGACGTGGATGATATAGGCCGGCAAAGCATGGACATTCACCACCGCCATGCCGATTGCCGGCAAAACGAACCAGCCCTGCGCCAAGCGGGGCAGGCGGGTCATCCCTGGTAGTTTGCCCAGCCCTTTGCCTGCCGCGGGTAGCAGAAACACGAAAAACGGCATGAACAGCAGAAAATACCGCGCGTTGATGCCCTCGATATAAGGCAGCCCGGCATCGGTAAACGTTAGATACAGCGAGAGCTCCATGGCGATGAAACTGACGAACACGGCAAACGCCACCAGCCCCGCATCAACCCCGCCCCAGCCCGGATTCTGCCCCGGCACCGGCCGCGCCGCCCCCATAACAGCAAGTGCCGCCGCACCCAGCGATGCCACAAGCCACGGGTATTCCCAGGCCGGAATACGCAGATTGCCCAGCGAAATCCCGCCCAGGATCAGCGGCCAGGTCGTCCCCCAGAACACCCGCAGCGTATACAGCGGCAGTATAAAAATCTGGGCGGGATGCGCCAGCAGCACCCGCATGTTCGCCCCCGGCTCCACCGCATTCAGCCACACATCATGCGGCCCAGGGTATAGCGGCCCCGGATGATACGGCGGGCGCGGATAAGATACGAACCCGCCATGCACCGTATGCAGCAGCCACAACGCGGGGAGCATGCACGCCACCACCACCACCAAAACGCGGCGCCACAACCCCGCCCCCAGCAATGGCGCCAGGCAGACCAGCAGCAACGGCGCATAAGGCGGTTTGGCCAGGCCCACGCAAACCAGCAGCCCCACCGCCGCCCACCAGGCCCAGCACTGCTTTCGCGTCAGCAAGGCCACCGCCAGCGCGCAGGCGCCAATCATCAGCCCATCGTGATTATAAGAGGACGCCAAATTGACCAGCGTCGGCAGCGTGAGTGTGGCAAACATCAGCCCCGCGCCGGTGCGGGCAAGTGCCACGGCGGCCGTGCCCATCGCCACAAAAGCCAGCAGCATCGCCACCCGGCCCAGATACACCGTATGCAGCGGCGTCAGCCCGAGCTTCTCGCCCAGCAGCAGCCCCAAAGCCCCAGGCGCGTAAAATACCGGAAAATACTGCACCATCTGGGTCGGCGAATAGATCTGGTGCCAGTCCCATTGCACCGCCTCGGTCTGGCGCCAAGCCGATTCCGGCTCGGCCTTGTCAGGAAACCCACCGATAAATTCCGGGCTGAGCAGCACTTGGTCAATCGCGGCATTCAGAATCACGCCGAATTTCACCCTGCCCGTGGTGGGAACCGGCGCATTCACGCCCAGAATCTCGCCGTAGCGCAGCCCATCCGCCCGGGCTATATGCGAGGGCTCATCAGGAAACAATGTAATCGGCGTGCGCAATGCACAGCCCAGCCCAGTCGCCAGCACGCAGAGCAGAAACAGCGCCGCCAGCACGCCGGGCCGGGCCAAGGCCGTGAGCAGGCGCATTACGGCCCGGCCATGCGGTACACGTGGAAAATAAACGCCGGCAATGCGTAAGCATTCACCAGCGCCATGGTAACGGCGGGCAAGGCAAACCAGCCGGGGGCAATGGATGGCATTCTCGCCGCACCTGGCAGTCTGGCCAGCAATTTACCGGTATACGGCAGCAGAAATACAAAAAACGGCAGCAGCGGCAGAAAATAACGGCCCTGTACGCCGCCTATCTGTGCCATGCCGGCGCGCGTAGCGGTGATATACATGGAAATTTCCATGCCGATGAAGGCACTGAACAGCGCCAGCGCGGCAAACCCCACATCTAAGCCGCGCTTCCAGCCCAACCGGGAACAAACCGTGCCCAGCACCGCGGTGCCCAATGCCACCAGCAGGCACGGGTATTCCCAGCCCCAGATCAGCACATTGTCCCATGAGATTACGCCCAGAGCGCGCAGACGCTCAATGTGCCATTGGGGCGGGAGCGAGGCGAGGGGCACCGATATGACCCGCTCCGGATGCGCCAGCAGCACTTTTAAATTATATCCCGGGAACACCTCGTGCAGCCAAACATCGCGCGGCCCGGGCCAGAGCGGACCAGGATGATAGGGAGGGCACGGATAGGTTATTAACTTATTGTGCAGGAGCCAAAGCCCGGGCAGGGCGCAGGCCATCAGCACCATTAGGCTGCGCCGCCGCAGCTCGGCCGCCAACCGCCATGCGCCGGGGTTAAGCAGTGGCGGCAGGCAGAAACCAAACAATGCCATATACGGCGTTTTGGCCAGAATAGCGGCGGTAAGCAATGCCAGTGCGGCGCACCAGCTCGGGCTCAATCCGGCCCGGCAGCGGGTCAACAGTGCTGCGGCCAGCGCACAGGCGCCGATGACCATTCCGTCCTGATTATAGGAAGAGGCCAGATTAATGGCGGTTGGCAGGGTCAGCACGGTGAAGAGCAAAGTATTGCCATACCGGGCCAGCCCAACCGCCGCAGCGCCCATCAGCAGATAAACCGCCAGCATGCAGACGCGGCCGAGGTAGAATGTGTGCAATGGTGTCAGGCCCGATACCTGGCCGGCCAGCAAACCAAGCGCACCCGGTATGTACATCACGGGAAAATATTGCACCATTTGGCTGGGAAAGAACGTCATGCCGGGAAACCATGGCAACTCTTCTGCCGCAGCCCGGTCCGCCGCAGGCACCGGTCTGTCGGGAAAGGCGCCGCCGAATTCGCGGCTAAGCAGCACCGCGATAATCCCGTTGTCTATCCTGGCCCCTGCAGCCATCGATGCCGGCGGGTAATCCGGCGGCGGTTTGGAGCCGTAAATTTCTCCATGCCGCAGGCCATCGGCCCGGGCGACGTGAGAATATTCATCGGAAAACATGCCCACCGGCGTGAGCAGCGCGCAGCCCAGCCCAGTGGGCAGGCCGAACAGTAGGAAACACAAAGCCAGCCCGCGTGCACTGGTTAAACGGTTTAGCCAGCGCATTGCGTTACGGCCCCGGCATGCGGAAGAGATGGAAGATGAACGCCGGCAGCGCAAAAACATTCACCACCGCCATGGCCATGGCGGGCAGGCACAGCCAGCCGGCAGACAGCCGCAAATGCTGTCCTCCCCATCCTGCCACCTCTGCGCCGCTGGGCAGCCGGCCAAGTATCCCGCCCGCGCACCGGAACAGAGCGCGAAGCAGAAAAATAAGGAACGGCACAAGCGGCGTAAAGTACCTCGGGTTAACCCCATCTATTTCGTCGAGTCCCGCATTGGTCCAGGTCAGATACATTGCGAGTTCTATGCAGATGAACGCCGTGAACAACACCGCCGCGGCAAACCCGGCATCCAGCCCGCGCCACGTCCCGGGGCGCGGGTAAAGCGTTGCACAGGCTGCCGCAAGCAGCGCTATCGCCAGAAGGGGATATTCCCAGGTGCCGATAATGTGCCGGTCCACAATCCCGCCAAGAAACAGCCGCCACATCCAATGCCAGCGCGCCGCAAAAGAGGTGAGCGGCAGCAGGATAATCTGCGCAGGATGCGCCAGCAGCACCAGCAAATTGTTGCGCGGCGTAAAACTCTGCAAAGTCACGTCCCTCGCACCAGGCCAGAGTGGTCCCGGATGATAGGGCAGCGTCTGGTAGGCGATGAACCCAAAATGCAGATTATGGAGCAACCACAATCCCGGCAGTACGCTGGCCAGACCAATCAACACCGCGCGCCGCCAGAAACCAGAAGCCATAAACGGCGGAAGGCACAGCAGCAGAAGCACCGCATACGGCGTCTTGGCGCTCACAACGGCGGTAAGCAGGGCCAGGGCCGCAAACCAATCCCGGCTTAACCCCGGCCCGCACCGGCTCAGCAACGCAGCCGCCAAAGTACAACAAACAATAATCAGCCCGTCCTGATTATAAGAGGACGCCAAATTGATGGTGGTCGGCAAAGTCAGCACAGCAAAGATCAGCGCATTACCGAACCGCGCCCGCGCGATGGCCACAGTGCCCAATACAATAAACGCCAGCAGCATCACCACGCGGCCCAGAAAAAACGCATACAGCGGGGGCAAGCCAACCACCTGCCCCGCCAGCAGGCCAACCGCACCGGGCACGTACATGATGGGAAAATACTGAACCATCTGGGTCGGGAAATAACTCATGCCCGGAAACCAGGGCAAAGCTTCAACGCTGCGTCTATCCTCCACCGTCACCTGCCTGAAGCGAGAGGCATCGCCCAGTTCATCGCTGACCAGTGCCCGCAAAAACCCGTTATCGACCAACACCCCGGCAGTGGCCATATATACCCCTGGTTCCGGCGCGCCCGGCAGCGGCCTCTGCCCAAAAATCTCGCCATGCCGCAGCCCATCGGCCCGCACGGCATGGAAGGCCTCGTCAGGGAATACCCCCTCCGGGGTGAGCAACGCACAGCCCAGCCCGGTCGGCAGCGCACAAAGCACGAACCACAGCGCCAGAAATTTCGGCTGCCCCGCTGCCTGCACAAGCCGGTTGAAACTGCCTAGGGGCGTGCGAAGCGAAACAACCATGCCGGACCCCAAGCGCATGAAATCCATGGAAAAATCAAGAGGCGATCCAACCCAGCCTGGCAATAAAACGCTAACCGCTTGACAACGCCTCAGTGGAGGCTAAACCATGCCCCATCTGTAACCGGACATCCTCCGCCCAAAGCGTAAGGATGCTCTAGCCGTTGTCCCCCAAACCGGGGCCGCGCATTCCCACCGGGCCTCGCCCGTAGTTTAAGGACACACCCAGCCACATGGCTTCATCCTCCTTCACCATCCGCCATTCGGATGCCCCCATTTATTCCGGCCCCGATGATTTCGCGGCCCTGCTCGATGCAGCACTCGGCGCTGGCGCCGGGTTCGAAGGCTCAGTCGTTTCCGGTATCGTGCTCCGCATCGACGACGATTTCGTCATCGTTGATGTCGGTCTGAAATCCGAAGGCCGCGTCCCCCTTCGTGAGTTCGCCCCCGTCGGCGCCCGCCCGGAAGTCAACGCCGGCGATGTGTTCGACCTTTACATTGAACGCTACGAAGACAAAGACGGCTCCATGGTCCTGTCGCGCGAGAAAGCTCGCCGCGAGGAATCCTGGACCCAGCTGGAGAAGGCCTTCGAGGCCCAGACCCGCGTCAACGGCGTCATCCACGGCCGCGTCAAAGGCGGCTTCACCGTCGACCTCGGCGGCGCCACCGCATTCCTGCCCGGTTCACAGGTGGACATTCGTCCCGTCCGTGACGTCGGGCCCCTGATGGGCGTCTCCCAGCCTTTCCAGATACTGAAAATGGACCGTCAGCGCGGCAACATCGTGGTCTCGCGCCGCGCCGTGCTTGAAGAAACCCGTGCGGAACAGCGCTCCGAGCTGATCCATGGCCTCAAAGAAGGCCAGATCCTCGACGGCGTGGTCAAGAACATCACCGATTACGGCGCGTTCGTGGATCTAGGCGGCGTCGACGGCCTGCTGCACGTTACAGACATCGCCTGGAAGCGCATCAACCACCCGGCCGAGGCCCTGGTCATCGGCCAGCCCGTCAAGGTGCAGGTCATCCGCTTCAATGCCGATACCCAGCGTATCAGCCTTGGCATGAAGCAGCTGGAAGCCGATCCCTGGGAAGGTGTGGACGCCAAGTACCCGCCCGGCGTTAAATGCTCCGGCCGCGTTACCAACATCACCGATTACGGCGCCTTCGTGGAGCTGGAAGCCGGCGTTGAAGGTCTCGTCCACGTGTCCGAAATGTCCTGGACCAAAAAGAACGCCCATCCTGGTAAAATCGTATCGACCAGCCAAGAAGTCGACGTGGTTGTTCTCGATGTCGACGCCTCCAAGCGCCGCATCAGCCTGGGCCTGAAGCAGGTTGCCCGTAATCCTTGGGAAGAGTTCCAGGACGAGCATCCCATCGGCTCCGAAGTCGAAGGCGAAATCCGCAACATCACCGAGTTCGGCCTGTTCGTGGCCGTCGGCGCGGAAATCGACGGCATGATCCACATGTCCGACCTCTCCTGGGACGAAGCCGGCGAAACCGCCATCGCGAAATACGAGAAGGGCGCCATCGTCAAAGCCAAGGTGCTCGATATCGACATTGAGAAAGAGCGCATCTCGCTCGGTCTCAAGCAGCTCGAAGTCGATCCCGCCGCCGGCGTGCTCGATAAGGTCCACAAGAACCAGATCGTTACCTGCGTGGTTACCGCCGTGCAGAGCAACGGCATCGAAGTGAAAGTGGACGACGTGCTGACCGGCTTCATTCGCCGCGCCGAACTGGCCCGCGACAAAGCCGAGCAGCGCCCCGAGCGCTTCGCCATCGGTGACACACTCGACGCCAAGATCACGGCCGTCGATCGTGCCGCCCGCAAACTCCAGCTCACCGTCAAGGGCAAGGAAATGGACGAGGACAAGCACGCCATCACCGAATACGGCTCGTCCGACTCGGGTGCCTCCCTCGGCGATATCCTGGGCGCCGCCATCCGCCGCCGGAACCAGGCGACGGAAGACTAAGAGGAAAAAGGCGAGGGGGCTTTGCCCCCCTCGACCCCCCACTGGGCCTGAGGCCCCGACCCCAATAGTTTTAAATAATATAAAAGGGGCCAGCCACCCTGCTGTTTAAACAGTCTGGGGGAGTGCCCGTTTGTATTGGTTATGTGGCGGGGGGTTGGGGCCCCCCGCCCCCCCCAGGTCGAGGGCGGAGCCCCGCCTTTTTACTTCCCTAAACGCTAGCCAAACC
>JAMFRU010000102.1 GCA_026224875.1 Acidocella sp.
CCATTCTGGGCAGACACGGACTCACCACCGGAAATCGTCTCGTTCTGGGCCAAACTCATGAGCGCATCGCTCCATCGATTGCAAACACCGCTCTCGCCATTCGCGCGGCCAGTCGCGCGCCCCGGCAGTCAATCTGGTATGGCATCATCCCCCCCGCCGCGACACAGCACCGCCCCCTGCATCGCGGCGACGATGCCTGTCCAGACATTCTGTACCCTGCTGCGCAGCAACGCCTAAACCATGGCTTCACAAGCGCATGCCACTCTAGAAGCGGCGCGCGCGGGAGCGGCACCCATGGACACCAGCGCGGACTATAAACTGCCAACCGCCACAAAGGATCTGGCGCAGGCCCAGGCTGATCTCAGCGCATGCGGCGCCTGCATCGTCGAAGACGTGCTGGACACGGCGCTGCTGCAGGAGGTGCGCGACACGCTCTACCACATCGCCGATGGCGACCGTAAACGCGGCTGGTCCGAAAACTACCAATACGGCAAGGACGATCACATCAACCAGCGCATCTGGAATTTGCCAAGCCGCGATGCCGTCTTCTGCCAACTCGCCGAACACCCGCTTGCCCTGCATTTCGTGAAGGAACTGCTCGGCTGGCCCGCACTGCTCTCCAGCATGTCTGCCAACATCACCGGCGCCGGCGGTGCCAGCATGGTCCTGCACGCGGACCAAGGCTATATGCCCCCGCCCTGGAGCCGCCCGCTCGGCGTCAACGTCGCCTGGTGCGTCGATGATTTTCACGCCGGCAACGGCGCTACCTGCGTGGTGCCCGGCAGCCATCACTGGAACGGCGAAGGCCAGGGCCGCGACATGCGCGACCAGCTCGTGCCGATCGAGGCCAAGGCAGGATCAATCATCGTGATGGAAGGCCGCCTGCTGCATACCAACGGCATCAACACCAACGGCATCCGCCGCGCCGGCATCTTCGCCTGGTACACCCTGCCCATCTACATGCCGCAGGAAAACTGGTTTCTGTCGCTCAACCCGCTGGTGCGCCAATACGGTTCCGAGACACTGCAAACATTATTCGGTTTCCGCCCCCAGGTGATGGGGCGGATCAACGGCAAGGAGCGTATCTGATGAGCACTGAAAAACCCCCTTCCGGCTTCACCATCTTCCGCGCCAAGGATGCGCCGGGGCTGATGGAATCCGGCGTCATGGCCATGGCTCCCATCACCGACGTGCAGCTCACCGGCCTAAAAAAAGCCGTGGCCGCCGGCTATACGGATGGCGACGAGGTTAAAATCCTCGTGCAGATGCCCGGCTTCAACCTCGCCCACGCCTGGCTCAAGAAATCCTATCCCCTCGCCCTGCACAGCCATGATTCAAACTGCCTCTACTACATCGTCGCCGGCACGCTGAAACTGGGCACCGAAGAGCTCGGCCCGCGCGACAGCTTCTTCGTCCCCGCCGGCACACCCTACACCTACAAACCAGGCCCGGACGGCGTCGAAGTCCTCGAATTCCGCCACGAACAAAAATTCAACTTCGTGAACCATTCCAAAACCGAGACATTCTGGAACAAAGCCACCGAAACCATCGCCGCCAACCGCGAGGATTGGCAAGTCGCCGAGCGGCCTTCGGCTAAGAGGTAAAAAGGCCAGGGGCTCTGCCCCTGGACCCCGCTGGGGCCATTGGCCCCACGCGGGGGGTCCAGGGGGTAAGGCCCCCTGGCCTTTTTCACCTCCAGCTGAAGCCACCGTCGACCGGCAATGCCGCGCCGGTGGTGAAGCCGGAATCTTCGGTGGTGAAGAACAGCGCGGCGCGCGCCACATCTTCCGTCAGGCCCAGCCGCTGCAGCGCCACGCGGCTGGCGGCGCGTTCGGTATGTTCCGGGTTTTCCCAAAGGTAGCGGGTCATTTCCGTCTTTATCACCCCGGGGCAAATGCTGTTGGCGCGGATGTGTGGCCCAAGGTCCATGGCCAGGCATTTGGTCAGCATCACCAGCCCGGCCTTGCTGGCCGAATAGCCGCCCGTGCCCGGCATCGGCATCAGCCCGCTTACCGAGGCGATATTCACGATCGTCGCGCGCACAGCCACCCGCAAAAACGGCAGCGCCGCCTGGATGATATTGAACGGCCCGGTGAGATTGACCGCCAGCATCCTGTCCCAGCTTTCCGGCTTCAGCTCGGTAAACGGCGTAATGTCGAGAATGCCGGC
>JAMFRU010000103.1 GCA_026224875.1 Acidocella sp.
CCTGGCCGTCTTTCTCCCGCGACGCCAGACGACGCAAATCAGAAGCCGAATATTCCAAATTCGTGATCTCAATCGGCCGACCCATACCCACCTCCCGCACCCGAATCGGCGCGCCTCAGTGAAGCACGCCCAGCCGAATTTCGGAATCGTACAAAGAGTCAGAGACCGCGATGACTGGTATAATTCTTGCGATATCGTATCGGCTAAAGCGTTTTCCGACGGTATTGCAACCTTTTCGTTGAAAAGGAACTCCTGAACAATTACCGATTTGGACGTGCGCCCGGCAGTTATCCCGCAATGGCGGTGGCATAATATCCGGAAAAACCGAGATTGGCTCCGTCGTCGCAGCGGCGTATTTCGATGCTCCCCAGCGCCGCACCTGGACGCTGCCATGCGAATGCATGCGTGCCGCTGCCGAGCCTGGCGGCGCGCAGATCCGCCCGGTAGGCATTGGCAAGAACCCGTGCTTCCCATCGCGCGTCCACGAAAATATCGAGCATCACCGGCTCTTCCGGCTGGGATAGATCCTGGGCCCAGCCGGTTACAAGCGGGCCGGTCTGGTCGATGAAGCCGCGGAGGGGGCCGGGCGCCAACGCGCGGTGGACCAAACCTGCGCGCCGGGCAAGCCGGCGCTGAATCGCCAGCAGCGCTCGACCGCACTCGATGCGTGGCAGGCAGGTTTGCACAACGACGGCATCAGGGTACAGGCGCTCGAATTCACGAAAATTCTGGAACTGGGCGCGGGTCATATCCGCCAGATAGCTCTCGGCCGGGCAATCCTCGGCGAGGATTATGTCATGCGCATCGAGCTCGATGTGGAAATAGCTGACCTCTTCCACATCTGCGGCCTGGGTGATGGTGACGCCGTTGACCAGACGCCAGGCGGGGATCAGCAGATGATCGATGCACAAGGCATGGCCGGGCGAAACATATAGATCGCGTGACGGAATGTTATCGCCAAGCGCGTCCGGTGCGATACGCACCGGCAGCATGAGGTGATTGCCTTTGATGAAGCGCCCGAGATAGCGTCGCCGCCCGAGCCATTTGATCGGCTGTGCCGCACCTGATTGGGTGATGACGAGATCGCCGATGCGCAAATCCTCGACGGCGCGCTTGCCGTGGATTGTCTCGATCATCGTGCCTTTGCAATAGCAGGGCGCGTTGTTACCCACTGCTATGGCATCGTCAGTCGAAAGGATCTGGTTGATATCCGAATCAAACGTGCTGGCAGCGCTGGTGATGTCGCTCGACGAGGTGATGGCCTGCACCGCATCCTGCTGGATGGCGATGGCGCCGCCGGTGATATCGTCGAACATTGTGAGCGGCGCGGTGGCGCCGGTGAAATGGTTTTCGACCGCGGTGATGACGGTATCGGCCATGCTTAACAACGCGGCGGAGGCGGCACTCGACAGACCCGCGGCATCGATCAGCGTGGCGGGGTCGGTAAGGTCGATGGCATCGCCGGCGGCGATCTCCTGCGCCACGGTGGCCAGGGCCAGAGTGACATTGCCGTCGGCGGCGGTGATGAGCTGCTCCAGACTCTGAAGATAATTACCAGCGGCAAACACGCGCGCGGAAAATTCCAGCGCGGATGAGCCGGAGGCCGCCGTGAGTAGGCCACCCTCGGCATCATATTGGGTGAGATCGGTGCCGGAGGGGAGCTGCAGCACATCGGCCACCAGCGTGCCAGCGGCATCCGTGCCGAGGCTGCCGGCCACCGCCACAGCCTCAATAAGGGTGGTGAGCGGCGAGAGGATGGTGGAGCCCGCAGGTGCCGTCAGCGTGCCTCCGAACAGCAGGCCTGAAGCGTTATCCGTGCCGCCGGTGAGCATGATCGCCCCGGTGCCGCCGGTGAGCGTAAAACTGCCGTCGGCGCCGGTGGTGGCTGTGCCCCCAGAGCCGTTCACGTAGGAGACGGTGCCGCCGATGATGTAGCCATCCTGCGCCGAGCCGCCGACGGCAGTGGCGCCGTTGGAACCTTTGATATCGGTATCGGCAAAGGCGGTGGCGACAGTGTCGGGCTTGCCGTCGCCGCTGAAGCCGGCGGTGGCGGCGTTGCCGGTATAGGTGAAATCCACCGGGGTGATGGCGGTACCGCTGTTGACGAACACCGCCCCGGCGGCGGAACCGCCATAACCTGCACCTTTATAACCGAGCTGATCATTATTCGGCAGGTCACCGTTGATAGGTCCACCCATGCCGCCGGTGGCGGTGTTACTGGTAAAGGAAAGTCCGCTTGCTGCAATATTCGCCCCGATGCCGGCATAAACCGCCCCGGCCGCGGCGCCGCCATAGCCGCCCGCCCCTTTTTCATAATAATCGGCGCCGGCGGCACCGCCGGTGCCGGTGTTGCTGGCAAAACTCAACCCATTCAGCACGGCAGTATCGCCGTCGGCGATATAGATTGCTCCGGCGGCATTGCCGCCGGAGCCGCCCGAATCTGAACTGGAGCCGTTGACATTACCTTCGCCGCCGACGCCCGCCGCAGCACTATTACCGGTGAAAATTAGGTTGGACGCTGTGAGTGCTGCACCCGCCGCGACATAGACGGCGCCACCCGCCCCCCCGCCGACGCCGCCATACCAGGTGCCAGCCCCGCCATTGCCGCCTGTCGCGGTGTTGGCGGTAAAACTATCCGAGGCGAGATCGAGAGCGCCTGCCTGAAGTAATATCCCTCCGGCCGCCGCCCCGCCGGCGCCGCCATCGGTGGTGTCGGCCGTATCGTCCACCCCGATGGTGCCGGTGCCATTGCCATTGCCATTGGCGATCGTCAGCCCGGAGATGCTCACTGCAGCTCCTGAATGATTATCGATGGTAAGATCCGTGACCTTACCGCCGCCATCCAGCGTGATGTTATCGCCTGTGCCGGAGATGGTCACGCCATCGGTGACGCTGAGCGAGGAGGCAAGCGAGATGGTACCGCCCGCCAGTGTGGAGGCGAAGATGATGGTATCGCCGCTATCGGCACCGGCCAGAGCGGCGCGAAGCGAGCCCGTGCCGGAATCGGCAGTGGTGGTGACCGTGAAAATGGTGGGAGCGTGCGGCGGGGCCACGCCGGTGCCGGTGGCATATACATGCTCACGGTTAAAACCACCGGAGGTGCCGGAAGCGAGGTTGTCAGCCTCGCTCTCAAAGGCCGTTTCGGTGCCGTCGGCGGAGACCGCGACACCTCTGCTCTCGTCATCGCCAGGGATAGCGCCGGGCTCCGAGAGCAAAGACAGGCTGCTCACCTGGCCGTCCGCGAATTTGGCCACGTAAACCTGGCCGCCGAGTGAGCCGCCGCCGAGATTATCCGCCGAGTCAGAGAAGACCACTGTGCTGCCATCGGCGGAGATGGCCACGCTGGTGGCCGAGAAATCGCCGATCACCCCATCGGGCGTCTGCGAGACCAGAGTGATGACGCCGGTCGCGAGGTTTTTGACATAGACCTCCGTGGTTTCGGCCGGCAGGGTCGCACCGGCAGCGAGATTGGCCGGGGCCAGATTATCGGAGTTGCTGAGGAAGGCGACATATTGCCCATTAGATGAGAGCACGGCATCGCTGCTCTCGCCGTCGCCCACCGTGCCGTCCGCCAGCCCGCTCACCAGCACCACCTGCCCTGCCTGCAGCCCGGCTGCGGCATTGGCGGTGAGGGCTTTCACATAAAGCTGGTCATCAAACCCGCCGAGATTGGCGGTATGCGGGTCACCGGCAGCGAGCAGATCCGTATCGTCGCTGAGAAAGGCCGTCGTGCTGCCATCGGCGGATATGGCGGCACCGCTGCTGTCGCCATCTCCTGCGCCGGCGGCGGCGGCGGATAGCAGGGTTACGCCGGTAAGCGTGCCATCCGAGAGTGTGGCTTCGTAGATCTGGGCGTCGAACGTATAGCTGTTGGCGCCGGAGACCAGATCATCCGCGCTGGAGGCAAAGACCACGGTATTGCCATCGGCCGAGATGGCCGGTTCGTCGCTGCCTTGGTCGCCGCCGGTGTTACCATCGGCCGAGATCAGCGTGGTTGTGCCGGTGGAAAGGTTTTTGACATAGATCTGATCGACGAAATTGCTGTCGTCCTCGGCATAGGCGAGGATGGTGCCGCTGTTGGAGAGGGCCGCGGACTCCGCTCCCGCCACCGCCAGTGAGACCGTACCGGTGGCCAGATCCTCGATATAGATGCCGCTGGTGATGCTGCCGCTTATGCCGCTGGTGGCGCTTTCGACGATTGCGTCCTCACCGCCGTTTTGCGGCCCGCTTTCGAAAGCGATGAATTGGCCATTGCCCGAGAGCGCCGGGTCCTCGTCCCGCGCCAATACCGGATCCGTTGGCGCGGACGTGACCAAAGTGATGGCATGGGTAGCAACGGCCTTGAAGCTTTGCGAAATGGTGGGGCCATTATTACCGGCGGCATTCTCGATATAAGCGGAGATGCTGCCGCTGACGCCAAAACCCTCTGCCTCGAAACTGCTCAGCGTGAGGGTAAATGCGGTGCCGCTTGCCGTGGCCTGCTCGGTCTCGCCATCGGGAAGTGCTACCACAATGCTATCGCCCGATTGCAGGGCCGCACTCAGCGCGCCGGTGATAACGACATTCAAACTGGCCTGATCGGCCAGGCTGACAACATCAGTGCCATTAACGGCCATGCTGGTGATGGATTCAGCGGGGAGCGCCGTATCGACGGTGATAACGGCCGGGGCGGAATAGGTGCTGGAGATGCCGTTTGCCACCCCATTGGCGGTGAGGGTGCTCTGACCTTCGGGCAAAACCGAAGTAAGTGTGATTTCCGCATAGGTGATGCCGGCCACGCCGTAATCCGGGGTAAGGCCTGTGCCGACTTCTATGCCGTTGTCGTAAAGGGTGATGGTTTCGCCACGCTCGGCGCCAACCTCCACCACCGGCATGTCGGAATTGGTGAGGAAAACATTGCTGTCGCTCGCCGGATCGAGCCCGACGATCACCGGGGCACTCTGCAGGCTCAGCCCAAGGTCCTGGTCGAACGGGCCGGCCAGCGCATCGCCCTCGGCATCATTGATGGTAGCGCCATTGGGTTGCAGCAGCCCGGTCACACTGAGATCGGCGCTGCTTTGGTCCTGCATGCCCGGCACGTAGGTGAAGACGAGCTGGTCCGTGCCGGAGCCGGAGGCGTAAGTGGCGGCCTCGCCATTGTTAAGCTCTAGTTCCGGCGTGCCGGTGACAAAGACGGGCGCAGAAGTATCAAGCGCGATGGTGAGCGTCTGGCCGGGGCCGAAGGTGGTTTCGTCATCCACCAGCGTGCCGGTGATTGAGGTGACGTCAGGCACCGCGGTGGTGATCTGCGCCGTCTCATTCACTTCGGCGGGCGTCCCGTTGGCATTGGTGACGCTGGCCTCGATGTAAAGGGCGCCAGTAGCGTAGCCGCTGGCGTCGAAGGTGAAGGACCAGTTACCATCGGCTGCCACGGTGGCGCTGCCGGAATCCACCCCGGCGGCGCCGAGGTCGATCTGTACCGTCTGGCCGATCGCATCGGAGGTGCCGGAGAGGGTAACTTCGGTATCACCGGCTTTGATCTGGTCCGTGCCGTTCACCTCGTTCAGCGTCAGGCGCGGCGCCGGGCTGAGATAACTGATATAGATCAGTGGATCGGTCTCTAAGTCATTGGCCGAGCCGGCGGAGTCGTATCTGTTGTCATAGGGCTGGTCACTGAGCAGCACATTGCCGTTATCCGAGGCGGCCAGAGCACCAGCGACGGTGAGCGCGCCGCCGAAACCGGTGAGCACCTGCTCTCCGGCGGCATCCGTTACCGTGGGCAGCGGATCGTAACCACCCTGCGCCTGGTTCTGGTTGAAATCGACGATGGTACCAAAGGTGTAACCGCCTGCGACAAAACTGGGGTAGACGAAATAATTCGCGCCATTCCCCGTCACCGCCGTGGCGTAATGGTTGACGGCGAATGTGCCGGCCGGTGTCCCGCCCGTGGCGGTGAGATCGACCTCCGCCCCGGTCTGCAGATCATACTCATATTCATGGCCGTCGATTTCCGGCCGGTTGTATTCGGCGATGGCGGTGTAGACCAGATAGCGGCCATCGGTGGTAAGGCTGGCAGAGGTGCCGGAGAAGACCAGCGGGGCGGCGGCGGCCTGGGTGGTGCCGATGCTGACGATCTGCGTGGCGCCAGCCCCGCCATCGGCATATTCCGTGGCGCTTCTGTTGTTGAGCTGCTCTATGCTCACCGCCTCGTACAGCCCCGGCGCGAGGCCGGCGATGGAGATTGTGGTGGAATAGCTCACCAGCGTGTCGCCGTCAGTATCCACCAGCCCGGTGGCGGTGAGCGAAGCGGGGGAGGTGGCGGCAACGGCCGTCGAGCCGGCCTCGGCCCTGCCTTGTCCTTCTGCATACGGAATCAGATAGGTGATGATATCATCGCCCGGCACGAGATCGTCGCTCAGCCCGCTGATGGTAATGATGGTATCGCTGAGGGGAAGAAAATTATCACCGTTGAGCGGACTCAGATCGGTGTAAAAATCTACGGTCGGATCAGAGGTGAACGTAGGAACAACAACACCTTCTGACATCGACCCGCTCTCTCTCTATTACATTTACAATGGACGGTAACAACGTTGTGAGGTCAAGGCGTTTAACATTACGAATGCACCGATTTCATTCCGCGATTTAAGATTTAATGTGAGAACGGGTTATGTCACCTTCATTGCTATTTTGAATCAACATAAATTTACTGCTTATCTGGGATGTGCCAGATGCGAGGAGCGCACTCGCCCGTCGGAATAATAGCGCCTGAAATAGAGGGCGCGCTTGTCGCGCCCGAGCTGCCGCATGGCCTGCACCATGCAGCGCTGCGCCGCGTCATCCGTCGCTATCCAGACATTGAGGATAAGGCAATCCCCCGCCAAGCATTGCGCCGGGCTCAACCGCCGCCCCTGATAGGCCCACCCCCGCGCATCGGCCTCCGTGGCCAGAGCATAGCCGAAAAAGCCGCGGATCTCGCGGGCTTCATCCATGACGAAACTCTGATGGCCGCGCTCCGCCTGGGCCGCCAGTACACCGGCCCATTCGCCGAAATTCTGGCCTGCGAACACACCATGCCGCAATGTCAGCCGCACTGCTATGCCGAGCCCGGTATCGACGTCCTGGAAGGTTACGAATTGCAGTGACATGAAGGCCTCTTTTTATTTGTGCACCGGGTCGGCGTGGTGGCCGAGAAGCTGACGGAGCTGCATGGCTTTGGTCTTCCGTGCAAGACCTTGCGGCATTGGATGATCGAATATGGGCTCAAAAGGCACGCACTTCGCTCATTCTCGAATTCCTCTGTGTCTGTTTGCATTTACACGAAAAGACTTCGAAGGTTGACGATGTACACCCCGCCGCCAAGTTACCCCCATGGCTGGACAAATCATCCCCAAGGTTATCCGCCACTACGATCCCGGGAGATGATCCGGATGGATGAGCGATCGGCGAGCCATGCATAGACTGTCGCCATTTCGCGATCAGGAAGCAAATCAATAATGCGGCGTTGCTCCAGGTCGCAAATGATCGTGCCATATTGACCTCAACTGCGCCGAGATTGATTCAGAGTCGACATTGGCTGCAATTTCACAGCTTATGCTGCCAAGACCATCGGATTGTGCGGCAGAATTGTGCGCGTCGCCGGGTGACGCAATTGGATGCATTGCGGCTCTAGCTTTTGCACAAATGGCGGCATCCAGTTGAAACCATGCCGCCCGGGGCCGATACCGGCTTCACGCAGATCACCACGGAAGTCGCAAGCCAATACCGTGCCGATCACCGCATCGCCATCCAGAATCTCCAGCCACAACGGCAGCTCCGGATTGGCTTCGTCCTGCGCCCAGCCTGAGATACACCCATCCGCAGCTATAACATCGACATAGCCCCTTACCGTTCCAGGCGAGGTTTCCGTCGCGGCTCTGGCAATGATTGGGGTCAAGGATGCTGCCAGCACCAGTCCCTGCAGCGGCCGCGGGGCGCAGAGTTGCGGCTCATCGGGCACCAGATGGTCCGGGTAGAGCGTAAAGAAGCCGGCCGCATTATGGAATTTTGTACGCAAGCCGATACAATCTGCGTAGCTCTCGGCCCAGGCACCTTCGGCCAGCACGCAATCATGCGTTTCCAGCTCGATGTTGATATAATGCACCTCTTCGGGCACCCAGATTTGGGTGATGGTCACGCCATTCACCAGGTTTCTGGCCAGTACCAGCGTGCCGCCCAGCAGCATGGAATGGCCCGGCGAAACAAACAGGTCCCGTGCGGGCACGCCATCGCCCAGCGCCCCGGCCGTTATGCAGACCGGTAGCATATCCCGGTTATCCTTCAGGAAACGCCGCGCATAGCGCTGCTCGCCGAGCCATTTGATCCGCTGCGTGCCGCCAAAAAGGGTGACGACCTCATCACCGATACGCAATGCTTCAACCGGACGCTCGCCCTGCGGCGTGGCAATCCGCGTGCCGCGCAAATAGCAAACAGCGATTTCCGTCCCCTGCGCGACATCGCTGACCGCAGGGGCGTGCGCGAAATCGCCAGTCAGGTTAAGGGCAATCGTCTCCGCACCGTCAACGAGATAAAGCATGTTTCCGATGAAGGCGGATTGGCTCTCGGTAAACCCTTCGACGATGAGCGTATCATTCGCGACAAACCCGTTGATCGTTTGCCCGCCCGCCAGCTCCGCCGCCGTGCCGCTGAGCACCCAGTTTGTACCGGAATCGAAATTTATTGTTTTGATTCCGGAAAAAGTTCCACCCATGTCCAGCACGCCGCTTGTGCTACCCGTGGCGAGCTCCATCACGCTGGAATAGCGCGTATCGGTGGCGACTGAACCACGGATGACCGCACCGGGCGCGAAGGTGAGCCGGGCGGCGCCGTAATAGGATTCGATGGCGATGTTCTGGCTGGAGATGGTGCCGGAATCGAACAGATCACCACCCGCGACCAGTTTCACGCCATATTGATTACCGGAGATAACAGCCGTGCTACCAGAATTCATGACCGTGGCGGGGCCGCGCATCACCACTCCAGCATCCAGCACACCGGTGATCGCTCCCGTATTCGTCACGGTTCCGCCATCATAGATGATGACGCCATAGGCGTCGCCGGCAATGGTGGCACCTGCCGCGAGATTGCCGACATAGCCGCCGCGGGCAATCTTTATGCCTGTCGTGCCACCCAGCACCGTGCCGGTATTCTGTATCGTGGTGTTATCGTATTGAGCGCTGTCCGTCTCGCCGGCGTTGATGCCGATGCTGCCGCCATGGATGAGGCCACCGGCGGTATTTATGATCGTGGCCGAATTGCCAATGCTGCCGGCCTGGGCAAGAGACACGCCGAACGAACCACCTTCGATGGTCCCGGCATTGATCACCATGACCATGCCAAACCCATCGTTGACACCATCGATTTGGCTGCTGATGAAGCCGCTTGCGGCATTCGTCAGCACAAGCCCGTCATCCATATACACACCAGCGGCGGTGGGGGTGCCGCTGAGCGTCGACACGCCAGAGGCGATAATACTGCCCTGGTTATACACCGTGGTTAAAGTACCAGTGCCCCTCACCCCCACGATGCCGCCAGCGGCGCCGAGATAGCCCCCTTCGATCAATGCATGGGCACCGAGATTGGCGATGGTGCCGCCGCCTTTGTTGATGCCGACGCCGCCGAAATCACCCGATATTGTGCCTGAATTGGCGACATAGGCAGTTCTGTTATAAACATGGACGCCCAGCCCGCCGCTGATCAACGCCGCCGTACCAGAATTGACCAGCGTGCCGCCATATATATAAACGCCGGCAACTAACCCATAATTTTGCACGGATTGGGCGCCGGAACCGCTGAAAGCCTGTATCGTTCCCTCATTGGTGATATCGATGCTACCATGCAACGAGCCTGCAACGGAAGTAATGCCCGTGCCGTTGCTGCTACGGATCACCGCACCCGTGCCGAGATTATTGAGCGTACCGCCGGCGGCGAGTTTTACCCCATAGGCGCCGCCCTCGATGCTGCCCAGATTGTGCAGGTTGGACGCTGCCGTAGCATACACCCCGACACTGCCGCCGCTGATCAGCCCGCCGGCGGTGTTGGTCAGCGTTACACCCCCCTGCACGTCGATGCCGAAACCCAAGGTGGTGCCGGCACCACCGATAATGCGGCCCGCATTATAAACGGAATCCGAGGAATATCTCGGCCCGGTGGAATATTGCGCGCGGAAATACACCCCGAAAGTGCCTTCGATCAGCGCGGCGGCGCCGAGATTGCTGACCGTGCCACCTGAGGTCGGGCCAAAAAAATCGACACCGGCATAAGCACCGGAAATCGTTCCGTAATTTGTTGCATAGCCAAGCTTCCTGCCGAGCCCGGCGGCGACAAAGCCGTAGATCAGCCCCTGGTTGGTGATGCTGCCGCCCGTGTTCAGAAGCACGCCGGTGCCCATCGGATTATCCGCGGTGATCGTGCCCTGGTTGAACAGCGTGCCGGGCAGCAAAATGGCGACGCCTTCGGCGTTACCGGAAATCAAAGCCGCCGTACCCTCGTTATTAACAAAACCCGAGCCGGATGCATTGGTGTTGCCGTAGATGCCGACCCCGACGAGCCCCGATATCGTGCCCTCGTTGATGACACCAAAAGTCCGCGCATATTTTGATTCGATGCCGAAGGTCTCGCCCTGAATCAGCGCGCCAACCCCAAGATTTTCCACCAGCCCGCCGGTGGTGAATGAAACGCCAGTGGCACCCAGTCCCAGGATGCTGCCGTAATTCAGCAGGCTGACGCCGCTGCTTACCCCCTCAACCGCATAAACCCCCGCACTCTGGACCACCCCCGTGCTCGTCACCGTGAGCGGGCTGGCATAATACCCCGTGCCGATCACCACACCACTGCTGCCGTTATCGATCGTCCCGCTAATGGTGCTGCCCGACATGTCCTGCTCCGCCTTTTTCGTTACCCACCATGATTTTCAGGTGATTTCAGGGAATTATCTTTAATTTCGGGTAATATACCGGTCGCGCCGGGCGTAGGGTTGGCTCCGTATGACGTGCCTTTCGTTCCGGTGGTCGTGGTGTCCATGAAATGATATCCCTCAGTCCCCGCGTGGAGCACCGCCCAGCGTCCCGGCAACGGGTCGATGATCAGCAAAGCCGGGCTGTGGTGACGTATTCATAACGATAATCTGCCTCGCTCCCATCAGCTCCAATACTGCCGCGGTATGGCTGGATCGTCTTCCTGTTACGTGCCTTTTTGTTTCCCAATTCGCGCCAAATCGTGCGGGAATGGCGCCGCCAGCATCTGGGTGCGCCATTCGGCGAGTGTCGCTCTATAGGCTTGACCGAACAGCCGGTAGTTGCCAATTTTAGCTTCCCCCGGTGCTCAGATGTATGTAACCTCATAATCTACAACATTTTCTAGTGTCCACCATATCTGAAGGGGGAGAGGATGGAGCAAGAACGCGCCCTGCGCTGGTCAACGGACGATGTCAGTGACAAAGAGGGATTTGACTACTGGCGCGATTCAATCTGCGCGGCGTTTGACCCAATGTCTCCTGAATTGGATGTTGCTGCGCGAGCGTCATTCCGCGGCACGATTTTAGCCTGGCAGTTTGGTGATGCCGCATTGATGCAGATTTCCGCCAGCGGACACCGCACAGGCCGTTCGCGGGGCGATATCGCCAGTGGTAGCCATGATTATGTGTATCTATATCGCCAGCGCGCCAGCGCGTGGTTCGGTTTCGACAGCCGAGAGGGGTTTGTCTCGCAAAAGGGCAGCCTGATTTTCGGTGATTCCGACCGCCCCTTCAGCACAGGCGCGACGGACGGCGAAAACTTCGACCATCTGGTGCTGAAACTCCCCCGCCGGATGTTTGAACCAATGCTTCCGAACGCCAATGATATCCAGACCGCCGTGGTTTCGGCGGACAGCGGTATGGGGGCGCTGCTGTCCAACTATTTCGATGCTTTCGTGCGCGAGGCACCGCGGCTGGCGGCGTCTGATGGCGAGGCCGCGCTGCAGGCGCTGGCCAGCCTTACCGCCTGCGCCTATGGCCCATTATCCGCCGATCATGACCCGCGGCAGGCACTGCGGGCGGCACGGTTGCAGCGCGTGAGGGCGGCCATCGAGGCGTTTTTGCAGCAGCCCAATCTCTCGGCGCAGGTGCTATCGCAACATCTCGGCCTCTCCAAACGAGCTTTGCACCGGCTGTTCGAAGGCAGCGGCACAAGCTTGTCACGCTATCTCACGCAGCGCCGGCTGGCACGGGCACGGGCGGTCCTTGCCGACCCGGCGAGCGCGCATCGCGCGATCTTCGATGTCGCGCTGGATTGCGGCTTCGACAATCTCTCGACCTTCTACCGCCTGTTCGGCCAGGCCTATAACGCCACACCCGCCGGCTGGCGCGCCCGGATGCTGGCGGCGCCCTCCCTGGGTGATTTGGCGAGGATTGAGAACCAAAAAGGCACATAACAGGAAGACGCCCCACCCCCGCCCCGGCAATATCGGTGCCGGCGGGCGCAAGGCAGAGGGTCGTTCAGAAAATTTCAGCACCGCTGGCCTGATGATCATCGACCCGTTGCCGGGGCGCTGAACGGCGTCCCGCGAGGACTGAAGGATATCATTCATGGACACCACGACCACCGGCTCAAACGGCACTTCATACGGTGCCAATGCTTCGCCAGGCGCGACGGGTACCCTCGCCTCCGAGGTCCATCCATCCCGCGTTCACGGCCTCATATATTTCCTCGACAAGTCCGGTTAGGCCCTTCGGAATGCCAAGCTGCTCGAACGATCCCGCCCACCCTTCACGCGGGATCGCAAAGGCTTTTACGCCTAGCTTTAGGGCGTCGCCCAATTGTTCGGCTACCTCATCTGCGCCGACCATCGAACCTAGTTCGATGACGCGATGCCCTGACCACGCTGGCCCAATCAAAAGAATTGCGATCTCCGCGCCGATGTCTTTCGTCGCAACCATGGTGGATTTTCGGTTCGTGGGATTATAGTAGACCACCAATGTGCCGCCCTGCGCGACGTGCAAGCCAAAAAGAAAATTTTCAAAAACCCGCCTGCTCGCACAAATGTAATTGGGGATTTCTGGTCGCAAAAACCTTGCTCCAGAAGCGACAAGGCCGTGATCATCCCGCCGCCGCGGGGCGGGCTGTATTTGATCGTTCACAAACTGATTTCGGTTTGTTCATGTTTGACTCCTTCACTTACGTCCAGGGCATGGCGGCGATCTCGCTGCCAAGGCTCCGCCGCCCTGCGGAAGCCACTGAAATGCGGTCTATATTTTGATACTAAACAACGGCGCACCCAAAAAATGCGAATCCCCTCAGGGGCCGGTTAGCCCTGCGGTTCGGACCGCGCTTGACTCATTTATTATCGGTAATATTCACGGTGCGACTGACTTTCGGAGATTGCGATGCGTAAGGAGTTGAACTAGCTTCTGCGCCGTGTAACAACGAGTAATAACAAACGCGCCGGGGCACCCCAAAGGCCGCCCCGCATGCAACAGGAACGCCGTGGCGGCTGAATGCGGCCGCGGTACCAGGAAGACCCTCTCGCCACATTTGATGGCGCGCCTGCAAACGATTTCGACGTCTGTATCTTAACCTGTATCTTCACTGAGGGTGACATGGCAGACGCGGCTGCGCAAACGGTAGCTAAAAATGTCGCGGCACCGGAATTTACCGCGCCGCATCTCAGCCTGCCAAAAGGCGGGGGAGCGCTACGCAGCATCGGCGAAACGTTCGCGACCAATCCGGTCACCGGCACCGGCGCGCTCAGCATTCCGATTGCAGCGAGCCCCGGCCGTTCCGGCTTCGGCCCGCAATTGGCTCTCTCGTATGATTCCGGCATCGGTAACGGGCTTTTCGGACTTGGCTGGCATCTACCTCTGCCCAGCATTACCCGGCGTACTGACAAGGGCCTGCCGCGCTACGATGACGCTGTAGAGAGTCGTACATCCGATATATTCCTCATTTCCGGCGCCGAGGATCTGGTGCCGGTACTGCACGACGAGGGCGAGGCGGGCTGGTTTGCCGCACTCCCTTCCGAACAGGCCGGGTTTATCATCCAGTCTTTCCGGCCACGCACGGAGGGCTTGTTCGCCCAGATCGAACGCTGGACCTGCCGGGAAAGCGGCGCGACGCATTGGCGGTCGATCTCCCGCGACAACGTGCTGACGATCTACGGGCTCGATGAAAATTCGCGGATCGCCGACCCGGCCGACCCGCTGCGCGTCTTCTCGTGGCTGATCTGCCGCAGCTACGATGACAAAGGCAACGCGATTCTGTATGATTACGATGCCGAAAATGACGCGAATATCGATGTGGCACGGCCCAGTGAGCGCAACCGGGAACGCCGTGCCAACCGCTATGTAAAACACATACGCTACGGTAACCGCGCCCCTTTGCTGCTGGACCCCGCCTGCCCCGGCATGCGGGCGTCGCCTCTAGCCCCGCACGGGTTGGAGACGGCGGATTGGATGTTCAGCCTGGTATTTGATTATGGCGAAGGCCACTTGGCCGAACACGCGGCGACGCCGGGTAAATGGCCGCGGGCAGACGCGTTCTACGAGGCACAGCGGCCGTGGCCGGCGCGGCCGGATGCGTTTTCGAGCTTCCGTGCCGGCTTCGAGCTGCGCACCTACCGGCTGTGCCGCCAGGTGTTGATGTTCCACCATTTTCCCACCGCTCTTGGTACGGCCGAATGCCTCGTGAAAGCCACGCGCTTCAGCTATCAGGAGCGCGCCTTCGGCTCCTGCCTGGAGCGTGTCGTCCTGACAGGCTATGCCCGCCAGAAAGATGGGCAATATATCGGCCGGGACATGCCGGCGCTGGAGCTCGCCTATACGCAGAGCCCGCTGGAGCCGGAAGGACCGAAACATTTTCCGCTGGCGGACATACCGCCGGAGTCACTGGAAAACTTGCCCGGCGGCGTCGACGGCGGGACGTATCGCTGGGCGGATCTGGATGGCGAGGGTATCGCCGGCATATTCACTGAGCAATCCGGCGCCTGGTTGTATAAGCATAATCTCGGTCATGGCCGGTTTGGTGCGATGGAGACGGTCCGCACCCAACCCGCAGTGGCCCAGGGCCGGGCTCGCCAGCATCATCTCATGGACGTGGCCGGCGACGGCAATATGGACCTCGTGGATTTTGTCGGGTCGGCGCCCGGCTTTTACGGGCGGACGCTGGACGCGGGCTGGGAAGGGTTTCGGCCATTTCTTGACTGCCCCGTGTTGGATTGGAACAATGCCAATCTGCGCTTTGTCGATCTGACCGGCGATGGCATCGCCGATATGCTGATCACCGAGGACGACGCCTATACCTGGCATCCTTCGCTGCTGCAGGAGGGCTTCGGGCGCGGCGTGCGTGTCCGAATACCTTTGGAGGAGGAGGAAACCGGCCCGCGCGCGATTTTCGCCGATCCGGAACAATCGATTTATCTGGCCGACATGAACGGCGACGGGCTGAGCGATATCGTGCGTATCCGCAACGGTGAGGTTTGCTACTGGCCTAACCGGGGTTACGGAAAATTCGGCGCCAAAATTACCATGGATGGCGCGCCGCGTTTCGACAGGATCGATCTGTTCGACCGCCGCCACCTACGCCTTGCCGACACCGACGGTACCGGTACCACGGATATCATCTATCTAGATGGCGACGGCGCGCAGATTTACCTGAACCGCTCCGGCAACGCGCTGAGCAGCGCCAGATGCGTCACGACATTCCCGCCGGTCGACGATCTGACCGCGGTGGACGCGATCGATCTGCTCGGGCGCGGCACGTCCTGCCTGGTCTGGTCCTCGCCTTTGCCGAACCAGTCCGGGCGGTGCTTGCGCTATATAGACTTGATGTGCGGCCTAAAGCCGCATCTTTTGGAACGGATCGATAACAATATGGGCGCGAAGACGCGCATCGAATACGCGTCTTCGACCGAATTCTACCTCGCCGACAAGCTTGCTGGCACGCCCTGGATTACCAAATTGCCATTCCCCGTACATGTGGTGAAGCGGGTGGAGATTTACGACCAGGTCAGCCGCAACCGCATCATCACGCGTTACAGCTACCATCACGGATTTTACGATGGGCTGGAGCGCGAGTTTCGTGGCTTCGCCCGGGTCGACCAGCTCGACACCGAGGGTTTCGCCAGCTTCAGGCCGCACGGCGAAGAGGCTTCCAATTGGGACGAGGCCTATCACGTTCCGCCGGTGCTGACGAAAACCTGGTTCCATACCGGCGTGTTTCTCGATGGCGGGCGCGTCTCGCGGCATCTCGCGCGTGAGTATTATCATGGCACCGAAAACCTCGCGCCGCTGCCGGACACGATACTACCAGCCGGCCTGACGCCGTTTGAGGCGCGCGAGGCCTGCCGCTCTTTAAAAGGCTCGATGCTGCGTCAGGAAGTGTATGCGCTCGACGGCACGGCTCGGGCAAATGTTCCTTACAGCACTTCAGAGTATAATTTCATCATCCTCCCGGTACAGCCTCGGGGGCATAATCGTTATGCAGTGTTTTTCACCCATCCGCGCGAGACGCTAACCGCCCATTACGAACGCCGGGCTCATGACCCGCGCATAAGCCATGAGGCGGTGCTTAAGGTAGATGCCTATGGCAATCTTTTGCGCGCGGTCGCAATCGGCTACCCGCGGCAACGCCCGGAATTTCCGGCACAGGCCGAACTGCTTGCGACGCTGACGGAAAACGACTTCACCAACGCCGTATTGCAACCGCAGACTTACCGCGCGCCGCTACTGGCGGCCACCAAAACCTTCCAGCTAACCGGTCCCGATCTGCACGGGGCGGAGGTTTTGCCCTTCGCCGCACTTGCCGGCATGGCGGCGGCAGCCATAGAGATTGCCTATACCGCGACGCCGGTGCCGGGGCAGGTTGAAAAGCGCCTGCTCAGCGAAGCATTGACGCAATTCCGCCGCAACGATCTCGCCGGGCTCCTTCCATGTGGGCGACTCGAATCTCTCGCTCTACCGGGCGAGAATTTCAAACGAGCCCTAAGCGATGGCCTGCTGGAGCTGTTTGTCGGCAAGGCCACGCCTGAAGCGTTGCGAGACGTATTGGGCGCACGCGCCGCGGGCTATCGCGACGTGGGCGGAAGCGGGCCTTTCTTTAGCCCGTCAGGCCGGGTATTTTACACGCCGGCGCCGCTGCCTCCGGCGCAGGAACTGACCTTCGCGCTGGAAAATTTCTTTTTGCCGCATCGTTATCGCGACGCCTTCGGGCATGAGGCCATCGCCGGTTATGACGAGCATCATCTGGCCGCGACGTATACGCGTGATGCCGCCGGAAACGAGACCCATGCGGCTTTCGATTACCGCGTGCTGCAACTGGACTGCCTGACCGATACCAACGGCAACCGCGCGCAGGCACGCTACGATGCGCTCGGCATGCTGGCCGGCACCGCGCTGTTAGGCAAAGACGACGGTTCTGCCGAGGGTGACTCGTTTGAGCGTTTCGTCACCGACCTGTCGCCCGGCGAGATCGCGGCATATTTCGCCGCCACCGCACCGGCCGATTTGGCGGTTAAATATCTCGGAACCGCGACCAGCCGGATCGTCTATGACTGGCACGGCGTTCCTGCCTGCACAGCCACGATCGCGCGGGAAACCCATGTCAGCGCGCTCGCGCATGGCAAAGCGACCCGCGTGCAGCTGCAATTTGCCTATGCCGACGGGTTTGGCCGCCTCGCCCAGACAAAGCTGCAGGCGGAGCCCGGCAGGCTCGATATACACGACCCGCACAGCCCGGTCATCAACCCGCGCTGGGTTGGGACGGGTGCCAAAATATACAACAACAAAGGCAAGCCGGTACGCGAATACGAGCCTTTTTTCAGCGCCACCCCGCAGTACGGGATCGAGCGATGGGGCGTCAGCAGCGTGCTCTTCTACGATCCGGTGGAACGTGTGGTGGCGGCGCTGCACCCGGACCACAGCTTCGAGAAGACTGAGTTCGATGCCTGGAAGCAGGCCGTGTTCGATGCCAATGACACGGTAACGTTCAATCCGCTCGCGGACCCGCTGCTCGGCCCGTTTTTCCGCCTGCTGCCGGAGGCGGACTATCTGCCGAGCTGGTACCAGGAACGGATCGGCGGCGCGTTCGGTCCGCACGAGCGGGCAGCGGCGGAGAAGGCGGGGGCATGCGCCGACACGCCCGCGATGACGCATTTCGATACGCTGGGCCGTAGCTTTTTGAGCATTTCCGATAATGGTGTCGATGCGAGCGGGGGACGGCTGCTTTATGCCACACGCAGCGTGTTGGATATCGAAGGCAATCCGCGCGAAGTGATCGACGCGCTCGGCCGCGTGATCCAGCGCAATGACTACGACATGCTGGGCGGCAAACTGCGCCAGCTCAGCATGGAAGCCGGTGAGCGCTGGATATTGACCGATGTGGCGGCCAAGCCGCTGCGCACGTGGAACAGCCGTAATTACGCTCTGCTCATGGAATACGACATGCTGCACCGGCCGTTGCGAAGCTTCGTGCGGGGCGGCAATGAAGGTGAGCAGAATTTCGGCCATGAGATCATGTTCGAGCGCATGGTCTATGGCGACAGCCCCGAGAGCGGACTGAACGCGGCGGAGCGCCGGGCCCGAAATCTGGGCGGCAAGATTTTCAGGCATTACGACGGCGCCGGGCTGGTCGAAGCCGGGCGCTACGATTTCAAGGGCAACAGCCTGACCACCGCGCGCCGGTTCGCGCAGGATTTTCGCACCACGCCGGATTGGGCCGAGACGCCTACGCTGGAGGCGGATTTATACACCGGCGACACGAAATACGACGCGTTGAACCGTCCGATCCTCGTCACCGCGCCGGATGGCAGCCTGTTCCGCCCGCGCTTTAACGATGCCAGCCTGCTGGAGGCGGTCGAGGTTAATTTACGCGGCGCCAAAGCGGAGTTCGATGGCAGTCTGATCTGGCAGTGTTTTGTCGAGCATATCAATTACGATGCCAAGGGCCAGCGCAGCTACATTGGCTATGGCAACGGCGCTCAGACCAGCTACCGGTACGATCCCCGGTCGCTGCGCCTGACAAACCTGAAAACGCGGCGCAAATCCGGCGACGGTGCGGCGCTGTTCGCCGAGCCCGGATGCGTGCAGGACCTGCATTATACCTATGATGCCGTCGGTAACATCACGCGCATCGCGGATGCGGCATTACGGCCGGTATTTCATGCCAACCATAGGGTCGAGCCGGTTTGCAACTATACCTACGACCCGCTCTACCGGCTGCTCCAGGCGACCGGACGCGAGCACGCCGCCCAGTCCGCCTTTTCCTTTGCGCCGAAGGATGGAGATTACCGTGATTTCCCATTCGTCGGCGGGGCCAGGCTGCATGACCTGCAATCGGTGCGCTCCTACGTGGAACGTTATGAATATGATCCCGTCGGCAACTTCATCGCCATGCGCCACCATGCCGAAGGTGGCAATTGGGAACGTGAGTATGGCTATGAGGCACCGAGCCTGCTGGAGCCATGGCGCCACAGCAATCGGCTGAGCTGGACCTCGGCGCAGGATGGGCCGTGGACCCTCACCGAGCGTTACCGTTACGATACCCACGGCAACGTCACGCAGATGCCGCACTTGCCGCGCCTGGATTGGGATTTCCACGATCAGTTACGGACCACGAGCCGCCAGGTTGTCAACGAAGGCGTCTCGGAGGCGACCTGGTATGTGTATGACGCCGCCGGGCAGCGTGTGCGCAAAATATCACTCCGCCCCGGGGGCGGCAAGCGCGACGAACGGCGCTATATTGGCGGGTTCGAAGTGTTTCGCAGCTTTGGCGTGCACGGCGTGGTGGAGCTGGAACGCGAAACGCTGCATATCATGGATGACAAGCAGCGCATCGCGCTGGTGGATACCCTCGTCACCGAGCACAGACGTGCGGTCGATACGCCGCTGTCGCTGCTGCGCTACCAGCTCGCCAATCATCTGGGCTCGGCCTGTCTGGAGATGGATGCATCCGGCAATTTGATTACGTATGAGGAATATAACCCCTATGGCAGCTCCACTTTCCAGGTGGCTGGGGGCATCGAGGTCAGCGCCAAACGCTACCGGTATTCGGCCAAGGAACGCGATTCCGAAAACGGCTTCTATTATTACGGCGCACGGTATTATGCCGCCTGGCTCGGCCGCTGGACCGCGGCGGACCCAAGCGGGCTGAAGGACGGCGCGAATTTATACCGCTTTGTCAGCTGCCGGCCGATCGTGCTGTCGGACCAGAACGGACAGGAGGGCGGATGGTTCGCAAAAGCCAAGGAGGCAGCGCGTAATTCGTCGACGGTCCAGGCTGGGCTGGGGTTCGTGTACGGCTCGGTCCAGGCAATCGCCCCGTTCGGCACGATGGCGCCGTCGCCGCCCGGTTCGTCTCAGGCATTCGAGGTCGGTAAAGCTGTAGGCCAGTTCGCCACAGGCATGCTGGAGGTCTATGGCAGCGGCGTCGGAGTGACCGCGGGTCTAACCGTCGGCGCCGCCGGCGTGGCAGGCACCGGCGCCGCGGCGATCGGCGAGGTTGCCACGCTCGGCGCGGCAACACCTGTTGCAGCGCCCGTGGCGGCTGTATCGGTGGGCGCTGTGGTCGGCGGTGCTGCCATCGTCACCGGCGCGGTGGCCGTAGGCGCAGCGGGTGTTTACAACATGCATCAAGGCCTGGCTGCGTTGCACACCGCCATGTCCACGGGCGGCGGCTCGGCGCCACCCGAACCGCCGAAACCGACCGATCCCGCACCGCCGGCGGCCCCGCCGGGCGATCCCGCGCCGCCGCCACCACCTAACGCGCCGCCGACGGAGACGCCGCCGCCGACCACGCCACCGGCGCCGCCTGCAGGCGAGCCCGCCGCGCCGGCCACGCCGGCCGCGAAAGCGCCAGACGCGGCGCCGGCCGCACCCGTAAAAGTCCCTCAGAAACGAGGCCCGAAGGTTGGGATGGAGGGACCGCACAACCAGACGATCAAAAAAACGGCGGACGCCTTGGAGGCACAGGGCAACAAGGTCATCGCGGGTGGGAAAAGGCCCAACCTGCCGGAAGCCGTCGTGCCGACACCAGGCGGCGTCAAGGCGACGCGCCGGCCAGACATCCTCTACAAGACACCCAAAAACGAGGTGAAAGCCGTGAATGTTGGAAAGGTTAAGGCGGACAATGTAACACCCGTGCCGCGCGAGGCTGCCGCGCAGAAGGATCTTCAAGGTGCCGGCATCCCCACGGACTTCGTACCCTACAACAAGAAGTGACATCGCATCATGACCGATATTTCAATCCCATTTCACGCCAATCCACAGGAACTCGTACCCTTCGTGCGCGATTGTCTGCGCGAACACGGTTTGCTGTTCGCAGGAATCCTCGACCCTCCCTTTTCCATTTCAGAGATAAAAGAAAATGCGCTCGAGAGCATGATCGTGAGCGGGCCTTGCGACAGGTTCTTCTTCACCGAACGCCTGCCATCCGCGACGGTGCGCTCTGCCTCCAGCCTCGCCGACGAATTGCCGGGCGTGCTCTACCTCGATGTCGGGCGCGAACAGGCGGGCTCACTACAGCAATCCTGGCTTGCCTGCCGCACCGGAACGGCTCCCATCAACCCGAAATGGAAGAAAATCGCAGCGAAACTACGCGGCATGACCAAAGCCGGCGCAACCGCGGTCTCGCCCACCAACGGCGGCAAATCCGTTCTGAAATCGCACCGGTTTACCCCGGGTGCAAAGGAGCTGGCCGACGCCGGGACGATCATTCGTCCGATCGCAGGAAACGCGGAGCTAGAATTTGAATGACCTGGCAGGGCCACCTATGCCCGACGCTCGCAGCGACGAACGGCAAGGCTTCCCATACACGGAGCATGAACCTTCATGACCATCAACTTTAAACGCTACATCAATACCACGATCATGGTGGCCATCCCGACCCTGTTCCATGATACCAAGGCACGACCGTTCAAACTGCTTGGGGTCGAGCTGCCTGGTGTCTGGCTGCAATCGGAGGCGCTTACGACACGGCTATTGCCGGATGAGTTGCAGCACTACGCAGCATCGGGTCCGGCTGTGTTTGTGCCGTTCGCACATATCGCCGGCATAGTGGTGCCGACCTCGCAGCTCGCCAAGCCCTTGGGCGCCCCGGCCACTGCACCCGCTACTTCCCCCGCCACTGCACCTGCCGCTGCGCCTGTTACCACCGCTGTGCCAGTCACGGCCACGGCACCGGCCGCCGGTATTCCTCCGGCTGGTGCCACGCCCGCGCCACGGACCAAGCCGGTGGCCGCCAAAACAACACCGAAGAAATCCTGAACCAGCAACGCGTTTTACGGGAGACGGAGTATGCCGAATTACATCGTGGTGCGGATTGTGCCGCAAACGCCGGTGGATGCAATCACTTTCTCCACCTATCTCAGCGCGCTGGGCGGGCTCACCATCACCGCCTATGCGCTGGATTTTGCCACCGCCGGCAGCCAGCCGCCCGGCCCCGCGATCGGCACCGCGAGCTATAACGCTGTTTCCCCTTCTGGGTTCTGGACCTCCGACGGCGGCAGCCCTCCGCTCTACGTCAATTCGAGCCAGCCGCCCTACCCGTCGGGCACCACCACCGGGCTGGTGCAGCAGGTCGATTTCGGGTTCGACCCTAATATGTTTGCCGATGTTTTCGCGCTGGAATCCGTCGCCACCGCCATCATCGAAATCTCCGGCGCGCTAACGCTGGAGAACATCCAGCTGGCGGTCAAATGGGCAACACAGGCGGAACCTACCGTCACGGCGTATTACGACCTCACCCTGGCCAGTGGTACGGCGCCGGATCTCAGCAACTGGCCGGCGGGCGGCAGCTCTGACGCCTGGTCACAGCTCACACCGAATGTCTACATCTCGCTGCCGCCGCCGCCCACCGCCGCCAACCCGCTGACGCTGCAATTGCCCAGCAACGGCGCGCCTCCGGCCTTCGACGCGCTACTGGCCACGGTGCAGGCGGTGCTGGCCGATGATCCCGGGCCGGCCGTGGTGGTGACGCCGAGCGCCGTGGCGGCAGGAGCAAGCCAAATCACCGTGCCCGCGGGTACCGCCGGGATCGTCACCGGAATGACCGCCACCGCGGCTTATCTGCCCGCCGATACCATCGTCACCGCTGTCGCCGGCAATGTCATTACGCTCAACCAGCAGCTTTCCGGCGCGGTGGCGGGGACGGTGAGTTTCGGCGCCAATCTCGCAACGCTCACCCCAGCGCAATGCCAGAACATCGCATACGAAATTCTCTGGAGTCAGCAGCCGGCTTTGCCGACGCCGCCGGAGCCGGTGGAGGATATGTACACCTACCCGCCGAATAACGGGAGCCTGCTCGAAAGCGGCAATTCGGTGAACCAGGACGAGGGCGACCGCCAGCAATTCGAGGCGCAGCTGAAAAGCTACTACGCCGCAACCAACGCCAATGCCAACCAGCTCACCGGCTTCATCTACGCGCTGTCCGCGGCGGTGGCATGCGAGCAATTCAGCCTGGCGGCAACGCAGGTGCTGCTCGATATCCCGGTCAACCCCGGCCAACCAAGCAGCAGTCCGGCAAGCGAGACGGAGATCATCCTGACCGGCATCGGCGGGCTCGCGCCAGCGGGCGGCTTCGGCGTGCCAGCGGCGTATTTCTACGGCTTGGCCTATGCCCTGCCGAGCAGCATGGGGGCGGTGCAGCGCTATGGGCTCGCCACCGGCGACCAACTGCCGCATCTGCTCACGCAATTCACCACCGCCATTTCCGCCGGCACGGTAACGGACGCGGAGGCCTTCGTCACCGGCGGCCTTGCCGCCATCAACACCGCACAGGCCGCGCGCCGGCTACTCGCGCTCGGCATACCGCCGGGCTCAGGCACCTCGCTCGCGCCGCTCGGCACCATCACCCTGCTCACCTCCGCCACCACGCCATCAGACACCACGCTGTCATTTGCCGGCACGGCGGGTCTCGCCGCCGGCGTCCTGGTCAACGGCCCCGGCATTCCGGCCGGTGCTACCATCGCCGCGGCGCCCGGCGCCACCAGCGTTACGCTATCGGCGCCGGTACTCAATAACCTGGCGGCGGGCGCTTCGATCACCTTCACCCCCGCCTTCTCGGGCGCGGCACCGGTGCTCAGCCAATTGCCTGCACTCATCCAGGCCTGGCTGGCATTTCCAACCTCGGTGCCGGGATCGGTCAGCAGTGAGACCTACCAGCCCGGGGATGATGTGGCGATTTTTTGGCCCACTGCAGCAGCAAACGAGCCGCAGGCGATGTTGGGGCTGGTGCTCTCCGCATTGACGCAGGGCTATATCATTCCCGCGCCATTCGACACCGCACTGGGCATCGAGATTCTCAGCCAGCTGACACCTCCGACGCTGGCCACACTGGCCGGTTACAAGGCGGCGCAATGGACCGCTTTGTTCACCACCAACCCAACCTGGCTGCCGCCCATGCCAGGCGGCACAGTAGCAGGCATTGCCGCCTTCATCCAGACCGTACGGCAATTCTTTGCCGCCGCCGAGAGCGGCCCGGTCAGCGCCGTCAACCTGGCCACCAGCGCCGGCAGCAATGCCGGCAGCGATACGCTGAGTTTTATTTCGGTTAATAACCTCAGTACCGGCATGTCGGTCAGCTGTCCGGCGGTCAACGGGGCGATTCCACCGGGAACGACGGTCACCGCGGTCAATCCGGGGACCAATCCGCCGAGCGTGACGCTCAGCAACAATCTCACCGCGACCATTCCCAAGCTCACCAACATCATCTTCACGCCCAACCTGGCGGCAGCCACCGGCGGGGGGCTGCCGCAGCTGCCGATGCCTTCGAAGGATTGGATCGGCGCCTGCCTGGCAATTTATGATTCCGCATTCACGTTCGGCAGCGGCATCGCCAACCCGGCCAATCTGGCCAGCGCCGCCACCAGCGTCTGCCCAGGTGATGCCGCTGCGCAGGCCTGGCTGGTCGAAGCCATCACCGCCATCGACGCGCTGTGCGGTCTGGTCGCCGGGGCGGGCTATCCGGTGCTGGCGAGTGCCACAGCCTCACCCAATACTGGCGTGCTCGGCTTCTCGCTCGTCGAGGCACTCTACTCCTGTGGGTTCCGTTCCGCGTCAGACATCTCCTCGCTAACCAGCGTGGAATTCCAACAGGCCCTGCTCGGCACCGTTGCCTATGGCACGGCGGGGAGCACGATCTACGCCAAGGCCGGGACCGGGGCGCAACCACCGGGGCCAGGCAATGGTTTCACGCCGGTCAACCCGGATGGCATGTTGACCAATTGCATTCCGCCGCTCAGCCTTTCGCCGCTCGGGCCGAATGCGTATCTGAACGAATTGCTGCAGCTGGCACCAACATCGACCTGCGCGCAGCCGTTGCCCGCGGGGGCCACAACGACGTTGGGCACCCTGCTCGCGGCGCGGCGCGGCCCGCTCGGCAATCTGCTCGCCAGCACCGCAAATCTGCTTACACCGCTCCCCGTCATCGATCTGGTGAATGAAAACCTCGAAGCGCTCGCTGCGGAAATTATCGCCGCACCCGGCACGACACCCGCCGGCGTCGTGTACGATACCAGCGCCGATGCGCTGGCTGGCTTCACCTTGTGCGAGGAAACTCCCTGCCCGCCGGACCGCGCCGCCTGCAACGACCCGGCCGTGATATTTAATGCGATTCCAGAATATTCTACACCCGCAACACCTCTACCCGCCAACGCCGCGGTCGAACCCGCCGTGTACAACGCACTGGCGGTGGATTTTTCCGCCTGCGAGCTGCCTTACAATCAGGCGCTGGACGTCAACCGCAGCTACCTTTCCTATTTGCGTAGCTGCCGCTTCGAGGAAATGCGCAGCTTCCGCCGCTGCATCACCGAATTCGTGCTTGATCCTGGGCAGCAGCCGAGCAAGTTCGCGGATTATCTCTGGCGCTATCCTGTACGCATCGATATCGCGATTGAGTATCTCGGCATCACACCGCAGGAATACCGCCTACTTTTCAACGGCCAGCCTGCTGCTGCCTGCGGCGATACCGACCTGCGCGGCGATCCGCTGCTCGGCAATGACGCGAACGATAACGGTGCAAACAATACGGACAGCGTGGCGGGTGGTGCGGCCGACGTCGCGGGCGGTACGGCGAGCGTCGCGGGGAGCGGCAGCATCGACCCGCGCCTGCTCTATGCGGTGGGCACGGACGCGACCGGCGGTTGGACCGCGACGGCACTGCAGGTCCCGGAATTCCTCCGCCTCACCTGCCTTAGCTACTGTGACTTCATAGCGCTCTGGCAGAGCGGTTATGTGCCATTCAGCAACGGCACGCTGGTGGAGGCGCGCGAGAATGAAAGAAACGCCAATTTTCCGCTCTGCGAGCCGTGCTGCATGGATGATCTCGCCATCGCCTTTCCGCCAGAAACGCCAGTGGAGCTTGGCCTGCACAAACTCAATGTGTTCACCAGACTCTGGCGAAAGTTGCGTGAAAACTGCGGCTGCGGCTACAGTTTTGCCGAATTTCGGGATATTTGCGACGTCCTGAAGCTGTTTGACGGCACCACACTCAACCAGGATTTCATCCGTCAGCTCGCCGCCTTCCAGATGCTGCGCGATGATTTCCGCCTGTCCCTGAGCGATGCTACGAGCCCGCTGCCGGCGAACGCCGTGGATGCTGACCGGACCCAACTGCTGGCGCTGTGGGCGCAGCCGCAAGCGGCAAAATGGGGCTGGGCCGTGCGCCAGCTTCTGCGCGGCGTGGAAGCGTTTTCCAGCCGCCGCCATGGCGCCAGGCGCGACTGCGATTTTATAGAGGCGCTGACCAACCATCTCGACCCGCTCTCGCGTCTGGCCGGGTTCGACCCCGCCTCGGCGACCGACAGCTGGCACGCCGCGCCGACCCATACTCTGCGCTTTGCCGAAGTGCTGGCGAAAATCCATGCCTCGCGTTTCAGTTTGGATGATTTGCTCTATTTGTTCACGGTGGATGGTCCCAGCGGTCCTCATTCGCCCTTTCCGTTGCAGGACGAAACCGAGGCGCAGCTGCTGCCGCTCAACCTGCCGGAAGAGGAGCATGACCACCGCGGCGAGCGGCGCCACAGCATCTGGGCGTTGCGGCATGCATTGCTCGAAGCGGGTTACGCGGAGGAAGAAACGCACGAATGGAGCTGGCCGCGTATCTCGGCGGCGTTGCAGAGCGAATTTGGCTTTGCCGCGGCGGATGTGCTCTCTCTCGGCCAGCATTTTTTCCCACGCGTGTTGGATCGCAGCGGCACGCATGTACCACCAGGCGCAGCGCTCTTCCAATCGCCGCTGCCCGCCGCCAACACCACGCCGGCGGTCTGGAATACATCTTCCAGCGGTCCATTCCATTACGATTCCGGCTCGGAACGATTGACCACCGCCCTGCCACTCGACGATGCGGCCCTGCGCCGCCGGCTGGAAGGCGGCCATGATTTCAACGCCGCCGAACAGCAGGCGATCCAGGATCTGTACTACCAGCCGCGCGCCCAGCTTGCGACGTTCGCGCTGCTGTTCGAAGATTTTCCAGAGGCGCAGGCCCGTATGGTGGAGGCGCACGACGAGGAAGAACGTTTCGCCTGGTTCCGCCGACAATTCGCGCTATGCCACATACGCGCGCGCATCATTGCGGCGCATCTCGCCGGGCATGCGGCGCAGACCTGCGGCGGCGCGCGGGACGACGGCGAAGCCGTGGCTGCATTGGTCCTGCGCAACCTCGCGGCGGATGAGAATCTGCTGGCACCGACGCCATCCGACCCCAACCCGGTGTGGGAAAACAATGATGGCACACACGCCGGTTTCACCTGGCCGCTGCCAAGCGGCGGGGCGCTGGCGGGCTTGCTGGCGCTGACCGGTACCGGACTCGTCGGCGAATACAGCGTCGCCGGCGGCGGCGTGGCGTGGCGCGAGCCATGCAGCGGGCTCGGCATGTTTGGACGCACGCGCAACCACGACAATCTGCCCGTTCCTTGCGTACTGCCGGGACTGGACGCACCGCTAGCCGCCGGCCAAGGCACCTTCGTGGCCGTACACAATGGGCTGCTACAGAAGGATCTTTCAAATGAGTGGCTGGGCGGCGCGGAGGGTTTTACTGCCGTGTGGTCAGGAGCACTGCTGATCGAACATGAGGGGCATTACGAATTCACCGCCGGAGATTGGACGCCGCCAGGTGAGCCGGCCGATTACGACGCCGCCTCCAGGCGCAGTTGGTTGCTTGTACTGACACGCGGCACGCGCAGTTGGACGTTGCTGAGCCACGGCTGGCCGAGCGAGACCGACCGCCGCTTCGGCGAGGTGATGCTACGCCGCGGCGCCTATGAGATCAAACTTTCACTCACCCAGCCCGCCCCTATTTTTGCCGCCGCCGACCAGGTAGCACCGGTGCATACCGGCCTGCAGGTGAAGTACAGCGGGCCCGACAGTCAGCACGAGCGCATCGAAATCCCACGCGATAAATTATTCCAGATCAGCAAGAGCGCCACGCTCGGTGCAGGGTTGACGCCGGTCAGCACCGGGGCCAGTGCGTTTCTGGCGCAGCTTTATACCGGCTCGCTGCGCGATATCCGCCGCACCTATCAGCGCGCCTATAAGGCATTGCTGTTCACGCACCGGCTCGAGCTGCGCGCGGCGCAGCATCCACATGAGCCATCTGAGTTGGCCACTTTGCTGGCCGCACCGGACGGTTTTGCCGGTGCCGGGTATTTTCAGGCGAGCCCTGGGAGCATTTTCACACGCCAACTCGCAGATTTCGATCTCAACTATCTGCCTGTGCGCGACGATTATGACGCGCCAGCAGGCGACCAGCGCACCGCTCCCTCGCCGCAGCGGGTGCAGGCCATGTTCGACTGGTGGGAGCGGCTGTTCGACTATACCACGATGCGCGCCGCGGTGCAGCGCGAATGCGGCCACGCGGTTTGGGAGATCTTTCTGGAAGCCGCCGAGAAGCAGCCCGCCAATGCCGCTTATCTGCTCCGCCAGATCGGCGCCGCTGCGGAAGATTGGCCGCTTGAGATGCGTTATTTCCAGCGCCAAACGGCGGCAGTGTATCACCTGGAGTATCAGAACTTCCTCGATGAGCGCTGGGTGATCCGCGCCTGGCATGCCAACCGGTGGCTCTGCGCCGCGCAAGAGCATTTCGCTTCAACGGGTGTGATGCAGGCGCGGCCGGACCTTTGGGCATCCGACAACCCGAGCACCGTATTGCCCGCGGAGACGCAGACAGGTAACGCCAATCTGCTCGCTTTCGTGCTGCAGGGCGCCTTCGACGACGGCAGACCACGCCGTTACGAGGACATCAAGCGGCTGAACGACGGGTTGCGCCAACGCGGCCGCGCCGCCCTGCTGGCCTACCTGTGCCACGGTAACCGCGTGGCTTTGCCCTGGCAGGCTGGGCTCTACGCCACCACCCCGCGCGAGCTCAGCGATCTGCTGCTGCTGGACGTGCAGACCGGGTTGCATGAGCATGCGAGCAGGATTGAAGATGTGATCAGCGCCGCGCAGGCCTACATCCGCCGCGCGCGGCTGGGTTTGGAAGCGGGCTGGACGGTCACGCGCGATTTCGCCCGGCTCTGGGACCGCGAATTCGCCAGCTACGAGATTTGGCAGGCCTGCAAGCAGCGGCATTTGTACAAGGAAAATTGGCTGGAATGGGAGGCACTGGAAAAAGCCAAAACCGTGCCCGCTTTCCGCTTTTTGGAAGACAGCCTGAAGGGGGCGGCGCTCAGCTGTGCCGAACCCTGCGGACTGGAATGGTGGCCGGATAACAATTTGGTGCCGGACCATGCGGGCCTCGCGCTTGAGCAGGCCCGTGAGCCCGCCTCCCTGCTGCAGCTGGCCGCACCGGTGGAAGGGCTGGGGCTGATCGGCACGCCGGAACGTGATGCGCGCCCAAGCTGGCTCGCCGCCATTCCGGCGCAAGCCGCGCCACCACCCGGCGCCGGCGCCGGTGGCGCCACAGCTGCCGGACTGCCGCTGTGGTTGCAATCGGCGATAAGGATGGGAGAGAATTTCGTGCGCGTCGCCGCTGCGGGAACGCCGGCTGCCGCAACGCCGTTTGCGCCGCATGGGAGCACCAGAGAAAACTGCGTGAGTTGCTGTCATCAATGCGGTGGCGATCATCCACCCGGCATCGATGAATATTATTTTTGGTTGGTGGAGGGTGAGTATTACGACAACGCCCCGCAGCTCAGCACTCTTCCGCCGGCCGAAAGCGATGACGGTTTCCAATACGGCTTCCAGGACGATTATTACGATCCCGCACAGCAGCAGGCCGCGTATTGGCAGGATCCCGCGCAACTGCCGCCGCTGCTCGATTGGACGGCATTGCCCATGGTACGGCTTGCCTGGTGCCGGGTTCATAATGGCGTATTCCACCAGCCGCGCCGCTCGCATCTCGGCGTGCCGGTGGCGGCGGGGCAAAGCCCGGCGCTGGTCTTCCAGGGACGCAGTGTGGACTCGCTGTTCTTCACCGTCACCAACGGCCAAAGCCCCATAGGGCTGGCCGGCAACCCCCAGCCCGGCTTCCGTTACGACCTCGCCTGGGACGGGGCCCTGGTGATGCCGCAGGTGGCGCCGCCGCCGGCCGTCAGCCCGTTTGCCGGACAGCTCCCCGCCTATCCGTACTTTGCCTATGCCGAACCGGGCGAACCAGCTTTCCCGCTCTCCAACTTTGCCCCATCCCTGGCCGTCGCGCGCTGGCTGCGCGCGCATTGCCGGTTCGAGCCCGCGCTGCGCTGGTACCGCCTGGCGTTTGATCCACTCGCCAATGACTGCACCTGGATCGATTGCAAACCGGACACGCCGGCGCAGAACAACCCGCAACCGGTCGAAACTCAGGTCCAGACCCAAGAGGACCTTCAGCTACCCGCGACGGCGGCGCTCGGCGCCTGTTGCGACAGCACGGATATCTCCTGCGACGTAGCCGAGCAGCGCGCCATCGTGTTGCATTACCTGGAAACGCTCGTGGAATGGGGGCATGCAATGATGCGCCGGCGGCAATCGCCGGAGGCCTTCGCCCAAGCCCGCGTGCTGTTCGACGCGGCGCGGTTGGTACTGGGCCGTAGGCCGCGCACCGTGCGCCTTACCCCTCCGGCCATCCCGCAGCCGATCAGCGCTTTCAAACCGGCAACCCCTGCCCTGAACCCGCGCCTGCTCGATTTATACACGGTGGTGGAAGACCAGCTGCGCGTGATCCACGATGATTTAAGCACGCACCGCCTGCGCAACGGCAAACCGAACCGCGATTTGCCGTATTTTGGCGATTCGCCCTGGCGCGAAGGCTGGCGCAACAACCTCGAGCCCTGCGCCGAGGATTCTGCCTGGTGCCACCCGGTAAGCCCCTACCGTTTCACCTTCCTCATCCAAAAAGCCCAGGAATATGCTGCCAAAGTCCAGGAGCTTGGTGGCCAGCTGCTGAGCGCCTTCGAGAAGGGCGATGCCGAATACCTGGCGGCGATGCGCGCCGGACAGGAACGTGAAATTCTTACCATCAGCCTGGCCGCCAAAAAGGACCAATGGCGCGACGCCGATTGGCAGATCGAGTCGTTGCAAAAAACCAAGGCGGTGAGTCAGGCAAATCTGATCTATTATACGGGCCTCATCAATGCCGGGCCGGGCGGATTGATCAACGACGAAATCCAGTATGAGAGCTTGATGAACTCCGAGCTTTCGTTGCGCGAAGCCGCCAATGCCATGGAGGCGATCGGCGAAGGTTTGAGCTTGATTCCGGATTTTGTCGTCGGTGCGGCCGGATTCGGCGGCAGTCCTGTGGCCATTTCCTGGCTGCCGCTGGGCACCAAACTCGGCGGCATGTTCGCCGCCATTGCCCGTATCATCAACAACGAAGCGCAAATTCAAAGTGAGAATGCGCAGCTCGACAATACCGAAGCCGGCTGGATCCGCCGCCTCGCCGATTGGGTGCATCAAACCCAAATTTTGGCCATTGAAATTCAGCAGGCAGAGCGTCAGATTTTGGGATCGCAGCGGCGGCGCGACCAGGCGCTGGTTGATTTGAACGCGCATCAGCGGCAGATGGAAAACGCCACCGATGTGCAGAATTTTCTGCGCGATAAATTCAGCAATCACGAATTATATCTCTATCTGCAACGCGAGGCCGCGGCTTTGTACTACCAAGCCTACGACCTTGCCTTGCACGCCGCCCGCCAGGCGCAGCGTGCCTTTAACCTGGAGCGCGGGCATACCACCAAGCATTTTCTGCCGTCCAGTGCCTGGGATGATCTGCATGACGGTTTGATGGCCGGCGAACGGCTCTCCACCGCTTTGCGTCATATGGAGAAATCCTATTTCGACGAGAATATCCGTGAATACGAACTGACCAAGCATGTCTCGTTGCGGCTCGCGTTCCCGCTCGATTATCTCCGCCTGCGCCATGATGGCGCGTGCGAGATCGAGCTGGCGGAATGGATGTTTGATCAGGATTTCCCCGGCCAGTATATGCGGCGTATCCGTAACGTCTCGCTCACCATTCCTTGCGTCACCGGACCCTATACCGGCGTGCATTGCCGCCTCACTCTGCTCAGCAGCATCACGCGCATCGACCCGCGGCTGATCGCCCCGGCACATGGCTGCTGCTGCCCGCCCGCGGCACACTGCTGCACGCATGAGACCGGCAACGCGGATGGCTATACGCTCTGCCCCGACGACCCGCGCATGGCGAAAATTCTGGGCGCGCGAGAGGCGGTGGCAACCTCGAGCGGTCAGAACGATACCGGCATGTTCGAACTGAGTTTCAGCGACCCGCGCTATCTGCCGTTTGAATACATGGGGGCTGTCAGCTGCTGGCGTGTCGAACTGCCACCAGAGAACAATTATTTTGATCCAAACACGATGACCGACGCTGTGCTGCATATCAACTACACCTCGCGCGAAGGTGGTGAGGGACTGCGCCAGGCCGCCATGGCCACTTGCCGCAAGTATCTTCCCGGCGACGGTTGGGCCTTCTTCGACATGCGGCACGATTTCCCCGACGCCTGGGAATTGTTCCGCCGTGCCGAGGAAGCGTACCTGCCGCAGCGCGAATTGGTCGCACGCATCCGGCGCAAGTGTCTGCCCTACCTACCCGGCAATCCGGAGCTGCGACTCACCAAATTCGCCCTGATGTTCGAGACTGCCGAGATGGCCTCGCGCGACTGCCCTGAAGCCGAGGGCTGCCCTTGTCCGGAACCGCAAACCCCCGCCATGCAACAGATCGCCTACCGCCGGCACGGCAAAGACGAAGCCTGGCGGCATTTCACCTGCTACGCCTCGGTGGAATGGCCGCGGCTCTATAGCGGCGAGATCGATGTCGACTTGCGTCCGTTCCACCGCGGCGCCGAGGGCTGCGACGTGGAGTTCGGCTTCGCTGGACAGCTAGGTGAAATTTTGAAGGTGTATTTGTTCTGCCAATACGCCCCCGTGACGATATGCTGCGCGGAGGTACGTCCGCCGGGCCCGGCAGGCGCGAAACCGGCGGCGCCCGCAACCCACCGCCTGGCGCTGCCTCTAGTAAACGCCCAACTTCCTCGACGCTGAGCACATCTGGGAGTTTACGCGGATAGCGGATCAATACGAGCCGCCGCGACAGGCTGCGGATTCCGATGAAGTCGGCCATGCATTCCAATTTGAAGCCGGCCAGTGATTCCGATCTCAAGCCGGCCGGGTATTCCGATTTGATGTCGGCCACCTGAGCGTTATCGATTGGGTCTGGTTGAATGATTATCGTGTCTCTTTACTGGGTCAAGTTCAGGCGTCTGCGGCGGCGGGATTCTGTTTTTTGCGGAGGCTCTCGCCGGTCAGTTCGATGCGGTAGGCGTTGTGGATGAGGCGGTCGAGGATGGCGTCGGCGATGGTTGGGTCGCCGATGATCTCGTACCATTGCTCGATAGGCACCTGGCTCGTGATGATGACGGAGCGCATCTCGTGGCGGTCGTCGATGATCTCCAGCAAGTCACGGCGCTGGTCGGCGGTCAGGGTTTCGGGGCCCCAGTCGTCCAGGATCAGCAGGTCCACCTTGGCGATCTGGCGTAATGTCCTGGCGTAGCGGCCGTCAGCCCGGGCCATGGCCAAGGTGGAGAACAGCCGCGGCACACGGTGATAGGCGGTGGACAGATCCTCGCGGCAGGCTTTCTGGCCCAGCGCGCAGGCGAGCCAGCTTTTGCCGACGCCACAGGGGCCGGTGATCAGTAAATTGTGCCGGGAACGGACCCAGTCACAGCCTGCGAGCTTCAGGAATAATGCACGGTCGAGGCCGCGCGCCGCGCGGTAATCGACATCCGCAATGCTGGCGGATTGCCGCAGTTTGGCGGCGCGGGCGCGGCTCTCGAAGCGTTTTTGCCGCCGTAAGGTGGCTTCGTGGTCCAGCAGTAAAGCCAGCCACTCGCCATGTTCAAGGCCGGCAACCTCAGGCTGGCGTTCAAGCTCCCTAAACCCCTTGGCCATGCCGTGCAGGCCAAGCTTCTGGAGCAGGTCGAGCGTTGGGTGGGTGAGCATGGTTTGGTCCTTTCAGTGAAAATATTTGGAGCCGCGCAAGTTGCCATGGATCATCACCACCTGCGGCTCGCTGGTTGTGATGGCGGCGCGGTCGAGTTTGTTGGCGATGATCGAGGCGATGCTCTTGTAGGTGAACGCGCCAAAGGCGACGGCACGGGCCGACACCGCCTCGGCACGGATTTTATCCAGCTCCCGGAACAGCCGCAGTACACCAAGACAGGTTCTGAACCCCTGTTCCGGGTGCGGGCGGCTAGCCAGAATGGCCGTGACCAGGCCCTCGGTATGAGGACCAACCGATGCGCCCCAGCGGCGGAACCGTTCCGGCGTCCATTTGGCGTAGCACCGGTGCGCGCTTGGCATGTGCTCAGGGTTGGTGCCGTGCCTGGACCCGCCATAACGGCGCTCATGCACGGCAATTCGATTTCCCTGGAAAAATATCTCGATCATCCGCGCCGTCGCGCGGGTGTTGACCTGGGCCCGGATCAGATTATGCGGCACCGAGTAGAAATACCCGCAGACCTCGACATGATAATCCAACGAGACACGGGCAAAGCCCCATTCGGCGAATTCATAGTCGGTGTCGGGTAACATGGCCAAAGCCGGGCGCTCGATCGTCTCGAACAGATGCCGCCGGCTGACCCCAAGCCGGCGCATGATATGATCGTTGATCCGCTCCACCATGCCGGCAATGGCCTGGTTGGCCTCCGCCAAAGAGAAGAATTTTTGCGCCCGCAACCGGCCCAGTATGTAGCTCTGGGCAAAGCGCACCCCGGCTTCCACCTTGGCCTTATCCTTCGGCCGCCGCGGCCGCGCGGGCAGGACGCCAATGCCGTAATGCGCGGCCATCCGGCCATAGCTCAGATTGATCTTGGGGTCGTAGAACGACGCCTTGTTGACGCCGGACTTCAGATTATCCGGCACCACCAGCCGCGGCACGCCGCCGAAGAACCTGAACATGCGCACATGGGCGCCGATCCAATCCGGCAGCGTCTGGCTCCAGCTCACCTCGGCATAGGTGTAATTTGACGCACCCAACACCGCGACAAAAATCTCCGCAAACCGCACCTCGCCTGTCGCGGGGTCTGTAATGCCGAGCTTTTTACCCGAATAATCGACAAACACCTTGTCGCCCGCCCGGTGCTCCTGGCGCATGACCGGCGACAGCCGCGCCTCGAACTCCCGGAACAAATCGCAGAACCGGCTGTAGCTGTATCCTTCCGGATGCGCGGCGCGATATTCCTCCCACAACACCATCAGGTTGACCCCAGGGCGTTTGAGCTCACAAACCAGCTTGCTCCAAACTGGCTCGGCACGCCGGCGCACCCCGCGGGGAGCACCATTGCGGGCAAACAGCCGTTCCTCCAAAACCGTATCGGTCAGGTCGGCCGGCAGCGGCCAGGCCAGGCCAGCCCCGCCACCTGCGCCCGCTTCAGATTATCCTGGACCGTGCTGCGCGCCACGCCCAGCATCCGCCCGATCTGCCGCGCGCTGATCCCCTCGCTGGCCCGCCGTAATGTGTATCGTATCTGCCTCATCGTCAGCTCTCGCTTTGCCGGCATCCGCCCCTCCTCGTGGTTGATCACGAGAGGCCAAATGCCCGAGTTACTGACCCAGCCAATAACGCCCGGATGCCCCGGCAAAGTGGCCGGAATTAAATCGGAATGGTGGCCGGCTTCCGTCGGAATCTACAACAGGTTAGGCCGGTCGAGCGTGATCGTGAAAAAGAAGCGCGATGCTGATACGGAACAATTGATCGTTGGCGGCTGGGCGCCGCTCTCGTGTTGACCTGGAAATGGCGAATGTCCTCGGCGGTCACCGCGAACTCCGCATAATCCGGCGCTCCGCATAACTCGAACGGAGATTTATGCTTTGCCGCTATATGCGCTAGAACAGAGTAAGACCTATACCCCCGTTCCGCATTCAACAGACTGTTGATTCTGCAGGAGAAACTAGGATAATGAAGGTGGCTCGTCAGGCTAAAAACCTGACGGGTTACGCGCCAATAATTCTCTCGGCAGAAATGTCCATATATTTCAACAACTTAAACTGGTTGCGGGGGCCAGATTTGAACTGACGACCTTCAGGTTATGAGCCTGACGAGCTACCGGGACAAGTGATTGAAGTCGGCTACAAAAACCTCCTTTCCTTCTCAAAGAGGCCTAAAAACTGGGCTAGAAATCGAGGCAATCTATCGTCAGTCGTTGCGATGAAGATGAAAAGCCCTGTTTAGTCCACTTTTACCAAGCCAATATCTACAAGATTCGTGCCAAAGAATCGAATTAATTCAATACACAAATTCAAATCTTCAGATTATGGCGCACCCATCAGCGATAAACCTGGCTCTCAATCGTCAATGGCAATGAGAGGATAGTCTCACACTGTTCTTAGCCAGGGCCGCCGCACTCTGGGGAGGTCACCATGAGGTCTTCTTCGTGCCCATTTTGGTCGTACCGGAACCCGGGTTGGTCGCTCGGAAACGGGCATCAGTAACCCGCCCACACTAGGGCGTAGTGACGAATTATTTGAGCAGTATTGTTATGGCGGCGAGGATGACGAAGCCTCGGTAGTTTGCGAGGAGTTTGTCGTATCTGGTTGCGACGCGGCGGAATTGTTTGAGTTTATTGAAG